>JAGHUT010000015.1 GCA_018064645.1 Candidatus Crickella merdequi | reverse complement strand
ATGCCGTGGCAAGGTTGAAATGGTGAGGTAAGAGCTCACCGGGGTTATGGAGACATAACCGCCGTGTAAACCCCATCCGGAGCAAGACTGAAACAGGCTTTTGTGAGGCTGCCCGTCTCCGCCTTCAGGTAAGTCGCTTGATGTCGCAAGCAATTGCGATACTAGATGGATGATCGTCTAATACAGAACCCGGCTTATGGTTTGCCCATTATTTTTTCAGGGTATGCGAGGTATTAATATGAAGCTAGGTATAGATGTTGGTTCAACAACAGTTAAGCTGATTATTCTAGATGATAGCAACAAGATCGTTTACTCCAAATACGAAAGACATATGTCAAACGTATTTGAGAAGGTAGGCGAGTTACTTGATGAATTATATGATGACAAGGGAGACATGAACCTCAGAGCCGTTATTACCGGTTCTGGCGGCATGTCTCTTGCACATTTATTTGGAATTAAATTTGAGCAGGAAGTTATTGCCTGCAGTAATGCTGTCGAGATGCTTATTCCACAGACTGATGTAGCAATCGAACTTGGTGGCGAGGATGCAAAGATTACATTCTTCGGCTCATCAATTGAGCAGCGAATGAATGGTACCTGTGCAGGAGGTACAGGCGCTTTTATCGACCAGATGGCAGTTCTTCTTAACACAGATGCATCTGGACTGAATGAGGCGGCAAAAGATTATACAATACTGTATCCGATAGCATCGAGATGCGGTGTTTTTGCAAAGACTGACATTCAGCCTCTTATTAATGATGGTGCAAAAACTGCCGACATAGCAGCATCAATTTTTCAGGCTGTTGTAAATCAGATGATTTCCGGACTTGCCTGCGGCCATCCAATCAAGGGAAATGTTGCTTTCCTTGGAGGACCGCTTGAATACAATTCAGAGCTCCGAAAGAGATTTATTGAGACTCTTGATCTAAAGCCTGAGAACATAATAATTCCTGACAATGCTAAATATTTTGTTGCGCTTGGTGCTGCTTATATGGCAGATAAAGAACCTGAAGTAACGCTTTCAGGTCTTGTTGACAGGATTCATAATGCAAGTCCTGATGAAGTAGCTGATACAAAGTATCTTAAGCCATTATTTGAGTCGGAGAAGGAATATAACGAATTCAAAGAAAGACATGCTGAAGCGAAGGTCAAGAGAGGCAGCATCAGCGAGGCAAAAGGACCTGTTTTTCTTGGAATCGATGCTGGTTCAACTACAACAAAGGCTGCAGCAATTAATTCTGACAAAGAACTTATATACAGTTTCTATCAGAACAATGAAGGTGATCCTCTTGACGTAGTAAAGGGGATTCTTAAGGAATTCTACGAACTTCTGCCTGAAGATGCTTATATCGGAAGAGCAGTAGTAACAGGATATGGCGAAGCACTTATCAAGGCAGCTTACAAGATTGATGGCGGCGAAATAGAGACTATGGCTCATTACAAAGCTGCAAGACAGTTCCTGCCTGATGTATCCTTCATCCTTGATATAGGTGGTCAGGATATGAAGTGCATGAAGATTAAAGATGGTGCTATCAATAACATCATGCTTAATGAAGCATGTTCATCGGGCTGCGGTTCTTTTATTGAAACCTATGCCAAGTCAGTAAATATGTCAGTTCCTGAGTTTGCACGGGAAGCACTTAAATCCCGCAACCCTGTTGATCTTGGAACAAGATGTACTGTATTCATGAATTCCAAGGTTAAGCAGGCTAAGAAAGCAGGGGCAACGGTTGCAGATATTTCTGCAGGACTGTCATATTCAGTAATAAAGAATGCTCTGTACAAAGTAATCAAGCTGCGTAACACTTCAGAGACAGGACCACATATCGTTGTTCAGGGTGGAACTTTCTATAATGAGGCTGTTCTTAGAAGTATTGAGATCGTTCTTGATAAGAATGTTGTAAGACCTGATATCTCGGGCCTTATGGGTGCTTTTGGTGCAGCGATAGTTGCTGCTGAGGATTATGTTGAAGGTGAGAGATCTACAACACTCCCACTTGAATCCTTAGATGATTTTCAGGTAAAAACTTCTAACGGTAGATGTCACGGCTGCGGCAACAACTGCATTCTTACTATTTCGAAATTCAATGATGGAAGCAGATTCATCACGGGTAACAGATGTGAGAAGGGAGCAGGAGAATCAATCATCACTACTCAGCTTCCTAATCTCTATAAAGTTAAGGAGAAGCTGCTCTTTGACAGACCTGTACTTGATGAGGAAAAGGCCTACAGAGGTGAAATAGGTATTCCAAGAGTTCTTAACATGTATGAGAACTATCCTTTCTGGCATGCATTTTTCACCAGGCTTGGATTCCGCATTGTACTGACTCCTCCAAGCAACAAGGAGATGTACGAAAGTGGAATGGATACAATTGCCTCTGATACAGCCTGCTATCCGGCAAAATTAGTTCACGGCCATATAAAATGGCTTATTAACAATGGCATTAAGAGGATTTTCTATCCTTCAATCAATTATGAGATTGTTGAAGACCAGACTGCTCCTAACCACTATAACTGTCCGATTGTCGCAACTTATCCGGAAGTAATCGATAAGAATATGGCTGATTTCTTCTATGAGAAAAAAGTTGAGTTCTATCATCCCTTCCTTCCGTTTGATAATGATGACAGACTTGCTGATGAACTTGTAAAATTCTTTGGCGGTAACAGACAGATTGATATAGCAAGCAAAGAGAATATTCTTAAGAACTTTAATCTTGGAGAAGAGAACAGAGATTATTCACTTTACGATATGAATATTACTCGTGACGAGATTAAAGCAGCCATTAAGGATGGACGTGCCAGCTATTATTCCTTCAAGAGCGAGATGCAGCGTCAGGGAGATGATGCGCTTGAATACATGAAAGAGTACGGCAAGAAGGGTATTGTTCTTTCAGGCAGACCATATCATATCGATCCTGAGATTAATCATGGAATCGACAATCTAATAATTCAGCAGGACATGGTAGTTCTTACTGAGGATTCCATCAGCTGGAAGGTTGATACAGCTAGACCTGTAAGAATTCTTGACCAGTGGATGTATCATTCAAGACTGTACAAGGCGGCAATATTCACCAGCAACAGAGATGATGTGGAGCTTATTCAACTTAACTCCTTCGGCTGCGGACTTGATGCAGTTACAACAGATCAGGTCGATGAGCTTCTTTCTCGCAACAACAAACTTTACACAGTTCTTAAGATTGATGAGGGCGCAAATCTCGGTGCAGCGAAGATCCGTATAAGATCGCTTAAAGCAGCATTAAATGAAAGAGACAAGAATGGTTTCAGAATCAAAGAAACTATTAACAGCGCTTATGAGAGAAGACTTTTTACAAAGCAGATGAAGAAGGAGGGATATACGCTTCTTGTTCCACAGATGGCTCCGCTTCATTTCAGATATTTTGAGCCGATTCTAAAAGCTGCCGGTTACAATGCCGTGCTTCTTCCTGAAGTTACAAAGGATTCTGAGGAAGAGGGTCTCAGATATATCAATAATGATGCATGCTATCCTACAATCGTAACACTTGGACAGATTATTTCTGCTCTTAAGTCAGGTGAATACGATATTAACAAGGTAGGCGTTTTCATGTCACAGACAGGTGGAGGCTGCAGAGCCAGCAATTATGTAGCGCTTCTTCGTAAAGCTCTTAAAGACCTTGGAATGGAACAGGTTCCTGTAATCTCATTTAACATGGTTGGTCTTGAGAAAAATCCAGGATTCAGCCTTAATGTAAAAATGATGGTGCAGCTGATTGTTGCTGTTCTATATGGCGATCTCATGATGAAGTGCCTGTACAGAACAAGACCTTATGAACTGGAAAAAGGCAGCGCAGAGGCCCTTATGGACAGCTGGTTCGACAGAATCGTTCATAATATCAATACTATGAGTAGATCTGAATTTAAACGTAATGCCAATGCTATCGTTAAAGATTTCGATACTCTACCTATTGATGAGACGCTTGTTAAGCCTAGAGTAGGAATTGTTGGAGAAATTCTTGTTAAATACCATCCTAACGCAAATAACAATCTTGTCGAAATAATCGAAGCTGAGGGCGGCGAAGCCGTAGTACCTGCTTTTATCGATTTCTTCGAATATACTATGCTGAATAAGGTATTCAACTACAGACATCTCAGCGGATCAAAGAGAGAAATGACTCTGAACAGGCTTTATATTAAGGCAATTGAGTTCTTTAGAGAAACAGTAAGAGAGGCCTGCAGAGAGAGTAAGCGTTTCGAACCTGATGAGTATATTGAACATACAGCTGATAATGCGGAAGAATTCATTTCAGTTGGCAACCAGTGTGGTGAGGGATGGCTTCTTACAGGAGAAATGGTCGACCTTATTGATTCCGGCGTAAAGAATATTCTAGGCGTTCAGCGGTTTGCCTGCATTACTAATCAGGGTGTAGGAAAGGGCATGATTAAGGCTCTGAGAAATTACGATGATAAAGCCAATATCATTGCAATTGACTATGACCCGGGTGCAAGCAATGTAAATCAGCTGAACAGAATCAAGATGATGATGGCAACCGCGTTCAAGAACTTGTCAAAATAGCATATAGAGTTTATAATAGTTGCGAAAAATAATAACGATGTAATAGATTAAGGAGGTACTACCATTGGGTAGACATGGTACTATAGCTAACAGAAAGTCAGCACAGGATTCAAGACGTGCTGCAATGTTTACAAAGTATGCAAGACAGATTATCGTAGCAGCTAAGGATGGTGGAGATCCTGATTTCAACCCATCACTCAGAGTAGCTATCGATAAGGCAAAGGGCATTGGAATGCCAAATGATAACATCAACAGAGCTATTAAGAAGGGTACAGGAGAGCTTGCAGGCGAGTCATATGAGGAGCTGCAGTTCGAGGGTTACGGCCCTTCAGGAGTAGCTATCATTGTTGATGCACTTACAGATAACAAGAACAGAACAGCAGCTTTTGTCAGATCAACATTTGATAAGAACGGCGGTAACCTTGGTACACCTGGATGCGTATCATATATGTTCTCAAGAAAGGGCGTTATTCTTATTGAGAAGGAAGACGACATGGATGAGGATGAGATTATGATGATGGCGCTTGAGGCTGGTGCTGAGGATATGATTGCTCATGAAGATCACTTTGAGATTCAGACTGAGCCAACAGAACTCACAGCAGTTCATGAGGCAGTTAAGGAAGCTGGATTCGAGATTGCTGAGTCAGGCGTTGAGTACATTCCATCAATGGAAGCAAATGTTGCTGAGGATGCAGTTAAGGCTCTCAACAAGCTGATTAACACTCTTGAGGATAACGATGATGTGCAGAACGTATACTACAACTGCGAGCTGGACGAGGAGTAATCGTTAACCAGAGATCTTTATAGATTATTAATTCCTGGAATATGCGTTGAGTTTATATAATTGAACCTACACTTCTTGCACGGGATTTCGATAGATTGCACAATGACCGGCCTCCACAGTCAGAGGACTTCAGCGTAGTAATTTGAGATAACCCACCTTATCTTATGATAGGGCGTCAATTATTGGCTTGACGGTATTTCGGGTTTTTTTATGGAGGATGTACTATGGCATTTACAAAAATTGATATTCACTCGGTAGAAGGGTTCGCGATTGGTAATGCCGAGAATATTGATGCTGCAACAGGCTGTACATGCATTATATGCAAAGAAGGTGCAGTTGCCGGAGTTGATGTGCGTGGAGGGGCTCCTGCAACTACTGATACGGAGCTTCTCAAATCTGAGAATAATGTTGAGATTGTAAATGCTGTTGTGCTGTCAGGAGGTTCTGCCTTTGGTCTTGAAGCAGTTTCTGGTGTAAGACGCGAGCTTGCAGAATCAGGTATAGGCTACAAGGTAAAGGGAACAGATATTAATGTCCCTATAGTAGTCGGTGCATCATTATTTGATTTAAATATTGGAAAATCTGATACCTTTCCTGATGTATTAATGGGCAGACAGGCATGTCGCAGTGCTTTTGCCGGCAGGTTTGAGACAGGCAATCATGGTGCCGGAACGGGAGCAACTGTTGGCAAGTTCTGCGGTAGCCATAGAGCCATGAAGGCTGGAATCGGCGCATTTGCCTGTGGAGATGAACATCTTCAGATTGGTGCAATTGCTGCAGTTAATGCTGCTGGTGATATTTATGATGGAGCTAATAACATTATTGCAGGAGTTACTAACGACAGAGGAACTGCTGTAGAGGGATGCATAAGAACTCTTAAGAAGGCAGTTCACAACGAGACTGTCAAAGACACGAGAGAGGAAGTAATCAGGAAATTCAGAGCTATGGGTTACGATATCCCTCTCAATACCACTATTTCCTGCGTTATAACCAATGCCAAGCTTTCCAAACCTCAGGCCAATAAACTCGCATCTATACTTCACGATGCTTATGCAAGAGCCATTAAACCGGTTCACAGCACTTTAGATGGAGATACTGTATTCGTAATGGCATCAGGCAAGCAGGAGGTCAATTTCGATGCTTTTGCAGCCCTTGCTACTGACATTCTTCAGTACAGCATTATTGATGCTGCACTTTCGGCAGAAGAGGCATACGGTCTCAAAAGCGCACAATCTTTTAAACAGGAGCACAAATGAAAAAAGATTTAATACTTATTGATGGAAACAGCCTTTTATTCAGAGCATATTTTGCAATGCGCCCAATGATTACTTCAACTGGTATTCATACCCAGGGCGTTTTTGCTTTTATTAATATGCTTACAAAGATTACAAAAGACTATAATCCTGAATATATTGCAGTTGCCTTCGACATGAAAGACAAGACTTTCAGACACCTTGAGTATCCTGAGTACAAGGCTGGAAGACAGCAGACCCCAATAGAGCTTCTTTCAGAGATTCCTTATATGCATAGAGTTCTCGAGGCTATGAACATTGCAGTTTTTGAGAAATCAGGCTATGAGGCCGATGACCTTATAGGAACTATTGCTTCGGAAGCATCTAAAGCCGGTATGGATACGCTTATTATTTCCGGCGATAAGGATGAGCTCCAGCTTGTTGATGAGCATGTAAATGTTCTTATTAACAAGAAGGGCATGACAGAGTTCCAGGTATATGATCTTAATGAAATGAAATCACGCTATGGGCTTACTCCTAAGCAGTTCATCGATCTCAAAGGTCTCATGGGTGATAAGTCGGATAACATTCCTGGTATTGCAGGAGTTGGTGAGAAAAAAGGTATTGCTCTTCTTGAGGAATACGGTTCTCTTGAGGGCGTAATTGAGCATGCCAGTGAGATTAAAGGAAAGCTTGGAGAAAATGTAAGGGCTAATATAGATACAGCCGTACTTTCCAAATGGCTTGCAACAATCAAGACAGACTGTCCTATAGAGTTGGCCTGGGAAGATCTCAAATTCACTTCGCCTGATATACAGGCTCTTATTGAAGTATATAAAGAACTTGAATTCAACACATTC
The DNA here is from genome assembly GCA_018064645.1 of Candidatus Crickella merdequi. Classification (GTDB taxonomy): domain Bacteria; phylum Bacillota; class Clostridia; order Peptostreptococcales; family Anaerovoracaceae; genus Crickella; species Crickella merdequi. The sequence continues at coordinate 2,520 of JAGHUT010000015.1, read as the reverse complement.
ATAAAGAGACTGCAGGCCGGTTCATCCAGCGAGGAAGATGTACAAGAGAATGAGAATATATTTGATCCAGCTGATGTTACAGTTTTGGATTTCAGAGATTTTATTGATAAATGTCCATCAGAGTCTGACGTTGTAATTGAACTTATTACAAACGAGAGTCACACGGATATTCCAACTGTCGAAGGAGTGGCACTTTACAGCAGAGAGAAGAATCTTTTTACATATAAGTCGATTACTCCGCTGGAAACAGAGCTGGTCATTGGAACTATAGCTGACCGTAAATATAAGCTTTACGGAAGCGATCTGAGAAGGGTTGCATATGCAGTCAAGGCAGTTGCTGATGTTGATTTGGATTATATTCACGATGTAAATGTGTCTGAATATATGATTTATCCAAATCAGAACAAATATGCTATTGGTAAAATGCTCCTCAAGTATTACTCATATGTTACAGCAGCAGAGGATGATTCGTATTACGGCGAGAGTTTTACAGTTAAAGAAGCCGAGGTGATACAGGACAAAATTATAAGCAGAGCTGGCTATATTGCACTGATTGCTGTTAAGCAGAGAGAAGTACTTGATTCACTTGGGCTTTCGGATCTGTTTGATAACTGTGAGATGCCGCTTGTAGGCATTATTGCTTCAATGGAAACTCAAGGAATCAGGCTTGATGCTGATGTTCTTAAGGATATTGGTGAGAATATTTCGACTAGAGTCAGTCAGCTGGCAGCTGCAATCTATGAAGAAGCAGGAAGAACTTTTAACATTAATTCACCTAAACAGCTGGCAGCAGTCCTGTTTGAAGAGATGGAGATTCCTTATCCAAAGAAAAAAAGCAAGACAGGATCTTATTCTACTGCTGCAGATATTCTTGATAAACTTGCATCAGATTATGGAATCGTTTCAAATGTTCTTGAATACAGAAAGCTTACAAAGCTTCACAGCACATATATTGAGGGGCTTCTTGGACTGGAGGGATCAGATGGTAGAATTCACCCTCATTTCATGCAGACAGTTGCAGCAACAGGAAGATTAAGCTGTACAGAGCCTAATCTACAGAACATTCCTATCCGAGATGATTACGGCAGACTTATCAGAAAAGCTTTTGTTGCAGGAGATGAGTCAAGAGTATTCACAGGCGCCGATTATTCTCAGATTGAACTGAGGGTACTAGCTGCACTTTCAGGTGATGAGAACCTTATACAGGCATTTAACGAAGGCAAAGACATTCATAGAATGACCGCTTCAAGAGTTTTTGACGTTCCTTTCGATGAGGTTACATCTCTGGACAGAACAAGGGCCAAGGCCGTTAATTTCGGTGTAGTATATGGTATGAGCAGTCATGGACTGAGCGAAAGCCTCCACATCGGTCGTGCAGAGGCACAGAAATATATCGACGATTATTTTGAAGCTCATGCTGCAGTAAAGAATTATCTTGATTCTCTTATTGAAGAAGGTGAGTCGAACAGGGCTGTACGCACATATTTCGGAAGAATAAGACAGATTCCTGAATTTGAATCACGTAAATTCATGGATAGAGAGCTTGCCAAAAGACTTGCAATGAATACACCGATTCAGGGAACTGCAGCTGATATCATAAAGCTTGCAATGATTAAAGTTCACAAAGCCCTTAAATCAGGTAATTATGAGTCAAGACTTATTCTGCAGATTCACGATGAGCTTATTATTGAAGGACCTGAGTCTGAGGCTCCTGCAATTCATAAGCTCCTTAAGGAGTGTATGGAAACTGCTGTTGATTTTGCAGTAGCACTTACAGTAGAGATTAATTCAGCATCATGCTGGTATGATTTGAAATAGAGGATTATTATGTTAAAAATCGCTTTGACTGGCGGAGTTGGCTCCGGCAAGTCGCTTGCCTGCTTTTATATAGAGCAGAACGGATACAATGTAATATATGCAGACAAGATGGCAAGAGAGATTACTGCGCCTGGCGGTAAAGCAATTCCATATATCCGTCAGCATTTCGGAGACCAGTATATTCTTCCTGACGGAAGTATGGACAGGAAGAAGATGCGTAATCTTGTATATAATAATCCTGATGCAATGGCTGTACTCAAAGCAGGAACGACTGATGTTGTAATCAGTGATGTTGAAGAGATAGTTAGAGTTTCGGAGGAGAGGGGCGTTAAAGCTCTCTTCTTTGAAATTCCGTTGCTTTTTGAGTCGGGCAGCCAGAAAGATTATGATCAGGTGTGGGTAATTACAGCTGATATTGATACTAGAATTGCTCGTGTAATGGAAAGGGATGGTTTTACAAGAGAAGAGGTTCTTAATGTAATAAAAAATCAGATTTCTGAACAAAAAAGGCTTGACTTAGCTGATGAGGTAATCTATAATGATGGAGTTGCTGAAGAACTTGAACAGCAGATTGAAAAGCTGCTGATTAAGAATAATCTGAAGTAATTTAAAAAAATATATAAAATCGCTTGACAAACTTGTGTGTTTAGACATATAATAAGCGAGCGACGTGTGGATGTGGCGGAATGGCAGACGCGCATG
>JAGHUT010000077.1 GCA_018064645.1 Candidatus Crickella merdequi | reverse complement strand
TCTTTAAGCTTGATTTTTCCGTCGTGAACCTTAAGCTTAGGCTCGATATTTAGACCGACATATCTGAAGTGATGTTTTTTAAGCTCAATTGTGCAGTCGCCGATGGATGTTCTGTTCTCCGAGTCCGCTGAGTGAGATGGCCATATGCCGTCTGTTGGGAGATAGAGAAAATCTCTGTCTACATAAGTGCTTTCTGTTCCTTCGAGCTGCAGGGAATCAGTGCACTGCCACAGCAGATAATCTCCAGGGAACTGGGCAAAGCTGTTATACTGTGCGGTCCAGATATTGGTCTGCTTCGAAAGAGCAACTCCATCAAGATAGTGCATGAGAAAATCATAATTGGCATAGACTGCTGACTCGTAGCCGGCTTTCTCGACGGTGTTTGTGAATGCCAGAGCAATTTTGTTAAGCATTTCGCCTTTCATATTGTTCTCTGCGATAATTTTGGAAAGCCTGCCGCCTTCATGCTTCTCGTAATCCATTACAAGAGGGAGATCGATTTCATATGGCTTGGCAAGTTCGAGAAGTGCTTCTGCTTCTTCTTTAGCTTCCTTTGATGTTGTTGCCTGTGAAAAATAGTATAAGCCTACTGCAAGGTGAGCCTTCCTTGCAGCCTTAATATTCTCCTCGAATCTTTCATCCACATGAAGGTTGCCTTCGCTTGTGTCTCTGAAGCCGGCTCTGATAAATACGAAATCTATGCCGCTCTTCTTTATTGACTTAAAGTCAACATCGCCCTGCGCATATGATACGTCAATACCATCAGCTACAACATAGCCGTTGAATTTCTCGGCATGGACATATCCATCCTGAGAAATCGGCTCAACCTTGTTCAGACTGTGCATGATCATAAGAGCAAATATTGCCGTGATACCCAGAATGATGACTGATACTTTGGCAGGATCCTTTTTGAATTTTTTCTTAAAAGCCTTCCAGAGCTGTCTGCCAAGTTTCTTTAATTTCTGGCTTAAAGTGGTCTTTCTTTTGTGTCTGTATCTTATTGGTTTGCTTCTTTGTGCCATATATCTTAATTCCTTTTTGTTAAGAGCGAATAATCTTTAAAAACTTCAATAAACAGGGCAATTATATCACATTTACTCTTGATTTGAGTGATTCTATGCATTATAATTTCCGTTGCGAATTAATACATTTTAAGAATGAAAGTGGGGTAACAAATGGCAAATATTAAATCCGCAAAGAAGAGAATCAGAGTAATCAACAAGAAGACTGCTAGAAACATCAGAGTTAAGAACCACGTTAAGGAAGCTCAGAAGGCATTCCTTGCTGCAGTTGAGGCTGGTGACGTTGCAGGAGCTGAGAAGGCTTTCGTACTTGTTGAGAAGAAGCTTATGCAGGCTGGTGCTAAGGGAACTTACCACAAGAACGCTGTAAGAAGATCTGTTTCTCGTCTTGAGAAGAAGCTCAACGCTCTGAAGGCTGAGTAATCTCACCCGTCCCCACCCGCGTATACGTTAAATACGCTAAGCACCGGAGTGTCTCCCGGTGCTTTTTTATTAATTATCAGGAGATAAAGACATGACAAACCAGGAACTTTTCGACTATATCAGCAATTCTCTTAAGCGCTGCCAGAGCAGAGAAGGACAGCTTGAAGGCAGATATGATATATCAGTAAGAGATTGTGATGCTTCAAAGAATCTTGTTAATTTTATATACAGACCTAAGGCAGATGAGAGGAATGTGTATGGAGGCGTTCATGGAGGAACTACAGCAACAGTTCTGGATTTCGTAATGGCGTTGCCTATTGGAGCACTTACTGGAGGCTTTGCAGGAACTATTCAGCTGTCAATTCAGTATCTCAGACCTATGATGGCAGATGAGTATCTGATTGAGTGTATATGCATGCATCCAGGCAACAAGGTGTCACAGGCGACAACAACTGTATATGACATGACTTCGGGCAATCCTGTAGCTACAGCTCAGGGCTCATACAGCAAAGTGAATATCACTTACGATCAGCTCAAATAGAAAACGCTGCAAATATGAAGAACAGCAGACAAGAGACCGTCGGTTACATAACAGAACCGACGGTTTTTTTGACTAAAATGATTATCTATCTTATAATGACTATAACTATGCATTAGGGAGTAACTAGAATGAGCTACTTAGACAATATCAGAAATTTCAGCATTATTGCACACATTGACCACGGCAAGTCGACTCTTGCTGACAGACTTATTGAGAAGACAGGCCTTGTTGCGTCACGTGATATGAAAGAACAATATCTGGACAATATGGATATTGAGCGTGAGAGAGGAATCACAATCAAACTCCAGACAACCAGACTTAAATATACAGCGAAGAATGGAGAGGATTACATCCTTAACCTCATCGACACACCGGGCCACGTTGACTTCAATTATGAGGTGTCACGTTCCCTGGCTGCTTGTGATGGAGCGGTTCTTGTAGTAGATGCTACACAGGGCGTAGAGGCACAGACACTGGGCAATGTGTATCTTGCTCTCGATGAGGATCTTGAGATTCTTCCTGTTCTCAACAAAATGGATCTTGATTCAGCAAGACCTGCAGAGGCAAGAGCGGAGATTGAGGATATCATCGGACTTGATGCTTCAGAGGCACCGGAGATTTCGGCGAAGACAGGAATGGGTATCGAGAATATGCTTGAGAAGCTTGTTGAAGTCATTCCACCTCCACAGGGCAATCCTGATGATAAGTTAAAAGCTCTTATCTTCGATTCATATTATGACAGCTATAAAGGTGTTGTTATTTATGCGAGAATTTTTGACGGCAGAGTAAAGCGCGGAGATACAGTTCGCATGATGAACACCGGCAAGAACTACGAGGTTACTGAAGTAGGTTACTGCATTCCTGGAATGATTCCTAGCGATGAACTGAAAGCAGGAGAGGTAGGCTATATCTGTGCCAGCATTAAGCAGGTAGCAGATGCGAGAGTCGGAGATACAATCACACTGGCTAACAATCCGACAGAGCACGCACTTAAGGGCTACAAGAAAGCCCAGTCAATGGTATACTGCGGAATTTTCCCTGCAGAAGGTGAGAAATACGAGAATGTCAAGGATGCTCTCGAAAAGCTCCAGGTTAACGATGCAGCCTTCAACTTCGAGCCTGAGAATTCAGCAGCTCTTGGTTATGGATATCGCTGTGGATTCCTTGGCCTTCTTCACATGGATGTAATTACCGAAAGACTGTCAAGGGAGTTCGACCTTGATGTAATCACAACACTTCCAAGTGTTATTTATAAGGTTGTTATGAAGGACGGAACTATCGAAATGATTCAGAATCCGTCAAATCTGCCGGATCCGACCCTTATCGACCACATCGAGGAGCCAATTGTCAAGGCGGACATCATGACACCTAACGACTATGTAGGTAATATCATGACACTCTGTCAGAACCGCAGAGGAAGAATGATTCATATGGAATACCTCACAAAGACAAGAGTGCAGCTTCACTACGAGATTCCTCTAAATGAAGTTATCTATGACTTCTTTGATGCACTCAAATCAAGAACCAAAGGATATGCTTCGCTCGATTACGAATTCCTGAGATATGAGAAGGCTAAGCTTGTTAAGATGGATATTCTTCTTAACAGAGAGCTTATCGATGCGCTTTCAATTATCGTTCCGGAAGAGCAGGCTCAGGCAAAGGGCCGCGGCATTTGCGAGAAGCTTAAGGAAATTATTCCAATGCACCAGTTCGAGGTTCCTGTACAGGCTGCCATCGGACAGAAGATTATCGCAAGAGAGACTATCAGAGCTTACCGTAAGGATGTACTTGCAAAGTGTTACGGAGGCGATATTTCGCGTAAGAAGAAGCTTCTCGAGAAGCAGAAGAAGGGTAAGAGACGTATGCGCCAGTTCGGTACCGTAGAGGTTCCGCAGGAGGCATTCACAGAAGTTCTCAAGCTCGACGATGGAAAGTAAGATTAACTTCGCAGAACAAAATGAGAGATATAAGTAAGAATCCGGGAATATACATTCACATTCCATTCTGTGTCAGGAAATGCAATTACTGCGCGTTCTTAAGTGCGCCTGAAACAGAGCTGGTGAAGGAAATATATGTGGATGCTCTTATAAAAGAAATTAAAAGAAGAGCGCTTCTCTGCAATCTTAAGTATTTCGATACTGTTTATTTCGGCGGCGGCACACCTACAACGCTGCGAGCAGACCAGCTTAAAAGAATTATTCAGGCGATTAATGAGAGTTTTCACATTCTTGATGATGCCGAATACACAATTGAAGCCAACCCGGGAACTGTTACGGCAGAGCTTCTCACAGAGCTTAGG
>JAGHUT010000069.1 GCA_018064645.1 Candidatus Crickella merdequi | reverse complement strand
TTATGTTCATCTTTTAATGCATGATTTTCTTGCATTTTGTTGCTTTAGGAACGTGTTGAATTGTTGATATGATACTTTTATTATTGTTGTTCTTTTTTTGTCTTGTCGTAACCTTTATGTGTTGTATGTTTGTTTTGTAATGTTTTTCTTCTCTGAGCAAAGCCCGCTTTGATTGTTCTGAAGTAAAAATCTTCATCTGCCGGCTCTACCGGTCTCTCGTCCAGGAGATCCATTCTAAGAACTACGGAGTCTACCTTCGGGGCAGGATAGAAGCACTCGCTTCCCGCATCAACAACCTTGCTTACTTCTGAGTAGTAGTGAACTGAGTATGTTATTGCGCCAGAGGCTTTCGTTCCAGGCTCTGCTATGAGTCTGTCACCAACCTCCTTCTGCATCATTACAGTGATGCTGTCAGCCTTTGTTCCCATTTCAAGAAGCTTCATGATAATCGGAGTTGTAATGTAGTAAGGAAGATTGCCGACTACTCTCACATTTGTAAGCTGGTATTCATCCATTCTGCTTCTGATGATTTCGTTGAGGTCAACTTCCAGAATATCTCCATGGATAATCTCAACATTCTCATCTCCGAAAAGCTTTACATTAAGCAGCTTGACGAGTCTTTCATCCAGCTCTACAGCTACTACTCGTCCTGCTCTCTCTGCGAGCCTTGTTGTCAGCGCTCCCTCTCCAGGGCCAATCTCGATTACAAGCGAGTCCTCTGTAACATCGCTTCCTTCAATTATTGCATCGATTACATTCTCATCTATGAGAAAATTCTGTCCAAGAGCCTTTGATGGTCTTACGTGACCGGCTCCGGTCTGCTTCGGGCGTTTATTTACTTTTGACTTCTTTGATTTACCCATTCGGTTGCTTTCTCCAGTTCTTCAAGGCTTATGCCATATCCATTAATCATTCGGAGCATTCCCTTGCAATTGCCCATTCCGATACATAGTCTCTCCGCAAGAAGTTCTCTTCTTTCGGCTGCATCACTGCAACCGCTGTAACCAAGTCTTACCATATCCTGCCTGGTCACAATCTCACCTTCTGGCTCCCTGCTTGTTTTTACATTTGCAAGAGCTTCCAGCACATCCTCTGGTGTTGCATTCTCGATTCCAATATCGTCACCTTTGATTGCTTTGTTTCTTGGAAGATATGCCTGCTTCGCTTCAGGGAATCTGGCTGTCAGCTTCCTTCTTATCTCTTCTCCTGAATAATCGGGGTCTGTCAGTATTATTATTCCCTTCTCTTTATATGCCCGCTCTATAAGGGCCCATGTCTCCTGTCTTATACCGAATCCATGGGTTGCTATTATTAGCGTGTCCACAGCTCGCTCTACGACTGCAATATCATCGCGGCCTTCTACGATAACTGCTTCCTTGATTCTACTTCTTTGCACTTTTGCCCTCCTCATCGAATATGAAGAGTGTCTCATCAGGATTCATGAGGCGGAGCTGTTTTCTCGCCTGCTCTTCAATATAGTCTGCGTTGTCTACATTCTTGAGCTTAGATTCCAGTCTGTCCCGTTCTTCCTCAAGTTTCTCCTGCTGTGCTACCAGCCTTCTATGCTCCACGTTTAGGGAGATCATCTCTTTGACGCGGCCGAATACGATTATTGCCACAACGAGCACCAGCACTAGTACAGCAATTCTGTACTTTGGTTCAAGCCTGTTCTCGCTCTTCGGCTTATCCTTCGTCCTGCTCTTCTTCGTCCAGCTCTTCTTGCGCTTCTTATTAGACCTTGCTGCAAGACGCTCTTCCTCGCTTATGTAGCGTTTCTCTTTAGCCATAATCTCCCTCCTTTCTGTGAAGTGTATCGTCTGTGACGTTTTTTAGTAAATTCCGAGAACCTTACCTGCATCGACGGACTGTCCGTTGATTCTTATCTCGAAGTGGAGGTGAGGTCCTGTACTGTTACCTGTACTTCCGCACAGAGCAATCTGCTGGCCCTTATATACCTTTGTTCCAGCCGGTACGAGCAGCTTGCTGTTATGTCCGTATCTTGTCTCTCTTCCGTTGCCGTGGTCGATGTAGATTACATAACCGTATCCTGACTGCCAGCCGGATATTGTAACTGTTCCTCCATCAGCTGCATAGATTGGTGTTCCTGTTGGAGCTGCCATGTCGAGACCCTGGTGAACTCTTCCCCATCTGTAGCCGTATCTTGATGTGAGTGTGTAGTTTCTGATAGGCATTCCGAATACTCCTGTTGGAGCTGTCTTAGGTCTTTCTGCTGTACCAACAAGTGTGATTTCATCAACTGCTTCGTTGATAACCTCCTTAGACTTAAGGTTTCTCTTTGTGATTACTCCGTTAACCTTAGTAACCTTTCCAGTGATGATCTGCTTTCCGTCAACACCCTTCTGGCTTATGGTTGTATCGCCCTTGTACATCTTATTTGTTTCCTGACGGATCTTCTTGAATGGGATGATCTCTGACATTGTTCCATCCTCAATCATCTTTATCTGTACAGGCTCTGCAGTCTTCTTAATGAGTACCTTATCTCCAATCTCAACCTCGCATGCAGCCTTACCCGTATCAGCATCGCAAACCTTGTCTTCATCAACGCTGAACATCTTCGCAATTGAGTGAAGGTTCTCTCCATTATCTACAATGTGGTAAATATCGAAGCTTCCGCCAGTTGTCAGCTGTTCAATTGCATCACTGTGTGCCTGAACGCTTGTGATGAGAATCGAAACAGGCTTAATTGATATAGGATGCATGAAATCTGAGTAGATTACCTTCATGCCATCATCAGGTGTGCTCTGGATTCTCTTTGCTGCAAGAAGTGCGTTATTTGCGCCGCTCTCACTTACTACCGCAGTGATAAATCTGTCATCTTCGTAGATGCCGTAAGCAGTTACCTCAATATCTGTCATGTACGCCAGCTTGTTAACAGCTTCGTCCGAAGAATCTACTGTCTTATCTGTGGATGATACCTTGTGGAATGTGATATTGTCTCCTGTTACGAATTCAATATCAACATCATTCTTCTTGGAGAGCTGATTACCGGCTACTTCAAGTACGTCTGTTACGTTCTCCTGATTATCTACGTAGCCGAGAACTCTTCCGTTATATGCGTATTCATATACTGTAAAATAGTCAAATACGAGAAGCATCAGACAGGACATGAGTGTCATTGAAAGACATGCTGTTCCGATTCTTCTTCTTGATGCCTTGTATCTCTTGAGAATGCTGAAGTATTCTTCCGCAAGGCTCTCTCCCATTTCGCCCAGAATAATATCTGATTTTGCCTGAAGTCGATCATGGCCATCAATAAATGCTGCCAGAACATCTCCAAATCCCTCAACCGTCAGCAGAACATCCTTGGCCAGGGTTACTGGATGGAAGTATCCGTATTCCTTCTTTTCTTTCTCGGGCTTCTTGGTTTTTTCGGCTTTCTTTATTGTCTTAGCTTTTGTTTTTATTTTGCCTGAAGGCTCTGCCTTAGCTTCCTGCTCCTTTACTTCAGGAGTTTGTGCCGGCTTTATCTCTGTTGTTGTCTCTGGGACCGGAGTCGGGATTGGCTTTGCCTCTATCTCCGCCGGCGCTTTAGCTGGTCCGGCTACCGACGCCGCTCCACCCTTCATTCTCTGCTGCATAAGATACTTTGCGAATTCTGCTGCAGCGGCTCTTGCAGCATCTTCTTTGGCTTTAGCATCTGCCTTAGCCTTTGCTGCTTTCGCTTTCGCTTCGGCTGCGGCTTTTGCTGCAGCTTTTGCTTCTTCCGCTGCCTTCTCCTCCGCCTTCGCTTTTGCCTGCTCCTCAAGGAACCTTGCATACGCTCGTTCTAATGCTTGTTTTTTTCTGTCATCCATCTATATGCCTCTTCTGCTCTTGCCGGTGCGCACAGACATACTGTTCCGTTCTCAGTTGTTCCTGTGTCCTTGCACACCTTGCATTTGTATTTTCTTTCGAGGTAATTAGCCTCGTATCCATTATCCTTGAGGAGCTTTATCTTCTCTTCCTCAAGGGATTGTTTTCTCTCTCTTAATTGGTTGCGCTTCTCTTTGCTGCTGCCAAAAGCTGTTCCCAGCAGTTCTTCATTGAGCTTTTCCATTCTATCGAAGATTTCCGATATTGCCGGAATTCTCGCGCACACCTCTGCGGTTCTGCTCTTCTGCAGCCGTTCGCCGTATTCTCTAAGATAAGCATAGTAGTCTTTGAGAACCTGATTGCTGACTTTTGCTCGAGGGCCGTCAGCTTCGCTCCTTGCTGAACTCTTTGCAGAAGTATTAATTCCGCCTTTTTCGTTCATCTTGTTCTCAAGAACCTTGCTAACATAACGAAGTGAAGGCTCGCGCTGACCTGCTGTCTTCCTGCAGGCTTCAAGAACTTCAGCAAGAGAGAAGCCCCATTCATCGACCCACTGGTCCATAAGCGCCTTGTCATTGGAGTTAGCCAGTCTGCTGAAGCCTACCTCCCTGAAAACAGCGCTGTAGTATGCATTCTTCTTGCTGTACTTGTCAAGAAGCTCTCTTACATCTCCGATTGTGGTGCAGCCCTCCTGACTCCACCTGAGTGCAACCTTTGATATATAGTCGATGCTGTACTTCTCAATTTCCTTACAATATTTAATTGCATAAGAATATACATCGTATGAAATTCCGTATACCTTTATGCTGTCTTTAATCTTATCCATGTCAGGCATGGAGAGAAGTCTTCCCGTAGCTTCTTCAGCTTCCTGGTAGAGCTGTCTGATACTGTCATTAATAATCTGTGACAGCCTCTCTTCCTGAGAGAGCTCCTCTGCAGGCTCAGCCTTTTCTTCGAGAGCCTGCTCCTGACGATCCTGCTTGTGATCCGATATGCTTTTTCCAAAAATCGAATCAACAAGATTGATATATTCAATTTCTATTGAATTGCTTTTTTCATCTCGAAGGAAGCGTATTACTTTCCTTCTTGCCCAGTATTCAAAAGCCTTGATTACTTCATTCTCATTAATGCCCAGATCTCTGCCGATATCTTCCAGAACCATTTCGATATCGTTCTGCGCATACATCAGTCCAAAAAGATACACCTTAACATAGTCTCCAGGCGCCTGTGGCAAATACTCGTTAATAAACAGATTGCTCACTATGGTGTTGTGGAGAAAAAAGTCTTTTCTTTTTTCGATTCTCAGTCTGGCTTTCTTCATCTGGTGTGTCTGTCTTTCCTGTTGTTCTACAGCTGTTCAAAAGTGTCGCTTGCCAGGTTGCCGAACTTGGTGTACTTGCCGACCCATGCAAGCTGGCAGGTTCCGGTAGTACCGCTTCTGTGCTTGGCAATTATTACCTCACATGTCCGGCCGACATTTGGATTGATCTCCGCCGGCTCATCTTCCTTCTCATAGTAGTCATCTCTCTTAAGGAAAATTACTACATCGGCATCCTGCTCGATTGATCCTGAATCTCTAAGGTCTGACAGCATAGGTCTGTAGTCCTTACGATCCTCAGTCTTACGAGACAGCTGCGACAGAAGTATGATTGCTACATCCAGCTCCTTTGCCATAATCTTAATGGCTCTTGTGATTGCAGAAATCTCGCCTACTCTGTTATTAACATTGTAGCCAAGACTCATCAGCTGAAGGTAGTCAATGATTACAAGGTCAAGTCCTTTCTCAGCCTTGAGTCTTCTGCACTTGTTCTTCATCTCAAGAATAGACATCTCGGATGTATCATCTACAGTAATCTTCATATCATCGAAGGCATCCTGTGCATCACTGATCGCAAACCACTCATCCTGAGTCAGATTGCCCATCTTGAGATGTTCCATCTCAACATTTGCTGCCATAGAAAGCAGTCTTCCACCAAGCTGCTCCGCCGCCATCTCCATGCTGAATATGAGAACTGAATTGCCGTCTTCTGCAGCATGCTGCGCTATATTAAGCGCGAAAGATGTCTTACCCATACCAGGACGAGCCGCAAGGATAATAAGGTCAGTCTTGTGAAGTCCTCCGAGAACCTTGTCTACTGCTCTGAATCCTGTTGTGATTCCAGGCAGCTGTCCCTGATTCTTCTCAAGTTCCTGAATATGCTTGATGTTCTCTACAAGCACATCGTTGATTGACATGTAGCTTTTCTTCTGACTTCTGTGAGCAATTTCAAAAATTCTCTGCTCGGCATAATCCAGAATTCCCTCAGTATCATCTCCACCTGCATATGCCTTGCTTCTGATTGACTCTGCCTCCTGAATGAGCGCTCTCATTCTTGATTTGGCAATTACAGTATCAGCATAATAGGTGGCATTTGAGGAAACGATTGCATCGTTAACAAGCTTGGAAAGATATGTCATTCCGCCTACCAGCTCTGACAGTTTCTTCTCGGCCAGTGCTGAATAAGTTGTCATCAGATCGATTCCAATGCTCTTTCTGAAAAGCTCGACCATTACACGAAAAATCTCCTGATGAGCCTTCTCGTAGAAATCATCTGCCTTGAGCTTGTCTATTACATCTGAAACAGCATCCGGGTCCTTCATCATAGATCCCAGCACCGCCTTCTCCGCTTCAATATCAACGGGAGGAACAGGTGCGTATTCGCTGCTCTGTACTACTACTTCTTCTGCCATTATTTCGCGCCTTCTACTTTAACATCAACACTTGCTGTAACGCCTGTGTAAAGTTTGATCTCAACCTTGCTTGTGCCAACCTCCTTGATTGGCTTGCTGAGTACAATCTTCTTCTTATCAATCTCAATACCGAACTGCTCCTTGATAGCATCTGCGATATTCATTGATGTGATTGAACCGAAAACCTTTCCTGTATCTCCAACCTTTGTTGTTACAACGATTGGTGCAGCTGTAAGCTTCTTCTCCAGCTCCTTAGCTGCTGCAGTCTCCTCGGCGATTTTCTTTGCGAGGTTAGCCTTCTCTCTCTCGATAGCCTTAAGATTTGCTGGAGTTGCCTCAACGGCAAGACCTCCTGGAATAAGTCTGTTTCTTGCGAAGCCATCGCTTACCTTAACGATATCTCCTTCTTTTCCAGTTCCTTTAACATCCTTCTTAAGAATTACCTGCATCTGTATACCTCTTTTCTATATAAAAATCAATTTCTTTAGACTACAGTTACGCCTTGTCGTTCTTCTCTGCTTTCTCCTCTTCAAGCTTAGCGAGAATTCTGTTAATCTCTTCTCTTGCTTCTTCAGGAGAGATGTCAAGCTGGGCTGCTGCTGCCGTAAGGTGGCCGCCTCCGCCAAGCTTCTCCATGATTACCTGAACATTGATTCCGCCCAGTGATCTTGCGTTGACAAGAGTCTTAAGCTTATCGTTCCTTCCAAATACGAAGGAAGCCTTCACACCCTTTACTGTCAGCAGCTCATCTGCAACCTGAGCGTTGATAATCTGAGCATCACTTGTGTAACAGTCTGTTGTAGCAAAGGCGATTCCCTTTGCTGTATATTCTGCAGTCGCAACTGCATTAGCCTTCGCCTGGAAGGACATGATATCAGTCTGGAAGAAACCTTTTACCCTTGAAGTATCTGCACCTGATCTCTTGAGCCATGCAGCAGCTTCGAAGGTTCTTACTCCCGATCTGATTGAATAGCTGTTGGTATCTACCATGATTCCGGCGAGGAGTGCCTCCGCCTCAAACTTGGTAATGATTTTTTTCTGTGAAACATGCTGAAGCACCTCGCTCACCAGCTCACTTGCCGATGATGCATATGACTCAACGTATGCGATTGTAGGTGCCGCGATTGAATCATCCGCAAGCCTGTGGTGATCGATGACAATCTTATTAACAGCCTTGTCAAGAACTTCTCTGCACTCAACAAGACTTGGTCTGTTAGTGTCTACAACAATAACAAGTGTCTTGTCGTCCATCAGCTCAAGCGCCTTCTTGTGCTTAATGATTCTATACGCCTCTGTATTATCAGCAGCCTTGTATATCTCCTCGAGTGCCTCGTTATAATCTTCGAGGATAAGGTAAACCTCTTTGCCAAGGAACTCGCACATTCTATACGCACCAAGAGCAGAACCGAAGCTGTCCATGTCCGGCCAACGATGTCCCATTACAAGAACTCGCGAGCTCTCCTTGATAACTCTCTTGATAGCATGTGCAATTACCTTCGCACGTCCACGGTTGTTCTTCTCCATTGACTGAAGAGTTCCACCGTAGTGGTAGGTGTGCTCATCATCCTTTACAACGGCCTGGTCTCCACCTCTTCCGAGAGCAAGCTCTCTTGCTGCCTCTGCAAGATCATGTGTATCTGCCAGCGGACCATCTGACATTCCCATACCAATGCTGAGGCTGACCGGGAAGTCTATCTTTGTCTCAATCTGTCTTACCTCGTCAAGCACTGAGAAGTTATCTGCCTTAATGCTCTCCGCTGTTACTCGGTCTGTAAGGATTACATAGGATTCTTCCTCTGAACTGAGAACCGGTGCTTTATATTCGCTGGCCCAGTTTCTTACTATGCGGTCTACTTCCGCTGGTACGGCACGCTTGCTATCAGTAGTGATACTTGACAGAAGTTCGTCGTAGTTGTCGATGGACACCAGAATTACTACAGGCTTGCTGCCTTCGTAAAGTTTCTTGTAATGCTCTCTTCCTGTCGCCTCGTCAAAAAAGATTACTGTGTCCTTCTCGCTGTCCGCATCTATTGTCGCATGAAGAGTGAAGAATCTTCCGTTCCTCTCAATTAGTATTTCTTTCTCGTCGTTATTCTCAATAACCTCGCTCCTTTTTACGCCTGTCAGGGTAAAAAAGTTGGCGCCTTCTATTCCGTTATAGAGAATAACCTCACTCATGAGTGCATTTGCCTTCTTAACCAGTCCATCTGCACTTACAACGCAGGCTGGTATTGGAAGATTCATTATGAACTCATTCTCTTCGCAAATCATTGTCTTTCCTCCGTAGGCCTTTTCGCTAGAAGCCCTCTCTAATCGCCTCAATGAGTCTGTTTAATTCTTCAAGACTGTAGTACTCAAGCTCAATCTTTCCTGCAGCTTCATTGCCGTTGATGTTTACCTTTGTTCCTGTTATCTTTCTCAGTTCGTCCTCAACAGCAAGAATCTCTGGTGTCTTGCCTATAACAGTTTTCTTTCTCTTCTTTCTTTCCGGCTTTGCTTCATCCTTGACTTTGTCTGCCAGCTTCTCTGTAGCCCTTACAGAAAGACCTCCCTTGATTATCTTCTCGCATATTTCAAGCTGAGTCTTCTTGTCGCCTACATTGATAATTGTTCTTCCGTGAGCGGCGCTGATCTTGCCTTCGATGATGTACTGCTGTACTTCTTCAGGGAGCTTAAGCAGTCTCAGTGAGTTAGCGATATATGCACGGCTCTTACCAAGAGCAGTTGAAACCTGTTCCTGCGTAAAACCATACTTCTTTGTCATTGCCATCAGACCTGCGGCCTCTTCGATTGCATCCAGATCTTCTCTCTGCATGTTCTCGATAATAGCTACAATGGCATTCTGCTTCTCATCAAAGTTCCTGATTATTGCAGGTACCTTCTTAAGCCCTGCAATTCTCGAAGCTCTCCATCTTCTCTCGCCGGCAACAAGCTCATAACCTACAGTGCTCTGTCTTACTATAAGCGGCTGGATAACTCCATTCTCCTTAATTGATGCAGCCAGTTCTTCCAGCTTCTCTTCATCGAAATGTTTTCTTGGCTGCGCCGCATTTGGCTTAATGTCATTTAAGTCTATATAGATTACTCTATCCAGATCCTCTGCCTCAGGCTTCTTCTCAGTCTTCGCTGATTCTTTATTAGATGAAACCTTACCCTTTGCATCAGCCTTGGCAGGCTTTGCTTTTGCCTTTGGCTCTTCCTTAGGAGCTTCTTCCTTATCATCAAGATACATACTGTCCTGTGCGTCGTTCTCAAATACAGGAGCTGCATCTGCGAAAAGTGCATCTAGTCCTCTTCCCAGTCCTGTCTTCTTAGCCATTATCTCTTACCCGCCTTCTTGCTTCTTTCAAGGAACTCTTTAGTGAAAGCAATGTATGCTTTTGATCCGGCTGCTGTCGGATCGTATGTGATTACAGGAACACCGTAACTAGGTGCCTCAGCAAGTCTGACATTCCTTGGAATAACTGTTGAATATACAGCTGCGCCGAAATAGTTCTTAACCTCCTGAACAACCTGAAGAGACAGATTAGTTCTTCCATCGAACATCGAAAGTATTACGCCCTCAATGTAAAGATCAGGATTCATATTCTTCTTAACAAGCTCAATTGTGCTTACAAGCTGGCTTACTCCCTCAAGTGCGTAGAACTCGCACTGGATAGGAATGAGCACGCTGTCGACTGCAGTAAGGGAGTTGATGGTAAGAAGACCAAGTGATGGCGGGCAATCAATAAAGATGAAATCATAATCATCCCTGATGCTGTCGATTGCCTTCTTCAATCTTCTCTCTCTTCCCTCGATTGAAACAAGCTCTACTTCCGCTCCGGCCAGATCAACGCTGGCTGGAATAATATCCAGATTCTTTGTCTTTGTAGGAACGATTGCATCCTTAACATTGAAGTCCTCTTCAACAAGTACATCGTAAACAGTGTGTTTAAGTGTTCTCTTTCTGATACCAATACCACTTGTTGAGTTTCCCTGCGGATCAATATCAACAATGAGAACCTTCTTTCCCTTCATGGCAAGGCAGGCACCTAAATTGATGTTGGTAGTAGTCTTTCCAACACCGCCCTTCTGATTGAAAATTGCTATTGCTTTGCCCATTTATTACCTCCTGGAGCGTACTTTTCCATTGAACATAGATATCATATTATATATCAAACTGCCTGATTTTTCCAGTTTTGCACATGGCGTACCTGTGTGTTTTCGGTGAAAAAACAAAACCGCGGGTGAACCGCGGTTTATATTACCTTTATTGCGCTGTTTTTCCCATATATGCTGTCTACTATGTCAGTAGTACCACAATATATGCTACTGGCAAAATGTTTCACGTGAAACATTTTGTTATCTTATAGGGTTTTTTCTGGCCTGTCCCGCCTGTCTAGGGAACTTTTTCGGTGTGTTCTTTATTTTTTTTATTAATACAAGAACGTGTCCGGAAATATCTTCGCTTTCTGCATCTATGCTGATGAGTCTTTCAATCTTTCCCCCAAGAAGCTCTACCGCCTTCTTACCTTCCATTGTTTCACGTGAAACATTTTCGCCTTTATATGCAATCATGTATCCCCCTACTTTAACGAGCGGAAGACACCATTCAACAAGAACATCCAGGCTGGCTACGGCTCTTGACACACAGATATCATATTGTTCTCTATGCTCAGTAGCTCTACCCATATCTTCAGCTCTAGCATGTAAAGTTGTAACATTATTGATTCCGATATCTGCAGTTAATTCATCTATTACTTTGAGTCTCTTATTAAGGGCATCCACAAGAACAAAACTTTTGTCTTCAGCAACAGCTGCAAGAGGAACTCCAGGGAAGCCTCCCCCTGTTCCCATGTCTGCTATAAGCTTTGCCTTCTGGAACTCCGGAAGATCTGCACAGCTAAGAGAATCTACAATATGCTTCTGGAGAGCTTCATCTCTATCTCTTACTGCAGTG
Source organism: Candidatus Crickella merdequi (assembly GCA_018064645.1). Classification (GTDB taxonomy): domain Bacteria; phylum Bacillota; class Clostridia; order Peptostreptococcales; family Anaerovoracaceae; genus Crickella; species Crickella merdequi. The sequence goes on along the minus strand of JAGHUT010000069.1, from coordinate 1,713 downwards.
AGATTAATGTGCTCATTCTTCTCAAGGACTGCATCCATATACGCAAGAAGTTTATCTGTCTTCTCTACTCCGTATTTGGACTGTAATTCTTTAATTGTATGTTCTGTATTATTTGGCATTTCTTCTCTCTCTTGCTTCCTTTTCCAGATAGATAAGCAGTACATTTATATCTGCAGGTGATACACCCGATACTCTGCTTGCCTGACCAACAGTAATAGGTTTGATATTGTTAAGCTTCTGCTGAGCTTCAAGTCTGAGCCCCTTAATGGAAGCATAATCAATATCCTCTCTAAGCTTCTTGCTTTCCAGTTTATGAAGCTTCTCAACTTCCTGAACCTGCTTGCTTATATATCCATCGTATTTAACGATTACTTCTATCTCAAAGATTTCGCTTCTCTTAAGTTCTGGTCTTGTATCATCATCAATTGCCTCGAGATCCGAGTAACTGATTTCCGGTCTTTTGAGCACATCATAAAGAGTGCTGTTCTCCTCATTAGGTTTCATTCCTCTTGCCGTAAGAAAATCACGAAGTCTCTGGAGACCGGCTCTCTTATTCTTAAGTCTATCTACCTCTTCATCTACTCTGTTCTTCTTCTCAAGATATTTATTATATCTCTCCTCAGATACAGAGCCATACTTATAACCAATCTCTGTCAGTCTTCTATCAGCGTTATCCTGCCTTAGAAGAAGTCTGTATTCAGCTCTTGAAGTCATAATTCTGTAAGGCTCTTCTGTACCCTTTGTCACCAGGTCATCAATAAGCACACCAATATATGCCTGCTCTCTTCCAAGTATCAGCGGCTCCATTCCTTTAATGGATGCAGCAGCATTGATTCCTGCCACAAGGCCTTGTGATGCTGCCTCCTCATAACCTGAACTTCCATTGAACTGTCCGGCACAGTAAAGACCTTCAACGCCTTTACTTTCAAGGCTTGGCTTTAATGAAAGAGGGTCAATGCAGTCATATTCAATAGCATATGCAGGTGATACAATCTCTGCATTCTCAAGGCCGGCGATTGTGTGATAGAACTCATGCTGTACATCCTCTGGAAGGCTTGATGACATTCCCTGTATGTACATCCAGTCAGTGTCAAGACCCTCAGGTTCAACAAACAACTGGTGTCTTTCTCTGTCTTTAAATCGCGATACTTTGTCTTCGATAGACGGACAGTATCTAGGTCCAACTCCGACGATGTTACCCGAGTACATTGCTGATTTCTCAATGTTATCAAGGATAATCTTATGGGTCTGCTGATTAGTATATGAAAGCCAGCAGGAAATCTGGTCAACATCAAAATCCTTATCCTCATTTAAGAATGAGAATGGCGTTATCCTTTCATCTCCTGTCTGCTCTCTCATTACTGAGTAGTCGATCGAATCTCTCAGCATTCGTGCCGGTGTTCCAGTCTTAAATCTTCTCATGGAGAATCCAGCCTCTTTGAGGCTCTGTGTAAGTTTAGTTGCCGGAGGAAGACCCGCAGGTCCGCTTACTGTTACTTTGTCTCCTATAAAAATCTTTCCTCCAAGGAAGGTTCCTGTACACATGACAACAGCCTTCGCTTCGTAGATGTTTCCAGATGCACCAACGGCTCCGCCGATTTTTACCTTATCTCCATCAACGAGTACAAGATCTACTATTTCGTCTTCAAAGAGAGTAAGTCCTTCTGTTGATCTGATTGTCTTAAGCATCTCGAGGTGATACTGCTTCTTGTC
>JAGHUT010000084.1 GCA_018064645.1 Candidatus Crickella merdequi | reverse complement strand
TTGCCTCTCTGTCAATAGCCAGAATTTCATCAACTGTCTCAGGTACAGTTCTTTTATGTTCATCCATTATCTTCTCAAGAGTTCTCTGTATATCGAGGAATCTTATCTCACCGTTGAGAAAAAGAGCCACCAGCTCTTCATTTGCACCGTTAAGTGCCGCTGAGTAGCTGCCACCCTCCTTGAGTGCAAGATAAGCAAGATCAAGACACCTGAAAACATCTCTTCTAGGCTTCTCAAAGTGAAGTGTACTTCCAGTCGTAAAGAAATCCAGGCTGTCGCCTTTGTATGGAAGTCTGTTCGGATAATTGAAAGCATACGAGATTGGAATTCTCATATCAGGAAGACCAAGCTGTGCAATTACAGATGTGTCTTCAAATTCAACCATTGAGTGAACAATGCTCTCAGGATGCACATGAACATCAATCTGTTCAGGCTCAACATCAAAAAGCCACTTTGCCTCAATTACTTCCAGGCCCTTGTTCATAAGTGTAGCGGAATCAATAGTAATCTTGCTTCCCATTGACCATTTAGGATGCTTGAGTGCCTGTTCTACTGTTACCATCTCAAGTTCTTCCAGGCTTGAATGTCTGAAAGGTCCACCTGAGCACGTAAGAAGAATCCTTCTGATCTTCTGATTCTCATTACCCTGCAGACACTGGAATATTGCGCTGTGCTCACTATCAACAGGAAGAAGCCTTACACCCTTCTCCCTGCAAAGATCGGTAATAAGTGCTCCACCTGTTACAAGAGTCTCCTTGTTAGCCAGTGCAATATCCTTGCCGGACTCAATTGCGTCGTAAGTAGGTGCAAGACCGCTGATTCCCATTAGCGAATTAAGGACCATATCTGCATCCATTTTTGCAATCTGGCGAAGACCATCAGGTCCCCAGAATATCTCAACTTCTGGAAACAGCGCCTTAACCTTTATTGCATCTTCTTCCTTACCAACGCAAACAGCAGATGGAGTAAATTCTCTCATCTGCTCGATCAGCGCCTCAACACGACTGTTACAAGTCAAAGCAACAGCTTTAAATCTGTCGGGATTATCCCTTATTATATCGAGAGCCTGGCATCCTATAGAGCCAGTACTTCCCATAATAATGATTCTTTTTACCATCCGATTGCACTTATCCTTATTCCAAAAATAATGAAGTAATATACAAGAGGTGCTACGAATATTATGCTATCAAATCTATCCATAATTCCACCGTGACCAGGAATCAAATGTCCATAGTCTTTAACACCCATCTTACGCTTAAATGCCGATGCTGTAAGGTCTCCAGCCTGCGAGAATGCTCCGCCGGCGAAACCGATGATAATGTAATTGATAAACATTGAACGGTCAAGGAAGAACCAAGCAAACAGGCCGCAGAAAAATGCTGCTCCGACAAGTCCGCCGATTGCCCCCTCTATTGTCTTCTTTGGGCTGAGTACAGGCGCAAGCTTATGCTTTCCAATAAGATAGCCTGTGAAATATGCCATAATATCTGAACCGAATGCAGCAATAACAACAAGCCATGTAACCATTCTGAAGTGATAGTCAAGAAGGACGATATGATATGAGAAGAATACTACATATACAAGTCCCAGAACTGTCGCCATAGCATCATATGGCCCTCTTTTGTTCATGTCCCAGCCGTAAATCATTGCCGCTGTAATTGAAATAAACAGCCATGCAAGAATAAATGTCTGGTCAGGTCCAAGAATAAAATGACCTGCATAAAGCAACGTAATCATTGCATAAGCAATATACTTAGATGGTTTAACATCAATAGCTTCCCATCCGTTAAAGAACTCGGTAACTCCTAAATATGCAATTAAAGCAGCTGCAATTGCCAGCGGAATTCCTCCAAAATATATTATTGCCAGAAGCGGTGCCATACAAAGACCCGCAATAACTCTTGTTTTCATACTTTATTACCCTTTCAGATAAAAAACTTTCTATTTGTCTTCTTTATTCCTTCCACCGAAGCGTCTGTCTCTATGAGTAAATCTTTCTACCATTTCCTCAAACTCCTCTGGAGTAAAGTCAGGCCAGAGCGTATCTGTAAACATCAGTTCACTGTATGCAGCCTGCCATACCAGGAAGTTGGACATTCTCTCTTCACCACTTGTTCTGATAATAAGATCAGGGTCAGGAATATCAAAGTTGGCTGAACCAGTATATAAATATCTGCTGATATCTGCCTCTGTAACAGGCTCAAATATACCATTCACCTCTTCCTGCTTCTTAGCCTCAAACAAAGCATTAACTGACTTTACAATTTCAGCTCTTCCGCCATAGTTAAGCGCAATGTTGAAGTTGAGACCATCATCTCCCTTTGTTGAAGCAACCAGCTTGTCGATTGCTTCAACAGAGTCCTGTGGAAGCATATCATATTCACCGATAATATTTATGTGTACATTATTCTCGATAAGTTCTTCAAGCTCCGATTTAACATATTTAACAATAAGCTTGAAAATTCCATTAACCTCCTCAGTGCTTCTTTTCCAGTTCTCTGTTGAAAAAGCATATACTGTGAGATTCTTGATTCCCATGTTAGAAGCTGCTATAACAATCTTCTTCATGGATTCCATGCCTGCGTTATGTCCTGCAACTCTTGGTAACATTCTAGCCTTGGCCCATCGTCCGTTGCCATCCATAATAACGCCTACATGATTAGGTACTCTTTCCTTTTCAATCATATAACATACCCCTTATATAGCAAACACGTGGCCGAAGCCACGTTGTTTGTTATTATACTTCCATGATTTCCTTGTTCTTCTTGTCGATGATCTCATCAATGTGCTTGATTGCCTTATCGATAATCTTCTGAGTCTCATCGAGTTCCTTCTTTGTATCGTCCTCAGTCAGCTCTCCGGCCTTCTCCATCTTCTTGAGCTCATCATTGTGCTCTCTTCTGAGGTTACGAACTGCAACCTTTGAGTCCTCGCCATACTTCTTTACAACTTTCTGGAGTTCCTTACGTCTCTCCTCTGTAAGCTGTGGAACAACAAGTCTTACACACTTACCATCGTTAGTTGGATTGATTCCAATGTTAGCCTCGTTGATACCTTTCTCGATATCACTGATTGACTTTGCATCAAATGGTGTAATCATGATTGTTCTTGGATCTGGAACTGAAATGTTAGCCAGAGCCTTGAGTGGTGTAGGTACTCCATAGTAAGGAACCATTACCTTGTCAAGAAGTGCTGCGTTAGCTCTTCCTGCTCTTACAGTGTTAAGATTCTCGCCAAGAATGGCATATGTCTTCTCAATTCTCTCTTCAAGAGTCTTCTTGCTATGTGACATGATTATTCCTCCGTTAATTACTGAATCAGTGTTCCGACATTCTCGCCGTTAACAACTCTCATAAGATTGCCCTCTTCTGCAAGTGCAAAAACATATATCTTTGTTGCGGTGTCCTTGCAGAGAGTTGCTGCGGTTAAGTCCATAACCTTAAGGTCTTTCTCGATGATATCCATATATGTGAGCTCTTCAAATCTCTCAGCATCAGGATCAACCTTAGGGTCTGCAGAATATACTGCATCAATATTCTTAGCGAGAAGAAGAACCTCTGCGCCAATCTCAGCTGCTCTGAGAGCTGCTGTAGTATCAGTAGTGAAGAACGGACTTCCTGTTCCACCACCGAAAATCACAACCTTGCCCTCATCCAGATAATCGAGGGCTTTTCTTCTTGAGTAACCTTCAGCCATGTCTCTGATTTCAATAGCTGTCATTACCTTAGCTTCACATCCGATTGAAAGGAGTGAATCCTGAAGCGCAAGCGCATTCATAACTGTAGCAAGCATTCCCATGTAATCTGCTGTAGGTCTGTCAATACTCTTTCCGGTTCTTCCTCTGAAGAAATTACCTCCACCTACTACTATTCCTACCTGAACACCTGTATCTACAATCTCCTTGATCTGAGCAGCAGTCTGAAGTGTCATATCAGGATTAACACCAAAACCCTGCTCTCCTGCAAGTGCTTCTCCACTAAGCTTAATCAGAACTCTATTGTACTTAATAGCCATAATAACTCCCCATTACATTGCTTTTGTTGCAATCTCTTCCTTAAGCTTCTCAACGAACTCATCTACTGCGATTGAACCAAGATCACCTGTCTTGATTGATCTTACAGCAAGTGTATTATCAGCAGCCTCTTTGTCGCCGATTACGCAGATGTAAGAATCTCTGGCGTTTCTTGCCTCTCTGATCTTATATCCTATCTTCTCGTTTCTAAGGTCGAGCTGAACTCTGATACCAACTTCTCTCATCTTGTCAGCAACTGCTACAGCGAAATCTGCGTTAGCATCTGTTACTGTGCAGAGCTTAACCTGAACTGGTGCGAGCCAGAGTGGGAACTTACCAGCAAAGTGCTCAATGAGGATTCCGATGAATCTCTCTACTGAACCAAATGCGGCTCTGTGAATCATAAGTGGTCTGTGCTTCTCGCCATCTGAACCGATATAGTTGATATCGAAGTTCTGTGGCATCTGAAGGTCAAGCTGGATTGTTCCGCACTGCCATGTTCTTCCAAGTGTATCCTCAAGATGGAAGTCGAGCTTAGGACCATAGAACGCACCATCTCCCTCATTGATTACGTAAGGTACGCCTACAGACTCGATAGCATCCTTAAGTGCTGACTCAGCTGTGTTCCACTCCTCCTCAGTACCCATTGAGTTCTCCGGTCTTGTTGAAAGCTCGATGTGGTATGGAAGTCCAAACATCTTGTAAAGGTCATCATAGAGCTGAATAACCTTAGTTACCTCTTCTCTTGTCTGCTCGAGGAGCATGAAAATATGTGCATCGTCCTGTACGAAAGTTCTTACTCTCATAAGTCCGTGAAGTGCTCCTGACAGCTCGTGTCTATGGCACTGTCCCAGCTCTGCATATCTTACAGGAAGCTCTCTGTATGACCACATCTTTCTCTTGAATGCAAGAATTGAACCTGGGCAGTTCATTGGCTTGATAGCATAATCCTCATCATCGATCTCTGTGAAGTACATGTTCTCCTTGTAGTGATCCCAGTGACCTGATGTTCTCCAGAGCTGCTCGTTAAGAATAAGTGGAGTTCTGATCTCCTCATATCCTCTCTTGTAATGCTCTGCTTTCCAGAAGCTCTCCAGCTCATTTCTGATAATCATTCCATTAGGAAGGAAGAATGGGAATCCAGGACCTTCATCAGCAATCATGAAGATATCCATCTCCTTACCGATCATACGGTGATCTCTCTTCTTAGCCTCTTCAATTTTTGCAAGATACTCATCAAGCTCCTGCTGGCTTGGGAAAGATGTTCCATAAATTCTCTGAAGCATCTTATTGTCAGAATCGCCTCTCCAGTATGCACCTGCAATTGATGTCAGCTTAACTGCCTTTACAACACCTGTTGATGCTACGTGTGGACCGGCACAGAGATCTGTAAAATCTCCCTGCTTATAGAATGAGATTACAGCATCCTCAGGAAGGTCATTGATGAGCTCCACCTTGTAGTCCTCACCTCTCTCCTCCATGAAGCTGATAGCCTCTGCTCTTGGAAGCTCGAATCTCTCAAGAGGATAATTAGCCTGCATGATCTTCTTCATTTCCTTCTGAATCTTGAGAAGATCCTGCTCTGTAATCTTATAATCAAGATCTATATCATAGTAGAATCCATTATCAATTGATGGACCAATAGCAAGCTTTGCCTCTGGCCAGATTCTCTTTACTGCCTGAGCCAGAATATGTGAGCTTGTATGTCTATAGCTGTCTCTTATCTCTTTGTCGTTAAAATCAATCTTTTCTTTAGCCATTTCGATACTCCTTTTGCTTATCTTTAGCCTAAATATTATAGCATCTTTTATTAATATTTTGAATTATTATCTTGGTTTAACTACAACAATCTCTTCTGCTTCTACAGCTGCAGCAACAAGTGCTTCTACATCAAGTGCTGACTCTGACGCTTCGATGTTAGCAAGCTTCGGCTTTGTAACAGGATGCTTTGGGAGGAAGACTGTGCAGCAATCTTCGTATGGCTGTATTGAGATGTCATAAGTTCCGATATCCTTAGCCATATCCATGATATCAATCTTATCCATTGCAATAAGAGGTCTCATTACTGGCATCTTTACAACTGCATCTGTAACTACAAGCGCCTCAGCTGTCTGGCTGGCAACCTGTCCAAGGTCCTCTCCTGTGATAAGCATCATGTTGTTGTTCTTAATAGCAATCTGCTCTGCAATACGCATCATGAAACGTCTTACAAGGAGCGTAGTCTCATCTTCAGGGCAATTCTGAACAATCTGCTCCTGAATTGGAAGAAGGTTAACGCAGTGCATTTTAATTGTTCCCATGTAACCGGCAAGAACCTCGAGAAGGTCTTCAACCTTCTTCTGTGCTCTTGGGCTTGTATATGGATATGAGTGGAAATGTACTGCTTCTATAGTCATTCCACGCTTTGCCATCATAAATGCTGCAACAGGGCTGTCAATTCCTCCTGACATAAGAATCATTCCGCGACCGTTGGTACCTAGCGGAAGACCTCCGAAGCCTTTGATTTTGTCCCTGAAGATATAAGCACCTTCATGTCTTACATCTACAAAGAGCTCAACATCCGGATTATGAACATCTACAGAGAGCACCTTGCAACCCTTGAGAACTGCAGCTCCGACATACTTGCCGATATCAGGTGACTGAACCGGGAAATTCTTATCTACTCTCTTACCCCTTACTTTGAATGTCTTAACACCCTCTTCATCAATAATTCTCTGCATAAAATTGGCTGCCGCCGCACCTATTGCGTCAATATCTTTAGGTGCCTCAACTGCAGGACTTACTGATGCTATTCCGAAGACTTTAGAGCAGTTCTTAACTACCTCCATTGTAGGAATAGATGCATCAACCCTTACGAGCATAAGGCCGTTCTTCCAGTGTGCATCAACCTCTTCATAGCAGCTTAATGCGTTCTTTAGTCTCTCAAGAAGAATACGCTCGAAATACGGTCTGTTCATTCCCTTAAGAGCAACTTCTCCACAGCGGACTAGATATAAATTCTTTTTCATATGATATATTCTCTCCTATCTGAAGCTGCCGAGACGTCTGAAACGATTAACAGCATTCTTTGTTCTATCGATTACGAAATCCATTTCTTCTCTTGTATTAAACTCTGAAAAGCTGAATCTTACTGCACACTCTATCTCTTTGTGTGTGAGAGACATTGCCTGAAGAACATGACTGTCACCTGTATGGTGCGAAGCACAGGCCGATCCAGTTGAAACATAAATTCCATCCTGTTCAAGAGTGTGAAGAAGAACCTCTCCTCTTGTGCCTGTAAAAGAAAGATTAAGCACTGACGGGCATCTCTTGCCGGGATCATATATGGATAATCCGATCTCTTCAGGTCCGTTAAGAACCACATCCTGAATCTCTGTCATGAGACCTCTTCTCAGATACTCGTTAACATCTGCAATTCTGCCCATCTTGCCCATGAGGTCCTCATGAGCCATTTTTGCAGCAAGGCCCATGCCGGCAATTCCTGTCATGTTCTCAGTACTTGACCTGTATCCGTTCTCCTGTCCGCCACCTGTAATGTATGCAGGAAGCTTAAGATCTTTGCGCATATAAAGGATTCCCATACCCTTAGGTCCATGAATCTTGTGCGCACTTGCCGAAACAAGGTCAAAAGGAACTGCATCAAGGGCCAGCTTGCCGAAGGCCTGCACAGCATCGGTATGGAATACTATCGATGTTCCATTTGCCTTGTTGAATTCCTGAACAATTTTGTAAGCTGAAGCAACAGGTTCAATTGTTCCAACCTCATTGTTAACAGTCATTATTGATACAAGTATTGTATCTTTATCAAGGGCCGCTTTAACAACCTGAGGCTCAACATATCCGTCAACATCTACATCGAGATATTCAACCCTGAAACCATCCTCTTCAAGTCTCTTGCATGTCTCGAGAATTGCAGGATGCTCAACTTTAGTTGTAATTACCTTGTTGCCTCTTCTTCTCATCTTGCGGCATGTGGAATGAAGGGCCATATTGTCAGCCTCAGTTCCACTTGATGTAAAAATCACCTGTCCGTTGCCGAAGAAGCAGTCCTCAATATTCCTTCTTGCTTCAAAAAGGTAGTTGCCCGCTTCGAAGCCTAACTGGTGCAGCGATGACGGATTACCGAAGTCTTCCTTTGACATCCTGTAGATAAGCTCCGTTACCTCATCATATTGTCTTGTTGTTGCACTGTTATCTAAATAAATCATTATTCTTCGTCCAATCTATAAAAAGGCTTCCCACCTAGATGGGAAGCCAAATCATTATTTCGCGTACTCTGTAGCCTTTGTCTCTCTTACTACATTTACCTTGATCTGTCCCGGATATTCAAGCTCTGCTTCAATTCTCTTTGCGATATCTCTAGCAAGCATTGGAATCTCATCGTCACTAACCTGGTTAGGCTTAACTGCAACTCTGATCTCTCTTCCGGCCTGTATAGCATAAGACTTGTCTACACCCTTTGTTGTGTTTGCAATGTTCTCAAGATTCTCAAGTCTCTTAATGTATGTCTCAAGAGTCTCTCTTCTTGCTCCCGGTCTTGCAGCACTAAGTGCGTCTGCAGCACCAACAAGTACAGCCTCAAGAGTTGTAGCCTCAACATCACCATGGTGAGCCTCAACAGCGTTGATAACCTTCCATGACTCCTTATACTTCTTACAGATATTAACTCCAATATCAACGTGAGTTCCCTCAACCTCATGGTCGATTGACTTACCAATATCGTGAAGAAGTCCTGCTCTTCTTGCAAGTCTTGCATCAAAACCAAGTTCTTCTGCCATAAGTCCTGCAAGTGTAGCAACTTCAATAGAATGCTGAAGAACATTCTGTCCATATGAAGTTCTGTACTTAAGTCTTCCAAGAAGCTTGATGAGCTCTGGATGGAGGTTGTGTACACCTGTCTCGAAGCAGGCTTTCTCACCTTCCTCTTTAATGATGTTGTTAACTTCCTTAGTAGCCTTCTGTACCATCTCCTCAATTCTTGCAGGGTGAATACGTCCATCTACAATAAGCTTCTCAAGTGCAATTCTCGCAATCTCTCTTCTTACAGGATCGAAGCCTGAAAGAATAACTGCTTCCGGTGTATCATCAATAATAAGTTCAACACCTGTAAGAGTCTCGATAGCTCTGATATTACGACCTTCTCTTCCGATGATACGACCCTTCATATCATCATTAGGAAGACTTACAACAGATACTGTTGTCTCTGTAACCTGGTCAGCAGCATATCTCTGAATAGCCATAGTGATAATCTCCTTGGCCTTCTTTGCTGCCTCATCCTTTGCCTCGCTCTCAATTCTTGTAATAAGAGCTGATGCATCCTTCCTTACATCCTTCTCAACTTCATCGAGAAGAATCTGCTTTGCCTCTTCTTTAGTGTAGCCGGAAATCTTCTCAAGTTCCTTGATCTGCTTCTCAAGATATGCATCGATTTCCTTATGCTTGTCATCCATGGAACGCTCTCTCTTTGAAAGATTCTGCTCGCGCTTCTCAAGATTATCCATCTTGCGCTCCATGTGTTCTTCTTTCTGTTGAATTCTTCTTTCAGATTTGGACATCTCATTTCTTCTTGCTCTGAGTTCGTTCTCCAAATCCTGTCTCTGGCGATGTATTTCCTCTTTTGCTTCGAGAACCTTCTCCTTCTTCATATTCTCTACCTGAGTCTGGGCATCAAGAATAAGGTTCTGTGCTTTCTGCTCGGCGCTTCCTATAGCCTTCTCACCAACGGACTTACGCCAAATATATCCAGCAAGTATGCCGACAATAAGGAAAACAAGGCCTGTAATTACTGTTATAGCCATATACAGTCTCCTTATGTTATTAAATTTGTATAATTATTACATAAATCAGCTCTATCTACCTTGAACTGAATTTTTTGCATAAACATACGTAAATATTATACATTACAGTACTTTT
>JAGHUT010000085.1 GCA_018064645.1 Candidatus Crickella merdequi | reverse complement strand
CTGCCTTCAGGTGTAAGAATACTGCCGCCGCCGTTTTTGCCGCCGGTTGCCCTTACTGTAAGTGGATAGCCAAGAGACTCTTCCGCGTTCTTTAGAAGTTTAAATGCCTTTGTATATGCCATGTAAAGCGCCCCTGCAGCAGCCCTTAGAGAACCTGTTCTTTCTATTTCCCTAAGAAGTCTACAGGGTCCTTCTCCCCAGAATTTGTCGTTGTTATCATCCCAGAATGTAATTCTTGTTTGTGTTCTCATTTAATTCTCTTTCAACATTACAATTTGTTCATAGCCAGATTTATTGACGCACTTCTGAAGGCTTAAAGGTCCGTAAATGGAACTAAGCTTCTCCTCCATCTCTTCAAGAGAAGTAATGTTGCGTTTCAGTTCCGCGTATATCCTGCCTTCTGCAATAACAATCAGCCGATCGCAGAAATTAAGTGCAAGGGTTGGATCGTGAAGTGTAATAATCGCACCACTCTCATTTGTCCTGATCCATTCCTTAAGTGAACAGAGAAGCTGATATCTGTATCGGAAGTCAAGTGAGCTTTCTGGCTCATCAAGAAGCAGCAGCTTTGCACCACTCATGATGGCTCTTGCGTAAATGCATAATTGCTTCTGTCCTTCGCTCAGATGCATATAGTTCATATTCTCTTTGCCTGTGAGCCCCACTGATTCTATTATTTCGATTGCCCGCTCTATCATATCTGCTGAAGGGTATTCCAGAAGCTTCAACCTTGGATTTGTTCCCTGCAGCACTACATCCAGAACAGAAATATCTATTGTGATTCCACTTCTCTGTGGAACATATGCACATAATCTGGCCAGCTCTCTTGGTGACAGGTTCTCAAGCTCAATTCCGTCTATATAGCAGCCCCCTTCATGTGGCAGGGAGTTACAAATTGCTTTGTATAATGTTGTTTTGCCACAGCCGTTAGGACCAATTACGCCAACAAGTTCTCCCCTTTGCGTTTCAAAACTAATATTCTCAAGGACTGTATTATTTCCGTATCCGGCTGTAAGATTCTGCACTTCAAAATGATTCATATGTCGGCCTTCCCTTTAACAACCAGATATATCAGGAACGGTGCGCCGATAAGACTTGTAAAAATACTGATCGGAAGCTCTGTCGCCGCAATACTTCTTGCAAGAATATCAGCAATAATCAGGAGACAGCTTCCTACTATTCCAGCAAGAAACATTGTCTCGATTCTATTATTCTTTGTAATCATTCTAGCTGCATGCGGAGCAAACAATCCAACGAAGCTGACGAGTCCTGCAATACTGACAACACTGGCAACAGTCAAAGTTGCAAGAACAAGAAGGATAAGACGAAGTCTCTCGACATTAACCCCCATCATTCGTGCTTCAACTTCATCTGCTGCAAGAAGAAGCAGCTGTCTGTGGAGCATGAAAATAACAACAATACAGATTACGCACAGAACCATATTTCCAGCCATAACCTGCATACGAACACTATTTAGACTTCCCATAATCCAATATTCAATAGAAGCCAGTTCCTTCTCAGGATCCGCAACCATTTTGAGCACCATCAGAACAGTTTGCGCAAGTGAATGAACTGCAATACCAGCAAGAATAATAGTGCTTTTGCTGTTGCTGCTAGCAAGTCTTGACAGAATCAGTGCAAGTACAACTGCCGTAAGAGCTCCGACAAATGAGAAAAAAGTCACACCCGTAATCTGAAGCAGAAGAACATCCGCACTGAAACCAGAGCAGAACAGAATACCCGCTGCCGCACCTGCACTTGCACCGGATGATACGCCTATAATGTCAGGAGCTGCCAGTGGGTTCCTGAATAATGTCTGATACACAAAGCCCGTCACGCCAAGAGCAAACCCTCCCCAAAGGCCCACAAGAGTCCTGCTCAGTCTGAGATTTACAAAAACCTTCCAGTGCAGTTCATTTCCTGCCAGCAACTCTGAAATTTCCAGTGGGAATTTGCCCACATAAAGACTGATTGCTGCGAGAACAACAACTGTCAGGATGCCAATTATTTGAATTTTATTTCTTGAAAGTGACTTCGACATCATAGAATTGTTTATAGAAATCCTTTACTGCTTTCTCATAATCATCCTTAGAAACAACATCAGGATGAAGCACATTTGCCATCCACATCGCGCCGAGAATTCCTCCCGGAACAGGACTGTCAATTGACTCAACATTATCAGGCATATGATATACATTTCTGCTCTTAACCGCTGAGCAGATAGCTACACTGCTGTTATTAAGCACATCTTTGACCGAATAGCCGGCACTCGATGCTGTAATAATATAGGAAGGGTTCCATTTAAGAAGCTGTTCGTAACTTGTCATAACCCAGTACGTGTCTTCAATCTCTCCTGCGACATTCTTCCCTCCTGCCAGTTCAATTAACTCATTCTGATACATTCCGTTGCTGGCAGTCGAAAGAAAGTCCGAGTTGCCTCCCATATATACGCTTACAGATTCGGTGTCCTTAAGCTTCTCGGTAAGAAACTCTTTCTTCTCATTGATAAACCCAAGAAGCTCATCTCCTCGCTCCTTCACAGCTGTTGCGGTTGCAACAAGAACAATTGATTCTTCAAGAAGTTCCTGTGATTCAGGATTAATAATGATAACTGTTATGCCAAGTTCTTCAAGGGGTTCAACAGCCGACTTAAGCTTCATAGGAAGAATTACAAGATCAGGTTCAAGAGCAGCAACTGCCTCTATGTCAAGTTCCTTAACAGAGCCCACATTCTGAAGTTCCAGAATATCAGGGTTACTCAACTGATAAATAGGTCTTAGTTGTGCGTTATCCTCTACTCCAACAAGTCTTTCTCCAAGGCCGAGGGCCATGACCAGACTTGTAGAAATGTAATATGGACTGACAATTGATTCAGGCTCATTATCAATTGTAACTTCTCTTCCTGCCTGGTCTACTACCGTAAGCGGATACTCACCTGAAGCATCTTCATCAGTCAGATTACCAGAACAACCTGTTACGATACATATAACAAGCATAAGCAATGCTGTAATTGTAATTAGTCTTTTGCTTTTCATTATTCCCCTATATTTCGTTATGCGTTATATTTTTATTACTATAACGCATTATATCAAGATTTATTTACAATGACAAATTCTACATATATCATTATATAGTTATATAATTGTAAAATTATGACAATAAGCAGGGAGTATTAAGTATATAATAACAATCAAAGAATACATTCGACCAAAAAGTCTCGAAGAAGCATACGAGTTGAATCAGAAGCGTAACAACCGCATCATCGGTGGAATGCTCTGGATTAAGATGCAGCGAACACCTGTTAATGTTGCAATTGATCTTGGTGCGCTCGGGCTTGATACAATTGAGGAAACATCTGAAGAATTCTCAATCGGCGCAATGGTCACACTTAGACAGCTTGAGCAGCATGAAGGACTCAACAGTTATTCAGATAATGCCATAAAAACTGCCGTTCAAGACATTATCGGAGTTCAGTTCAGGAATATGGCAACAATCGGAGGAAGCATCTGGGGAAGATTCGGATTCTCAGATATTCTTACAGTATTCCTTGCAATGGACACTTATGTTGAACTATATAAAGGCGGCGTTATTTCACTCAGAGAATTCTCTGGTATGAAGTACGACAACGATATCCTTGTAAGAATCATCGTGAAGAAGAAACCTTGCAAGGTGATTTATGATGCAATGCGCATCCAGCGCACAGATTATCCAGTAATTACCTGTGCCCTATCATGCATTGACGGCAGCTACCGTGCAGTTATCGGTGCACGTCCAGGTAAAGCAGTTGTAGTTGAAGATACAGGTATTCTTTCAGAAGGAATTACTGAAGATTCTGCAGAAGCTTTTGCTTCATACGTAGCTTCGAATGTAAGGACCTCGACCAACATGCGCGGAAGTGCCGCATATCGTAAGCACCTCATCAAAGGACTTACAGCGCGTAATATCATGAGAATAGGAGGTCAGATCTAATGGAAATCAAACTCAAACTTAACGGAAGTAACATCGTTAGAGAGATTGCACCAGATCTTCTTCTTATAGATTTTCTTCGTGATAACAAATGCTTTAGCGTTAAACGCGGCTGTGAGACGTCAAACTGCGGTCTTTGCACTGTGCTTATGGATGGAACACCTATTCTCTCCTGCTCCCTTCTGGCAGCAAGAGCAGACGGTCACGAGATTTATACACTTGAAGGTCTTCAGGAGGAAGCTTCTGCTTTTGTAGGATTCCTGGCAGACCAGGGAACTGACCAGTGCGGCTTCTGCAATCCTGGTTTCGTAATGAATACAATTGCTCTCCTTCGCGAGAATCCTGATCCAACTGATGAAGAGATTCTTCAGTTCCTTTCAGGCAATCTCTGCAGATGCTCAGGCTATGAGGGTCAGCTCCGCGGAATAAGAGCTTTTCTTGATAGCAGAGAAGGATAGGAGGAATTATGGAACACAAGAATTACAATGCCATTAACAAATCCGTCCGCAAGAAGGACTCAATGCAGCTTCTTCTCGGCAAGCCTGTATATACAGAGGATATAACTCCAAAAGATGCTCTTATAGTCAAGCTTCTTAGAAGCCCACACGCTAATGCAATTGTTAAAGATATTGATACATCAAAGGCTAAGCTTATACCTGGAGTTGTAGATATATATACATGGGAAGATGTTCCACAGCTGAGATTCAGCAATGCAGGTCAGACTGCTCCGGAGCCATCTCCACATGACAGACTTATTATCGACAGACACGTACGCTTCGTAGGCGATCCCGTAGCAATTGTTGCGGCAGAAGATGAAGCTTCCGCTGTCAAGGCACTTAAGCTTATCAAAGTAACATATGATGTGCTCGAGCCCCTGCTCGATTTTCGCACAGCAAAAGACAATCCTATTCTTGTTCATCCGGAAGAGGACTGGAAAGTTCCAAGTGACTGGGGTGCATTCCAGCACAGGAATATCATAGCCAGCGAGGATAATACTCATGGCGACCTTGAAGGCGTTATGGCAGACTGCGATATTGTTCTTGAGAGAACATATCATACTAAACAGTATAATCAGACTCCTATGGAGACTTTCAGAACTTATACAAGCTATGACCGTTATGGAAGATTACATGTAATATCATCAACACAGATTGTTTTCCATGTTAGAAGAATACTTTCAACGGCTCTTGGTATTCCTAAGAATCAGATTCGTGTTGAAAAACCTCGTATAGGAGGTGCTTTCGGTGCAAAACAGACGGCAGTATGCGAAGTATACCCTGCTTTTGTTACATTCAAGACGGGTCGTCCGGCGTATATATGCTTCTCCCGCGGGGAATCACAGATTGCAGGCTCACCTCGTCACGAAATGGAAGTAAAGATTCGCATGGGTGCAGACAACGATGGAAGAATCCGCGCTCTTGATTTCTATACTCTTTCCAATACTGGTGCTTATGGTGAACACGGTCCGACAACAGTTGGCCTTTCTGGACACAAGTCAATCCCTCTTTACACTGGTGGACTTGAGGCACATCGTTTCGCATTTGATGTAGTATATACAAATACTCTGGCGGCCGGTGCATACAGAGGCTACGGAGCAACACAGGGTGTATTTGCCCTTGAGACAATTGTAAATGAGCTCGCCGAAATGATTGGTATGGATCCAACTGCCATTCGCGAAAAGAATATGGTTAAAGAAGGTATGCTCATGCCTGCTTATTATGACGAGACTGCAAATGCATGTGCCCTCGATAAGTGTATGAGCAGATGTAAAGAACTCTTTGACTGGGAAAGCAAATACCCTGTAAGAGATATGGGCAACGGCAAAGTCCGCGCAGCAGGAGTTGCAATGGCTATGCAGGGTTCTTGCATTTCCAATCTTGATGTTGGCTCTGCGACTGTAAGACTTAACGAAGACGGAACCTACAACCTTGTCATAGGCGCTGCTGACATGGGAACAGGCTGCGATACAATACTGGCCCAGATGGTTGCAGAATGTATGGACTGCACAGTTGATGATGTTACAGTATTCGGTGCAGACACAGATGCCTCACCTTACGATTCAGGTTCATATGCATCTTCAACAACATATATAACAGGACAGGCAGTAGTAAAGGCATGCGACAAGCTTAAATCACAGATCTGCGAAATTGCTGCCGGAATGATGGAATGTGCGCCTGACGAAGTAATTTTTGAAAAAGGACAGGTTCGCAGCATATCAAGCGGTAAGGTACTGTCAATGGTTGACGTTGGTATCAAATCACAGCTTTTCAACTATGTATCACCAGAAGCGACAGCGATGAACACCTCTCCTATATCACCTCCTCCATATATGGTTGGAATGGTTGAGATTGAGCTTGATAAGATCACAGGTAAGGTTGAGGTTCTTAATTACAAGGCAGTTGTCGACTGCGGTATCCCAATCAACCCTGCCCTCGCCCGCATTCAGACTGAGGGAGGACTTGTACAGGGAATAGGTCACACCCTCATGGAGAATGTAACCATTAACAGCAAAGGTAAGCTGCTTGAGAATTCTCTCATGCAGTATAGAATCCCAACAAGACTGGATATGGGTAAGCTTCAGGTTGAGTTTGAACACAGCTATGAACCAACAGGTCCTTTTGGCGCAAAGTCAATTGGTGAGATTGTAATCAATACACCAGGACCGGCAATTACTCATGCGATTTATCGCGCTACAGGTGTATGGCATAACGAACTGCCAATCACTCCAGAGCAGATAGCAATGTCTATTAATAATTAATAGCTATATAAGAACATCACACAAAAGAAGAGAAAGGACAATTATTTATGGCTAAGAAAAGCAACATCTCGCCTGCGGCTTTTGAACTTGATGGCAAAATGCCGCTGAGTCAGGCAATTCCTCTCGGACTCCAGCATGTACTTGCTATGTTCGTTGGTAACCTGACACCACTTCTCATTATTACCGGTGCCTGCGGTCTTACAGGATCAGAATTTGCTGGACTCCAGCTGAGCCTCCTCCAGAATGCTATGCTTATCGCCGGTGTTGTTACTCTGATTCAGCTGTTCTCAATCGGACCTATCGGAGGAAAAGTTCCTATCATCATGGGAACATCATCAGGATTCATTGGAGTATTCAATAGCGTTGCTACTACAATGGGCGGTGGAGTAATTGCATACGGCGCAATCATGGGAGCAGCCATGATTGGTGGACTGTTTGAAGGTGTGCTCGGATTCTTCCTCAAGCCTCTTCGTAAATTCTTCCCATCAGTAGTAACAGGTACTGTTGTACTCTCAATCGGACTGAGTCTGATTTCTGTTGGTATTAATACTTTTGGAGGCGGCAACAATGCACCTGACTTCGGTTCAGTTGAGAATCTTCTTCTTGCCTGCTTTGTTCTTGTCGTAATTCTTATCTTCAAGAGTGCAACAACAGGAATCACAAGCTCATCATCAATTCTTATCGGTATCATCTTCGGATATATCGCTGCAGCGATCATGGGACTTATCCTCCCAACAACAGGTGTTACTGCTGAAGGTCTTGAGTATACAAAGGCATGGGTTCTTAACTGGGATAAGGTTGCAAACGCAGCATGGTTTGCAGTACCAAAGATTATGCCTGTTAAGCCTATTCTCGACATTCGAGCTATAATTCCAGTAATCATTATGTTCATCGTAACTGCCGTTGAGACAGTTGGAGACATCTCAGGAGTTATGGAAGGTGGACTTGGTCGTGAGGCAACAGACAAGGAGCTTTCAGGCGGAGTTATCTGTGATGGTATTGGTTCATCCTTTGCTGCGCTCTTTGGTGTTCTTCCTAACACATCCTTCTCACAGAACGTAGGACTGGTAGCTATGACTAAGATTGTAAACAGATTTGCTCTTGCTACAGGTGCAGTTTTCCTCATCCTCTGCGGACTTTGCCCTAAGCTTGGAGCTCTTGTTTCAATCATGCCACAGTCAGTTCTTGGTGGTGCTGCTGTAATGATGTTCTCATCAATCGTAGTAAGCGGTATTCAGCTCATCACAAAGACACCACTTACAGGACGTAATCTCTCAATCGTTTCTGTTGCCCTTGGTGTTGGTTATGGAATGGGTGCCAATGCGGCAATCCTTGCACACACACCAGTAGCTGTACAGCTTATCTTCGGTGGCTCAGGAATCGTTCCAGCTGCAATGGTTGCTATTATTCTGAACATTTTACTTCCTAAGGATCAGGAAGAGACTGCATAACTGCAGCGTAGCAGAATATATGAAAAACACCGGGTCACATGACCCGGTGTTTATTTTCTGTCGATTCTTTATTCTTATCTGAAGATTATCTCGCCTGTCTCATCGTTCATTCCTTCAACGATGGCCAGCGACTCAAGCTGATAACCAAGGTTACGGATAACCTGGCCGCCAATCTGGAAACCTTTCTCAATGGCAATTCCAATTCCCTCAACAGTTCCACCTGCCTCATGAACAAGTGAAATCAGACCCTGAAGAGCACAGCCGTTAGCAAGGAAATCATCAATAATAAGAACGTGATCATCCTTGTTGAGATATTTCTTTGATACAAGAACCTGATTCTTTGTCTTATGTGTAAATGATTCAACCTCTGTTACATAAACATCTCCATCGATATTAATGCTCTTTGCCTTCTTTGCAAAAACAACAGGACAATTAAAGTATGTTCCTGCCACACATGCGATTCCGATTCCTGATGCCTCAATTGTAAGAATCTTGTTGATAGGCTTTCCCTCGAATCTCTTCTTCCACTCAGCGCCCATCTTGTTAAACAGATCAATATCCATCTGGTGGTTAAGAAAACTATCTACTTTAAGCACATTACCTGGCTTGATGACTCCGTCTTTAGCAATTCTCTCTTCTAGAAAATTCATTCGCCCTCTCCCTTCTGGTCCGATACGATAATTACTGTCTTCAATATAACATGAACAACGAATATATACAATTAAAGAGCCTGCGAAATTCGCAGGCTCTCTTCAGGGGATGCATGAACTTCTTTTTCAACAAAAGAAGGTGATGCAGCAATTATATAGAGGCTGTTACTCTAGTCCTCTTTAACACTAACTTGACTTAAAGGTATCACATGTAATACGATAAGTGAAACAAATATCACTCATGTCTGATATTAGTATTCCTAATTTCAAGGAGTTTAACATGGATACAAAGAAATACGAGGTGCTTATCAGCGTTGCCGAAAGCGGTAACATGACAGAAACAGCCAGATTGCTGGGTTATTCACAGTCCAGAGTTACCCAGATAATAGCTGACCTTGAGGAAGAGCTTGGAACACAGCTTCTCATTCGAGGTAACCGAGGTGTTGTTCTATCTAGCGCCGCAGAAACGATTGTTCCATACATGAGATATATTATCAAAGCAGAGAATCTGATGCAGCTTGAGATAAACAAGATGAATGGCATCATAACCGGCGATGTAAGAATAGGGAGTCTGTCAAGCCTTTCCTATGCATGGCTGCCAGGTATTATCAAGAGTTTCAACTCCAGATACCCATATATCAACATTCATCTTGTAGAGCACGAAACTGCGCAGCTTGAGAAACTGCTTCTTACAGGAGAACTTGATCTTGTTCTGATGGAGAAGCTTCCCGGTCCAAAGAGCTATGTTTTTGACGAGTTGCTGACTGATCCTGTCGTTGCCGTAGTATCAAAGGAGCATCCTCTTGCATCCTGCAGCTCAGTCAGTCTGAACAAACTTAAAGCCTATCCTTTCGTCTCATACTCTACAGGAAGTGCAACACCCCTGGGAGCAGGATGGCCGGAGCTTGCTGTTAACAAAAAGACTGACTGGGATATCAGGTTCACCTGCAAGGACGACTATACTGCAATGCGAATGGTTTCAATGAATCTTGGTGTATCTCTTTCCAGCCAGCTTATGGTAGAGAACTATAACATTGATGTAGTTGCCATTCCTCTTGATAAGCCGGTTATTCGTACCCTTGGTCTTGCCTATCGCAGCAGGAAGAACATGCCGCCTGCAACAAGAGCTCTCCTTGAGAGCATCGTTTTGTAGCAAAAAGAAGTGCCACTGCAGGCACTTCTTTTTACACTCACTATTCGGTTTTCTCCCCTTCTTCTGAAGGTGCTTTCTGTCCTGTTTCTTTTGCTGCAGCCTCTTCATATGCAGCCTTTGCTGCCAGATAAGCCTCATGCTTATCATTGTAATCTGCCTCTGCAGCCTGATACTTCTCAAGAATCTTAAAGTATTTGATTCCAGCCTTCTTAGCCGCTGCCTTAATCTTCGCATTGATGCTCTCAAAACTTGCACGAGCCTGAATCAGCGGAATCGGCTCAGTTTTTAGCATGATGCTCTTAGAATAAGCCTCATCATAAGCCTTCTTCGCCTCATCTCGGAATGCTGTAAGATCTGCTCTGAACTGGGCTGGTGTTGTAAGCACCGCACCGGAGCTGTTGACACCAAATTCCTGTGCATGTGATGGTGCAGGGCTTCCCTTAACGGTATAGCCATAACCTGTTGTATTACGCCCCTTGTTGTTGATGTTGCGGAAGTGAGGACCGTTATTTGCCCTTTCCGCATCGTACCAGACAGACCACGCTCTTGAAGCACTCATTCCATATGCCAGGTTCTCATCTGCCCAAGGCCCGTAGTTGGCACCAATTACTTTCCATGCAAAAGTATGTGTCAGGCTGTGATTTGCCGTATATACTGCGACACTGACAGCAGCTGCTGTCATGAGATTATAGTCAATCTGACGATTGATTCCGCCAAGACTGCTGCTCTTTTCAATCTGATACGAAGCTGTAATCAGGTTGTCGTACTTGACAGCATCGCTGAGAGCAGAACTGAACAGAACTGTGTTTGCCGCAGCACTTGTTCCTCCGTATGCCTTTGCCTTAGCTGCCCAGTATTCAATGCTGGTCGTTGCCTTACTGTTAAGAAAATACCATCCGCAGTTGTTATATCTCTCAAGGGCCTGAGCTGCCGCACCATCAAGACCAGCCTTCTGTTCATTATATGACTTCTCTTCAGTTGCAATAAAAGCTGCCAGTTCGTTGGACTGCTTCCTCAGATTCTTGACACTCTCGCCTTTGAAGAACATCTTTCTTTCGGCCGTCCTAAGTTCCTTGTCTACCTCATTGAGGACAGCCCTGGCTGCATCTTCATCTGCCTTGGCATCATCCATTGCTGCCTTCAGTGCAAGGGTCTCCTCAGAAAGCTGTGTCTCATCGAATTCCAGCACAGGCTCTTCAGCAGCTTTGTTACCAACAGCAAAGAAAACTCCCACTCCCGCAAGCAGAACTGCTGCCTCAGCGATGAGAATCTTCTTCATCATTTTTTTGCTGATTTTCTTTAATTTCGGTTTCTTAATGTTTAGTTTCTTCATTCTTATTCCTGAATTTCGAATCTGTATTTCTGTTCCACTTCTGGATATTTGTCGTGATCAACTTCTTCAAGGAACATCTCAAGAGGTCTGATCCACAATCCCCCATCGCCGTACTGCTTGCGATATACCACGTAATCTGTACAATCCTCTGAATGCTTTGCAATATCCTCTGCAACATACATGTTGCCTTTGAAGTGCTTATATGTTGCTCCAAGTTTGAGTGCATTCAGACAGATGATGTTCTTATTGACTGCTGCTGCATCACCTACAACCTTAGCGATTCCGTCCAGCCAGTCTGCATCTATGTCCTTGTCATAAACAAAAGCAAACTTCACCTCTTCCCTGACCTCTGACAGGCAGTCATATAAAGCATCAAGATTGCATCCGTAATATGAAGGAAAAGCAAGCTCCTCCCCAATATACCTAAGAGCCTCGGTGAGGACAGAATAATTCTGGTTTCTAACAACTAATGTCTTCATATCCCCTCCTAATATAGCTTCTCAAACGAGTTGTAGTGGTCACTGGTGTAATAAATGTCTCCTGTGGTCGAGTACACGAGTCTCTCTGCACCTCTGGAATCGCCGGAGTAGTTGACATCGCACTCGTGGTAAACACCGTCAGGGAGCTTCTTCTCGTAGTTACCATAGTAGTCTCCGCCGATGCATTTGCCGATTGAGTTCATAGGGTTGCCACCCTCCCATCCAAGTTTGACTGCTTCATCCTTGGTTACGTAATTCGATGGCAGCTCGCCGAACTCGTCGAGATATGCTGCAACCTGCGTCTCTGTATAATACTCACCATCTGTATCAATAGCACTGCTTCCCGGACCCTTGAAATACATAAGTCCAATCGTCACAAGAATCAGTAATATAGATGTAAGAACCGGAGTCTTTGGTGATTTCTTTCTTCTGTTCATTATCTCTTCCTTACATATTTAATACATTATTATAGCATGTTTTTATTGTGCTGGACCTATGTTGTCAAAAGATTATTATAGAACACTTGTTCTTTTTATTTGATAGAGATATAATTAAGAATAATCGACAGATTGAGGTATAACTATGCACTACGTGAATGCCAAAGGAATTCTTTCGGCAAAGAATGGAATGAACACATATCGCGGCTGTTCTCACGGCTGCATATATTGTGATACACGAAGTAAATGTTATGGCTTCACTCACGACTTCGAGGATATCGAAGTCAAACAGAATGCACCGGAATTACTCGAGAGAGCACTTAAATCCAAACGCAGAAGATGCATGATTGGAACAGGCTCCATGTGCGACCCATATCTTCATATCGAGGAAGAGCTCAAGATAACTCGTAAATGTCTTGAGCTGATTGACAAGTATGAATTTGGTGCAACTCTAATTACCAAATCAGACAGAGTTCTTCGCGATCTCGATCTGCTCCAATCAATTAACCGCAAATCAAAGGCAGTTGTTCAAATGACACTCACCACCTATGATGAGAAGCTCTGCAGAATCATCGAGCCAAATGTATCTACAACCCGCGAAAGATTTGAGGCCCTTATCAGACTTAAAGAAGCCGGCATCCCTACAGTTGTATGGTTATCCCCTATTCTGCCTTTTTTAAATGATACAGAAGAGAATCTCAGAGGGATTCTTGATTACTGCATTGAAGCTGAAGTCAAAGGTATAATATGTTTCGGCATGGGCCTTACACTTCGTGAGGGGGACAGAGAATACTACTATCAGGCACTCGACAGGCACTTCCCGGGACTCAAAGCCAGGTACATCAGGACCTATGGGTATTCATACAATCTTCTGAGTCCAAATCATTCAATGCTAATGGAAGTCTTCAATGAAGTGTGTAGCAAACACGGCATAATGAACTCGCCTGACGAATGCTTCAATTATCTAAATGAATATCCTGAGAGATATGTGCAGCAGAGCATATTTGACTGCTATGGCAAATAACCAGTCATCACAGTATTATCGCTAAATATCGACATATAGAAAGACCACCCTGCAATAAGCGGGGTGGTCTTTCTAAGGTTAAGCTTTCTTCTTTGATCCCGTCTCTGGAATGAAGAAAGCTATGAAGAATGCCACAAAGTTGATTAAACCAAGAATGAACAAACTCCACTTAAGTCCAAATGCATGAGCAGTCTCTGCAACTGGTGCCATCTTGACAAGGAAATTAGTAAGCAATCCTCCAACTGCGGGTGCAACGAAGCCCATTGCAAATCCGCAGGATGACATGAATGCAAATGCGGCCGCAACCATATTTGAATCCATTCCTTCAATTTCAGTTGGAATTCCAAAGAATGCTGGAAGCCAGAGTCCACTTGCAATTCCAAAAATGCCGATTCCTATAATCATAACGACAATTGAATCTGAGCCAAGAATAGCAATTGTTGTTCCAAGCGCCTTTAAAAACTGACCTGCATAGATTGTAGGCTTGCGGCGACCGAGCCTATTGTTGATCACTCCGCCAAGTGCGCATCCAACGATTCCAGCAACAGGGAACGCAACTGCGATTCAAGTGATATCGAGAAAATGACCAACTTTGCAATGACTTTCGCTATTCTTAGATATCTTAAAATCATCAACTAAAAAAAGAAGTGCCTCGGCACTTCTTTTTTTGTATGCGTCCCCTCACTACGGTGGGCTAGTTAACCTTCTTAACGATGCTTGACTTGAGATACATTCCACCGAATCCATCAATCTTGCACTCGATATCATGTCCATCAGGTCCATCCGGTATAAGCTTAATGTTCTTTACTTTGGTACCAATCTTGAGATCAGTTGAAGAACCCTTAACCTTCATAGTCTTAACGATTGTTACTGAATCACCATCGTGAAGCTCGTTACCGTTAACGTCTCTGATGATGCCAGCTTCCTCGGCAGCTGCCTGGTCTGCCTTTGTCCACTCG
>JAGHUT010000103.1 GCA_018064645.1 Candidatus Crickella merdequi | reverse complement strand
GACAGATTACATGTTCTTCTACGGTTGTCCTGATGGAAGCGTTATCTTCTCAAAGACTCTTGAGGAGCATAACAAGGCAGCGGCAGACAACCCATGGCCGGAAGATAAATAAACACAGAAAAGAAGGTCACCTCGCTATGAGGTGACCTTTTATCATCTATTTACTCAGTTCTTCCAGCTGATCGCAGTATTTCTCTGCTGCTTTAAGATTCTCCGCTCTGTATGCTTCAGATATTCTTGTCTCCACTTCCTGACGCTTACGGTCAAGCTCGAGGTACTTCTGCTCGAAGTATTTGTCGTAGACCATTTTGCGGAAGGTTCTGTTTCGCATTCTGCGAATGGAATTATCTTCGATGAGAAGCACATAATCTGCACAGTTCGCCACAAGATAGAAGTCGTGTGAAATCATAAGCACTGTTCCTTCATAAGCATCAATCGCCTTCTCAAGGGCAAGCTGTGCGAAAACGTCAAGATGGCTTGTCGGCTCATCCATAATCAGAAGTTCCGCTCCAGAGTTTGCGATGATTGCTACCTGCAGCAGATTCTGCTCTCCTGTTGACAGATGACACACCGGCTGCTTCAGATCCAGCTCTCCAAGACAGTATTCATTCAGATAATTGCGAATAAGTGTCTCGTTATAGAAACCCTCATCGTACATTACATCAAATACGGTTTTGTTCTCATCCAGATTCTCCTCGAGTATCTGTGAGAAGCAGGCGTATTCAGTATCCGGATTAATATGAATTGACGGATGATTGTTGTTAACGATGTCGCGAATCAGAGTTGTCTTTCCTGTTCCGTTAGCTCCTACAATTGCAACAGTCTCTCCTTCCAGCAGATCAAAGTCTACCGCATCAAGAACGTTCCTGTCATACTCAATCTGATAGTTTTTTATGCTCAGAACAGCCTTTGGTTCTGCCGGCTGAACTGCTTCTGAATCATCAGCCTTTACTATCTCCGGAAACCTGATACGGGGCTCTCTGAACTCTATGAAAGGCGCCTTTATATGCCTGTCTCTAAGACGATTAAGGTAAGTCTGCTTAGCATTTACTGTTCGACCAATTACAGGGTTTACCATCTCCGTCGCTCTTTTGCGAAGTGAATCAACAAGAGCCTGCTGATGCTCAATCTCCTCTTCTTCAAGCATACTCTGCTCCTTGATCTTCAGCTTCTCTCTATACTGAGCACAGCGATACTCAGTGTAGTTGCCATCGAACTGCTGAATATCTTTATCCTCAAGATGAAGAATTGTATCAAAGCAGTGATTGAGAAGATATCTGTTGTGTGTAACAGCAAGCAGAGTTCCTTCATATGCATTTATCAGCCTGCACAGGTTGGACAGGTTTGCGAAGTCAAGAAAAGCATCAGGCTCATCGAGGACAAGGATGTTGGGAGCGAAAAGCATCTCTTTCATAATCTGAAGAACCTTATACTCACCGCCACTGATAGATGCAAGTTTAACATCTGCTATATCAGTCATTCCGGCAATGAAAAGTTCCTTCTGTATTCTGCTCTCGTAGTTATCCCCATCCATGGCTTCATTAAGATCAAGAAGCATCTGGTATCTCTCATATACCTCTTCAAGGTCCTCTGCAGTCGCCATCTCTTCACAGACATCAACAATCTGCTGCTGAACCTCGTGAAATCTTTCGGCCAGAAACTCAGCGACAGTGCAATCCTGCACCTTGTCTCTTATTGTAAACTGACTGGCATAACCTATACGGCAATTATCTGCCAGCGTGATTGTTCCATCATACAGGTAATCATCCTTGTGCATAAGGATGTCCACAAGAGTAGTCTTGCCTGTGCCGTTGCTTCCAATAAGGGCACAGTGCCTGCCCTCCTCTATATCAAAAGAAACCTCGTCAAAAAGTTCCTTCGCAGGAAATCCATATGACAATTCTTCTACATGAATCATGTATTACCTCTTTCCTAAATAATCTCTTTGTTGAACTGACCTCTTGTATCAGTCTGCTGATTGAAAACTGATTCCCGGGCAGTTCCTTCAAGCTTCGCTTTTGCGATACTTATTATATTCTCTACCTCTGTTCCGCTCTCAGTTGTAAAATTAAGCCTGAAGGCTCCCACACCTCTGATGGACGGCATCTCATCGAGTAGATTTAAAATCTTTCCGTTGAGTATCGTTGTTGTGCAATCGTCATGAGAGAGTATCGGGAAGTTTCCATACTCATCTCTAAGCTCATAACAGTTGTCTTTGCACCTGCCACACTGATCCATGGCCTTAAGCGGACAATAGTTGGTGAACATCAGCGGGGTGCGACCGTACACTATCATTTCCAGTGACGGATATCCACCGTTAGCCTTGAAGTATTCATCAACAAGGTCGCGCAGCTGTTTCCTGTTAAGTTCATATGAAAGCGTTACTCTTCCGGCACCAAGTCCGTGGAGCTTATGAACACTTACAGAATTAACAACATTAAAGGAATAATCAGTCACAATCGGATTGCTGTCCTTGTAGCGATACAGTCCGCCATAGCCTCCGACGAGCAGTTCGCCTTCCCTCTCATTGTAGTTATTCTTGTTTCTTCTTATTACATTCTTATAATATATCTCTTCGATTCCGCACTTCACACATGCATCGTACTGCTCCTGTGTTACAACCTGGGCAGTCAGATATGGAGTCTTCTGCTCAAAGGCAATCTTCTCCTTATCCCCCGGAATCCTGGTTCTGTTACTCTTTGCCGCTAGCTTCGCTTCATAGAGACCCTGAACAATCTCGCGACGAGCATTGTTCAGAATTTTTACAGGGACAAATGCATTATATGTTTCGAACTCAACTGAGCCGAGCTCAAAAACAGTATCATTAAGCTTAGAGAACTGCTTAACGAGAGATGCGCGGTCTGTTGGATTATTAATCGCCTCAACCAGCACCTCCTCACTCTCATAAATATAGTGCGCACCGAGACCTTCAGCCTCGATTACAAGCGGCGCGTCTGCATAGGCATAGCACCTGATATTCAGCGGATATCTTCTGAACTCACCATCAAGATGCTCCTCAAGGGATTTATAGTACTGAATATCCTTAGTCTTGTAAACAATATCACCAGTAGAAAGCTTCTCCTTGATGCGGATATAACACCTGCTTTCGGACTTGTTGATCAGGTTGCCATCTCTGTCATAAAGTTTCTCTACAGAAAGATTGATGTCCTCGTTATTGTGGTCGATTCTTATAATGTCACGCTGGTTGAGAAGCTGGTTCAGGGTGATTTCGTACATGCCCTTATAGCTTCCTGTAATGCGTCCGATTTCGTAGCCGAAGTTGTTAGGCTTCGTAACATTAGTGATGTCGCGGCGATCCTCTCCGAATATATATCCCTTTGTAAAAGTTCTGTTAAAAGTCTTCTTAAGATTCTCTTTGTCTTCTGCGCTTACTGTTCCATCGAGAGCTTTTCTATACTGCGATACTACGTTGGCAACATATACAGGCTCCTTCATTCTTCCTTCGATTTTGAGAGAATCTATATCCTTAAGCTCATCAATATTATCGATTGTATTCAGATCCTTAGTGGACAGAATATAGCTCTCGCCGAGGGATCTGCCCTGAGTCAGGTCCACAAGCTCATATGGCTTGCGGCAGGAGCCTACACAGCGACCTCTATTGCCGCTTCTATAACCGATCATTCCCGACATGAGACAATTGCCGGAATACGATACACAAAGGGCTCCATGAACAAATATCTCTACTGGAATCTTTGCCGCCTGTCTAATCGCTTTAATTGTGTCTATGTCAAGTTCACGTGCAAGAACAACTCGCTTTGCACCAAGCTCCTTGAAAAGCAGTGCTCCCTCAAGGTCATCAAGACCCATCTGCGTCGAGCAGTGAGCCTCCATATCGACAAAATTATCAACAGCATAATCAAAGATTGCGAGATCCTGAATGATTACGCCGTCCACGCCAGCATCATTAAGGGCACAGAGCTGCTCTCTTGCTTCAGCAAGCTCATCCTCGAATACTATTGTGTTCATTGTCACATATACTTTAACATCTCTGAGATGAGCGTATTCGACAACCTCTCTCAGCGTATCAATATCAAAATTACAGGAATATGCACGCGCTCCGAACTTCTGCATACCAAGATAGACAGCATCGCATCCATTGGCGATTGCTGCCTTCAGCGCTTCCATATTTCCGGCAGGTGCTAATAATTCAGCCATCATAATCACCTTTCTATAAATCTATTCTCATATCATACCATACAGCGGCGCTGCGTTCAGTATGTTTCCAGCTTATGAAACTGCCAATACTACAGCAGCGACCTGATGCAGTCGCGATAATAATCTTCGTATATGCTGTGCTTCTGCCATACCGCATTAAACTCGTGCTGAAGCTTGAAATCTGTAAGTCGTATTGTTTTAAGCAAGCCGGCGTCCACCGCGTCAGCACCTACAGTGTAGTACATAAAGCTGATTCCCAGTCCCGCTTTGAGCATATTCGTAATAACCTGGGGACTGTTGCAGTCACAGTGCTGTTCAAAACAGTCTACGGAGAAGCCTCTCTCCCTGAGATATGCTTCAAAGACTTCTCTTGTTCCGGAGCCCTCCTCTCGAAGAAATATCCGATGTGAGAAAAGTGACTCAAGAGTCGTGATTCCTTCCGTATCGTAGCTGCTGCTGCAGAAAGGAACGATTTCCTCATTTCTGATGAGCTGGTGGTTGTACTTGGTTTTGTCAAAATTACCCTCACACAGAATGAAGTCGATCTGACCATCACCCAGCTTGGAGAGAAGCTCTTTGGTATCTGCAACAGTTACCGAAACATTCAATTCTGGATTGGACGAAATAAAAGATGCCAGCTGTTCATTTATGCAGTAATTACCTACTGACATTGTTGCTCCGATTCGCAGATTTCGCCTCGTCCTCATTGTTGTCATCTCAGATTTGAGTCTTCCGAGATCGTGGTTCATCGATTCCAGAGACTCTTTAAGCAGCTTACCCTGAGGAGTAAGCCTGAGCTGCTTTGCACTGTATTCAAAAAGCTTCGTTCCATATATGTTTTCAAGATATCTGATATGCTGTGATACGGCAGGCTGAGTAAGTCCAAGCTCGTCAGCAGCCCTTGTATAATTCATATGCTTGCATACGCAGAGGAACGTATCGACACGGAAATCGAGCATGACAAGGCTCCTTTTTATCAATAAATTCAATTTATTGTAACATAAAAATCTATAATTTTACATTATG
>JAGHUT010000100.1 GCA_018064645.1 Candidatus Crickella merdequi | reverse complement strand
GGTTTACTCATTTTGTTCATTTCCAGTCCACCTTACATAGTTACCCATGGTATACTGTTATTACTTTGCTAATTATACAACTGAATTGTGATGAATAGAAGATAATTATAGACAAATTAAAAAAGTACTTGCATTCTTTGTTGGTTTTTGGTATATTCATTTAGCGTGTTCGAAAGAACGTAAATTTGATACTAAGTAAGGAGGTGCGGCAGATGTCCAGAAAATGTGAAGTTTGTGGTAAGGGTCAGACTTCGGGTAACATGGTTTCTCACTCAATGAGACACACAAGAAGAAAGTGGAACGCTAACATCCAGACTGTTAGAGTAAGTGAGAACGGTGGTGTTAGAAAGGCTAACGTATGCACTAGCTGCCTGAGATCGGGCAAGGTTAACCGTGCCATCTAGTGATATATAACCGATAGTCAGTCTTAAGTGGTAACACTTAAGACTTTTTTCTTTTTTGCGTTTTTGCAAAATAGATAAGGTGGTGTGGTATAATTCAGCTATGGCAATGATAACTAAAAGTGAATTCGGTGTAGTAGCCGTAAATAATGACGTTCTTTGTAAGATTGTAGTTGAGGAAATGCTCAGAATGGATGACCTGCTTGTTCCCTGCAACAGGAGAGGTAAGCCTTGTCGAAAGTCTATTTTTGGACTCAATGACGATATGCTGAGTTCTGTTGATGTCAAGGAGCAGAGGAAGACTGAACTGTCTGTTAAGGTGTATTTCATAGCCAAGTTCGGAGAGAGCATTAATCAGATGGCCAATGACCTTTTTGACAGAATCGAAGAGGAATTTGAACTGCTTTGCCTTGATAAGCCTAAGGTTCTTACTGCCTGTGTCAAAGGCGTGCTTTCCAGGCAGCTTCAGGAAAGAGATGTAGAGGTGGTCAGATATAATGACTAGCGGACTTGTATTTTCTGATGATGTTGAGAATATACAGGGAATCGGTCCAAAGAAGAGAGACCGCCTTGAAGTGCTCGGAATAAGAACCGTCGGAGATCTTATCAGGCATTATCCTTTCAGGTACAGA
Organism: Candidatus Crickella merdequi; assembly: GCA_018064645.1. GTDB lineage: Bacteria > Bacillota > Clostridia > Peptostreptococcales > Anaerovoracaceae > Crickella > Crickella merdequi. The sequence continues at coordinate 22,109 of JAGHUT010000100.1, read as the reverse complement.
GATAGAAGACAGCCTGTCACAAGCGATATAGCCGCTGAAGACAGGGATGTTCTTGTGTGTGGAACACTTACAAGAAAGAACAGCAGACCGATCAGGGGCAGTCGTGTGATTGTTGAATGCGCTTTCAGAGATGATGGCGGCACCTTCAGTGCCGTTTTTTTCGGTGTGCAGTATATTGCAAAAACCCTTCAAATAGGCCAGAGATACGCAGTTTTTGGCAAAATGAAAAGAAGAAACGGTCTTGCAGTGTGGACTAATCCAGAGATTGTTCTTTGTGATTCGGAGCAGGATTTGCGAGAAATTGTTCCTGTTTACAGATGCACTCGAGGTATTACTAATAAGGATATTGGTAAATGGGTAAGAACTGCACTGTATCAGTGGGATGATATAGAGAAAGACTGGCTTGATGATTCTCTGATTAAAGAGAATAACCTCTGCAGCAGGGCTTATGCATATAGGAATATACATTTTCCTCAGGGAGAGAAGGAATATAAATACGCAAAATACAGGCTCAGCTACGATGAGCTTCTGATTTATCAATATATAATCAGACGAAACAGAGCGGCTTTAGACAATGAATCACTTGATGCATCTGTGGAAGATACTGATATAAGATTGTTTGAAGAAACACTTCCTTTTGCACTGACAGATGGACAGAAGGATGCTGTAAGACAGATTGAAGAAGATCTCATATCAAAACGTCCGATGAACAGGCTTGTTCAGGGAGATGTAGGCTGCGGCAAGACTGCAGTTGCTGAATGTGCGATATACAAGGTTGTCAAAGCCGGCCATCAGGCTGCTTTTATGGCTCCAACAGAGATTCTTGCAAGACAGCATTATAATAAGCTTCAAGAAGCATTTGAACCTCTTGGCATCAGAACGAGTCTGCTTACAAGCGGTATGAAGGCTTCCGAACGAAGGAGTCTTCTTGCGGATCTTGCTGATGGTCAGATTGATGTTATTGTTGGAACACATGCACTTATTCAGGATGATGTTGAGTACAATGACCTTATGCTTGTTATAACTGATGAGCAGCACCGATTCGGTGTCAATCAGCGTAAATCCCTTGTAAGAAAAGGCAAAGGCGTAAATGTACTTGTTATGTCTGCCACACCTATACCAAGAACCCTGGCAGCAACAGTATATGGTGATATGGATTACAGCATTATAAGAACTAAACCTGCCAACCGACTTCCTATTATTACAAGAGCTTTCACAAAAGGCACAAGAGCAAAAGCCTATGCTCAGGTAAGAAGAGAACTTGACAAGGGAAGGCTGGCTTATGTAGTTGCGCCAAGTATTGACAGTGATAATGAAGATATTTCTTCTGTAGAGAAGTTGTATGAGGAATTGTCAAAACAGTTTAAGGGATATAAAGCAGCTCTTATCCACGGCAGGATGGCCAGAGAAGATAAAGAGAAGATAATGCTTGATTTTGCAGCAGGCAGGATACAGATGCTTATTGCAACTGTTGTTATAGAAGTAGGTATTGATGTGCCTGATGCAAGTATTATTGTCATTGAAGGATGCGACAGATTCGGACTTGCTCAGCTTCATCAGCTCAGAGGACGAGTTGGTCGCTCTGATAATCAATCCTACTGCTGCCTTATTAATTACAGCAGCAGTGATGCTGCAGCTGAGAGAACTGATGCCATGGTAAGACTGGCAGATGGATTCGAAATAAGTGAAGAGGATTACAGGCTTAGAGGTCCTGGCGACATTATGGGGACTATGCAGCATGGAGCTTATCAGAGCAGAATTCTGTCTCTAAGCCGAAATGAACATCTTCTAAACGCCTCAATCAGAGATGCAGAAAGAATTATTGAAGACCCGTCGCTGATTGTCGACAATAGCGAGATTGAATCTGTTTTAAACAGAGTAACTGAATCAGATAACAGTGAAATAATATAGAACGAAAGGTATAATATAAGAATGAAAATTACTTCTGGAGATTATAAATACAGGAAACTCGAGGTACCTGAAGGCATAAGACCTACGACTGAGAAGGTTAGAGAAGCTGTTTTCAGTATGGTAAGAGAGTGGATCCCGGGTGCAGTGGCTCTTGACCTCTTTGCAGGTTCTGGAGCACTTGGTCTTGAAGCTCTTTCAAGGGGTGCGGCAAGATGCTATTTCAACGAGGGTGACAGACGCAATTACAGAGTTCTTATGGGCAATATTGATAACTGTAAGGCAATGGATGAAGCTGTATGTTCAAACAGCGATTTCAGACAGTGCCTTGGCAGAATAAACGAGAAGCTCGATGTGATTTTCCTGGATCCGCCTTATAGAGAAGGATATTATGATGAAGCTTTTGATCTTATTAACGAGTATGAGCTTCTTGATGAGGGCGGAATTGTAGTTGCTGAACATCTTTACGATAATCCATTATCGGAAACCTATGGCCGACTTACTAGAATCAAAGAGAAAAAATACGGTTCTATCGGCGTAGATGTCTACATATGCGAATAATATTAGGAGGCTTTGTTGCTTTAAAGTTTCGTATTTGTTAATATTTAATCGAAGGATGTGATTGTTATGAAACGAACAGCAGTTTATGCAGGCTCTTTTGATCCTATTACTAATGGTCATATGGACATAATCAGAAGAGCTTCTAAGATGTTTGACTCACTTACAATTGCTGTTATAGCAAATGTAAGCAAGAAATCTTTATTTACTCTTGACGAAAGAGTAGACATAATCAGAAGAGTTACTGAGGATATTCCTAATGTAGTTATAGACAATTTCTCGGGGCTGCTGGCTGACTATGTCAACGAGAATGGTTTTTCGGCTGTAATCAGGGGCCTTAGAGCGACTACTGATTTCGAATACGAAATACAGATGGCTCAGATGAATGCCAGATTATATACAGAGGGAACAGAGACAGTATTCCTGATGACTAATCCGGGATACTCATTTATCAGTTCATCTCTAATTAAGGAAGTTGCTTCTCTTGGGGGTAGTGTTAAGGGACTTGTTCCAAGATACACAGAGATTAAGATTAAAGAGAAGCTTAGTATGGAGGAAGCAAAATGAGTGAAGAGACAGTAAGAGTAATGACACTTTTGGATGAGCTTGAAGAAGTTATGGAGGCTTCTTCAAAGGTTCCTTTCTCAGAGAAAGGCCTTGTAGATGTTGATACTGCCCTTAGCATTATTAAGGACATCAGACTTAGCCTTCCAAGAGACCTTGATGAAGCTGAATGGATCAGACAGGAGAAGGATAGAATTATCGAGGATGCCAAGGCTGAGTACAATAAGGTTATTATGTCAGCAAAGGACCAGGCAGAGTATCTTGTTGAGACAGATTCAATCAAGAAAGAAGCTGAGAAGAGAGCAAATGCACTTCTTTCAGAAGCTGAGAATCACTCAAGATATATGAAGCTTAGAGCATACGAGTATGTCGACAAGCTGCTTTATGAGATGCAGAACGAGATTGCAAGCATTACTGCTGCTTATCTTCAGCCGATGAACGACCAGTTTACAGACATGATCAACGGAATCAATGTAAAGGTAAATGGCAATCGTCAGGAGATGAGAAATCTCGCAGAGAGAGTTCAGAACAGCGACTTCACTGCAGACGAGAACTAATAGAACGGGCAGCCATAAGGCTGCCTTTTTACATTAAGAAAGGACGACCGAATGAAACTTCTCGGCGTAGTTGCAGAGTATAATCCATTCCATAATGGTCATGCATATTTGCTTAAAGAAGCCAGGGCAAGGTCCGGGGCTGATTGTGTTGTTGTGGCAATGAGCGGGGATTTTACTCAGCGTGGTGAACCTGCGATTCTTGATAAGTGGACTCGTGCCGATATGGCTCTACATAACGGAGCTGATATTGTTGTTGAGATTCCAACTGTTTATGTGATTTCTGATGCGGGACAATATGGCAGAGCCGGCGTAGAGCTTCTTAAGGCCATTGGATGCGATTCAATTGCTTTTGGCTCAGAGTGCGGAGATATTGATGCACTTAAGAGAGTTGCAAATAACCTAACTATACATGAGCAGGAGCTTGACGAACTTATTGCAGGAGGTCGTAATAAAGGACTCAGTTATCCGGCTGCAAGAGAAGAGGCTTATTCGATGCTTTTCAGCACTTCAGACTCACTTGAGGATGACTTGGCAGTGCTTTCCAGTCCAAATGACATTCTTGCGCTTGAGTATATAAAGGCTGCCGGAGATATGGAAATATATGCTGTCAGACGAAAGGGGGCCGGTTACCAGTCTGAGATTAGTGGAGAAAGCCGCTTCCAGAGTGCCACAGGCATTAGAAGTGCAATAGCAAGAGGTGATTCAGTTGATGCTTATATTCCGTCATTCTGCATGACAGCAATTGCTTCTATAGACGAAAGAACAATCAACAGAAGAAAAGAAGCATTTTTTCAATTGATAAAATATTCGCTTCTCAAAGACGCTCCTCAGCTCATCGAGGATTGTCCTTCTGGCGGAGAGGGACTTGCCAACCGGCTTAAAAGTGCAGTTCTTAGTGCTGACAATGCAGAAGAATTAATAGAGTTTGCCAAGTCAAAACGATATACATACACCAGAATATCAAGACTTCTTGCACAGATTGTTCTTGGAATAAGAAGATCAGATGCAGCCAGCCATCCCGGTTATGCCAGGTTGCTGGGGTTCAATGTTACCGGTCGCAAGGCTCTGGCTGATCTTAAGAAGAGGGAGGGCAACACTGTTCCTGTCATAACAAATATCAATAAGGAGACTGAAGAATTCGACAGCTCTTTAAAGAGAATGATAGAACTTGACGGATTAGCAGTGGACGTATACAATCTCATAGATGGCAAATCTCTGTATTCAAATTCTGATAGAGTACAGAGGCCGATAATTATTCAAAAATAAAGTTTTTGTAATAATTTGTCGTTGACAAGTTGTATTAGAACGCTTATAATTAGTCGGTGTCAATTAGCAGATAATTTCAATTAACATATAAGGAGGTGTCGACGGATGGCAGTACCTAAGAGGAAAACTTCGCAGGCTAAGACAAGTAGCAGAAAGGCTGCTAACATGAAGAAGATGGCAACTGGACTTTCAACTTGTCCTAAGTGCCACGAGCCTAAGCTTCCACACAGAGTATGTCCAAACTGCGGTTATTATGACGGCAAGGACGTTGTAAACGCTGAGTAATAGTGGAATCATGGATGCAAGCGTAGGCTTGCATCTTTTTTTTATGCTACAAAAATAGTATAATAAATAGGTTAAAGAATATAATAAGGAGAATACTGTTTTGAGTTATTTACACGCAATTATTCTTGGTCTGGCGCAGGGTCTTGCAGAGTTTCTGCCTATCAGCAGTTCAGGCCATCTTACAATACTTCAGCACTTTTTTGGAATTGAGGGAGACTCAGTAGTTATCTTTACAATTCTCATGCATGTGGGAACACTTGCAGCTGTATTTATTATTTACTGGGCCGATATCTGGGCACTTATCAAGGAGCTTTTCCTTACAATCTGGGATCTTATCAGATTCAAGGGCCTCAAGCTCAAAGAAAGACCTGTAAGAAAGCTTGGAGTAATGATTATTATCGCATCAATTCCTACAGCAATTATCGGACTTGGATTCCAGGATATGTTCGAGGGATTCTATGAGACACTGCTTCCAACAGGAATAGGCCTCATTATCACAGGTATCATTCTGTGGATAGCGGAGAATCCAAGGAAGCAGGGCAAAGGCATTGAGCAGATGACATGGGCACACGCCGTTATTATCGGAACACTTCAGGGTGTAGCCATTACACCTGGAATTTCCAGTTCAGGTTCAACACTTTTTGGAGGGCTGATTACAGGACTCGACAGAGCTTTTGCTGTTGAATTTGCATTCCTGATTTCTATTCCTTCTGTACTTGGCTCACTGATTCTTGAGAGTGATGGAGCAATGGAGTCGGTTCTGTCAAATAATATGGGACCTATTGTAGTCGGCTTTATAGTTTCACTGCTTTCTGGAATATTTGCCATCAAGGTTATGATTACTATCGTTAAGAAGTACAGTCTGAGATATTTCTCAGCTTACGTATGGGTAGTAGGTGCATTCCTTATCGGATATACATTATTCATGTAATTGTAATTTGTTCAAAAAAGGGGAGGCTAAATGGCTGAATCAAAAAGAGGCCCTGGTAGACCTAAGGGCAGCAAGAACAAAACAACTAAATCATCATCAGGTTCATCAAGATCTTCTTCAAGAACTGGCAGAACTGCTGAACAGCCTAAGACAAAGCAGGAGCAGATTCAGAATATGCAGAGACAGAGACATGCTGACCGCAAGGTAATTGACGAGATTTGGGCAATTACTATTATTGCTCTCGGCGTATTTTTCATATTCACAATCATGCTGGATTCAACTGGAGCATTTGGTGCCAAAGTCCATAATTTATGTATGGGCTTATTTGGCATTATGGCATATGTGCTTCCTTTCTATTTTCTTGCATCCGGATTACTGCTCTTCATGCAGAAGGTTCAGCACATTAATGGAAGAACTGCATTCTTTTCAAGCCTGATATTTATTAATTTCTGTGTACTGAATTCATACAGATTCATTACAGAGTCTAAGCTTAAGTACGGCTTTGGAGATATCCTTCTCTATTATAAATCGGGTGTTGAAGGTAAGCAGGGCGGTGCTATCGGCATGGAGATTGGCTCCCTGCTCGTAAAAGGTTTCGGTAAGCCGGGACTTCTCATTATTGCCATAGCAATGATTATTATTTCGACACTTCTTGTAGTTAACACACCGATTTCAAAGGCTCTTTCAACTATGAGAAATAAGAGAGAGGCCAAGAGACTTCTAAGAGAGATGGAGGAAGCCGAAAGAAAGAAGCAGGAGATTGCAAACAATGTACCAAAGCTTCCGGAAATAGACTTTGGAAATAAGCGAGAGCCTGTAGCTGCTGTGACTTCGCATCATCAGTCTCTTATCGAAGAGCATGCACCGGCAAAAACAGAGCTTCCTTCCCATGAACATGATCAGGAGGAATATAAGCCAAAAACATCTTTTTTCAGTGCTTTTACAAGCAATAGAGATGAGAAGGAAAAGGCAGCGAGAGACAAGAAGAACCTTCTTGAGCTTTCAAGGGATGAAGGTCTCATTGGTAAAGATGCAGCAGATATAGCTGTATCAACTGAAGGTAAAGGCCTTATATCTGAGGTTGAATCTGCAGGTACAGTAGAAAGACCTGTAACTTACGGCCTTTCTGGTGAGACAACAAAGAATGAGGGCTATGGACTTAACGGATATGATACATATTTCGGAAATCACTCCATGGGCTATCACAGCACTGGTCTTAAGGACAGAATCGAGGATGCTTTTGACAGTGTAACGATGACATCTTCAGTAGCCGCAGCAGGTCTTGCATCTGAAACTGCGAGAATTACTACACCTAAGACAAAGGATTCATCTTTAGAAAAGGTTACGCCTGCTCCAAAGAAGGAACCTGCAGCAGAAGCAACTGCTGCTGTTACAGCTGCTGCCGCTTCTTCAAGAAAGACAAAGCCGGAGAAGCTTGAGGATATCAATACTGATGACGTTGCAAATGATCTTAACAGCGGCTTCAGTGGCAGCAACGAGGACTCCGGATATAAGCTTCCTGGCATTGACCTTCTTAAGCAGGGTAGAGGAAGCAAGCAGATGATGAGTGAGTATCAGCTTGAACAGAGGGGAGCTCTTCTTGAAAAGACCCTTAAAGATTTTGGCGTTGATGCGAGAATCCTTAACGTAACACAGGGTGCTTCTGTAACAAGATATGAGGTTCAGCCTGCAACCGGAGTAAAGGTATCAAAGATTACGGGACTTACAGATGATATTGCTCTTAGTCTGAGAGCAAAGAGTATTCGTATTGAAGCTCCTATTCCAGGCAAGGCAGCTGTAGGTATTGAGGTTGAGAACGAGAAGCCATCACCTGTGCTTATCAGAGAACTTATCGATTCAGAGGAGTTCAGGAATGCCGATTCAAAGATATCTTTTGTTGTTGGAAAAGATATCTCTGGCAACAATGTAATATCAAATCTTAAAGATATGCCGCATCTTCTTATTGCCGGAACTACAGGTTCGGGTAAGAGTGTGTGTGTTAACTCAATCATTACAAGTATTCTATATAAGGCTAAGCCTAACGAAGTAAAGCTTATTCTTATTGACCCTAAGGTGGTGGAGTTTGAGAACTATAATGGCATCCCACATCTTCTCACATCTGTTGTTACTGACCCTCGCAAAGCATCAAGAGCTCTTGCTGAGGCTGTTGCTGAGATGAACAAGCGTTATGATGAATTCGCAAAAGTGGGTGTTAAGGACCTGGAGTCATATAACGAGCTTATGATTGCTAATCAGGAGCCTCAGAACTGCAGACCTAAAGTTGTTATCATAATTGATGAGCTTGCTGATCTGATGATGGCAGCTCCATCACAGGTTGAGGAGTCAATATGCCGACTTGCACAGAAGGCAAGAGCTGCGGGAATGCATCTTGTAATTGCTACACAGAGACCTTCTGTAGATGTAGTTACAGGACTTATTAAGGCTAACATTCCATCAAGAATTGCTCTCAGCGTATCATCACAGATTGATTCAAGGACAATCATTGACATGGCTGGAGCAGAGAAGCTTCTCGGCAAGGGCGATATGCTGTTCTCTCCTGTTGGAAGCAGCAAGCCTTACAGAATTCAGGGTCCATACATCTCTGATACAGAGATTGCCAGAGTTATCAATGCAATTAAATCTCAGGGAACAGCAGAGTATGATGAAGCTCTGGCTAATGCAATTGAGGGAACTGCAGAGAAGACACAATCAGAGATGTCTGATGAGCTTACAGAAGATGCAATTGCATTTATCTTCAAATCAAAGCAGGCATCTGTATCTATGCTTCAGAGAAGATTCAGAATCGGATATAACAGAGCTGCGAGAATCATTGACGAAATTGAAGAAATGGGCATCATTGGACCATCAGATGGCAGCAGGGGAAGACAGATTCTGATGACAGAGGAAGAGTACTACGGCATCACAGAGGACGCTGAAGAGGAAGCGACAACTGACACTGATGACGGAGGAGTACCTGAAGAGATTTCTAGATATAACGAGATAATAGGATAGTTTTTTACGCAATGAAAAAAATATATATAGACACACTTGGCTGTGCTAAGAATACTTATGATTCACAGATGCTGGCAGCAGAGCTTGTTAAACAGGGCTGTGAACTGGTTGATACACCTGAAGAAGCTGACATCATGGTTGTTAACACCTGTGGATTCATTGAGGATGCAAAGACAGAGTCAATTGAAAGGATTTTTGAGCTGGTTAATGTCAAGAATGAGCTTGAGGATAAGAAACTTGTTGTGACGGGTTGCCTTTCTCAGAGATATCACAAGGAGCTGGCTGAGGAGATGCCGGAAGTTGACATGTTCTTCGGTGTAAATGAATATGAGAATATGACTGATATTCTTGTTGATGATAACAGCCAGGTTCGCGATGGAATTACAAATATTGAGGATGATCTTAAATACAGAACAAGAATTCTGCCGTCCGGCTCATATAGCGGCGTTCTGAAGATTGCTGAGGGCTGCTATAATGCATGCTCCTTCTGTGCGATTCCTGCAATCAGAGGTAAATACCGTTCAAAGAAGTTTGAGGATTGCATCAGAGAAGCAAAGGATATGGCGGCTGAGGGAATAAAAGAGCTTATTCTTATAGCCCAGGATACTTCCCAGTACGGCAGAGATTTATATGGAAAAGTGAGACTTCCTGAGCTTCTTAGAGAAATCTGCAGGATTGAAGGAATTGAGTGGGTAAGACTCATGTATGTTTACGATAATGGTATTACCGACGAACTCATTGAGACAATTGCCACTGAGCCCAAAATCTGCAAATACATTGATATTCCTATTCAGCACATTGCTGACAACGTTCTCAGAAGAATGAGAAGACAGTCAAGCAAAGCTTCAATCATTGACTGCATCAATAGATTAAGAGAACGTATCCCTGAGATTCACATAAGAACAACTCTTCTTGTGGGATTCCCGGGCGAGACAGAGGAAGACTTCGATGAACTGGTTGATTTTATCGACACAATGAAAATTGACAGACTTGGAGCCTTTGCTTTTTCAGATGAGGAGGGAACACCGTCTTATGAGCTCGATGGCAAGCTTGATGAAGAGACTAAAGAGAACAGAAGAGACATAGTCATGGAGCATCAGTGCAGAATAAGTGAAGAGCTCAACGAGAAGAAGATTGACGGTATTTATGAAGTTATTATCGATGAATTCGAGGGTGAGAACATCTGTATAGGAAGGACTCGCTTTGATGCACCGGAGATTGATTGTGAAGTATCATTCACAACTGATAGGGAGCATGAACTCGGAGACATCGTTAAGGTTAGAATTGAGAACACTTACGAGTATGACCTTGAAGGCGAGGAGGTATAAATGAATCTGCCTAACAAATTAACATTAGCAAGAATTATTGCTGTACCATTCTTTATTGCTGCTTTTATGATGAAATTCTATATGATTTCCCTTGTAATTTTTGCTCTTGCATCTCTTACTGACATGCTTGATGGAAAAATTGCGAGAGCTAGAGGCCTTGTTACAAATTTTGGAAAAATCATGGATCCTCTTGCTGACAAGATTCTAGTATATTCAGCACTCTGTCTGTTCATCGATATTAGAGTAATTGCTGGATGGACTCTGATTATTATACTTGCAAGAGAATTTACAGTTGCCGGAATGAGAACTGTTGCAGCATCAGAGGGAAGAGTTCTTGCAGCTGGAATGAGCGGCAAGATCAAGACTGTGCTGCAGATGATTGCAGTTATTCTTATTATTCTTGCTCTGGCTGTTCCATCAGTATCTGTAATTATGACTGCAGGCCTTGTTGTATTCTACGCTTCACTGGCAATGACAGTATATTCAGGCTGCGAGTATGTTCTTCAGAATAAAGACGTATTCTCAATGTAATTGATTAAGAGGTTTAAATGAGAGTATCAATTCTTGCTGTAGGTACAGAACTTCTTTTTGGACAGACAGTCAACACTAATGCGGCATTCCTGTCTAAGAATCTCCAGCTAATGGGATTCAATGTTATGCATCACTATGTTGTTGGTGATAATCCTCAAAGACTAAAGGAAACGCTTGCAGAAGCATTTGACAAAGCAGACATAGTAATAACGACGGGCGGTCTCGGACCGACTCAGGACGATCTTACTAAAGAGATTGTATCTGAATATATGGGCGAGAAACTTGTTTGTGATGAGAAAGTAATTGACGATCTTAAGGCTTTTTTTGAGAAATTCGGTAGAAAGATGAGCCAGAATAACATCAAGCAGGCATATATGCCTGAGAATGGTACTACTTTCTACAATGATGCAGGAACAGCACCTGCATGTGCAATTGAGAAGGATGGCAAGTGTGCAATCTGTCTTCCTGGACCACCAAGAGAAATGACATGGCTGTGGAACAACGGCGTTAAATCTTATCTTGAGAAGTTCCTGGACAAGAAGATGTTCTACAAGGTGATAAGAACAATCGGAATAGGAGAATCAGATCTTGAGACTGAGCTTCTTCCTGTAATTGATGGGCAGACAGATCCTACTGTTGCAACATATGCAAAGGAAGGTGAATGTGCGATCAGAGTTGCTTCTCAAAGGGATACTCTTGAAGAGGCTGAGAATGCAGTTAATCAGATGATCCAGAGAATCGATGCTCTGGTCGGACAGTATATTTACAGTACTGATGATGAAGAGCTTAAGGAAGTTGTTGTAAGAATCCTTAAGGAGAAAGGTCTTACCTTATCATCTGCTGAGTCGTGCACAGCAGGTAAATTTGCAGCTGCGATTACTGATGTGCCTGGTGCTTCTGCTGTATATGGAACAGGTTTTGTAACATACAGCATTGATGCAAAGGTCAATCAGCTTGGAGTTGATCGTAACCTGATTGAACGAGATGGAGTTGTCAGCAGTACAGTTGCCGAAGCTATGGCCGTACAGGCAAGAAACAAATCAGGAAGTGATATTGCTGTTGCCATAACCGGATATGCCGGCCCAGATGCAGATGATGGTTATAAAGCAGGAGATGCTTATATAGGATATGCAACCTCCGAAAAAAGCGGGTATATTGAAGTTCATACAGGTGCAGCAAGGAGAGACTGGAACAGGGAAGGCTTTACTCTTCGTATGCTCAGAACCGTTTATCTGCTCATAGAAGGACGATTATAAGAGAGACGACCAAACAACTATGAATAATAGCAAAAAGTGCTTCAAATGCCGAATAAAGTGCGCATAATGATTGGGTGTTTTTTTGGACAGGCATATAATCTTATTGAAGTATACTTGACAAGGAAGACAAATAAGGCTATTATTCAATTAGAACAAATGTTCTTTTAAATATGAGGAGGAATTATGGCAGCTAACAGAATTGAGAATGATGCTAAAGAGAAGGCTTTACAGCAGGCACTTGACCAGATTCAGAAGGCTTACGGCAAGGGAGCAATAATGAAGCTGGGTGATGACAGCCTTTTTTCAAATATAGAGACTATCCCAACTGGATCAATCAGCCTTGATGTTGCAACAGGCATTGGCGGTTATCCAAGAGGAAGAATTATTGAGATTTACGGACCTGAGTCTTCAGGTAAGACTACACTCACACTTCATGCCATTGCAGAGGCACAGAAGGCTGGCGGCAAGGCTGCATTCATTGATGCTGAGCATGCCCTTGATCCTGTTTATGCAAGGAATCTCGGTGTAGATGTAGATGAGCTTCTTGTATCACAGCCGGATACTGGAGAGCAGGCACTTGAGATTTGTGAGATGCTTGCAAGAAGCGGAGCAATTGATATTATTGTTATCGACTCTGTTGCAGCGCTTGTTCCTAAGGCAGAGATTCAGGGTGATATGGGTGACTCTCATGTAGGTCTTCAGGCAAGACTTATGTCACAGGCACTCAGGAAGATTGCAGGAGCAGTTAACAAGTCGAACACATGTGTAATCTTCATCAACCAGCTTAGAGAGAAGATTGGTGTTATGTTCGGTAACCCTGAGACTACAACAGGTGGTAAGGCTCTTAAGTTCTATGCTTCAATGAGACTTGATGTCAGGAAGATTGAGACTCTTAAGAAGGGCGATGAGATGCTCGGCAACAGAACAAGAGTTAAGATTGTTAAGAATAAGGTATCACCTCCATTTAAGAAGGCTGAGTTCGACATCATGTATGGAACAGGTATTTCACTTGCCGGTGATGTTCTTGATACAGCAGTTGAACTGGGAATCGTTGAGAAGGCTGGTTCATGGTATAGCTACAATGGAGAGAGAATCGGTCAGGGCAGAGAGAATATCAAGGATTTCCTTGATAAGAACTTTGCTGTAATGGACGAGATCAGAGGCAAGATCCTTGATAAACTTGAGGAGCAGAGAGCAGAGATGCGCGGTGATGGCGGACTTAAAGTTGATGAGGATGGAGTAGTAATCGAGTAAGATTATATACAGATTTTTTTAATAATTTAAATGCGTAAAGAATTGACACTGTCAATTCTTTATGTTATATTTAAGCGGTTAGCCGCACGAACAAGGTTTTGAAAGCGTAAGCACCTTGATTTAGGCGAGTCTGGTATGAGGAGGAATTATAAATGTACGCAATTATTAAGACAGGCGGAAAGCAGTACAGAGTTCAGGAGAACGATGAGCTGAAGATTGAGAAGCTTGAAGCAAACGTTGGCGATGTAGTTACTTTCAATGAGGTACTCGCAGTTGGTGGAGAGACTCTCGTAGTAGGAACACCTTTCGTTGAGGGTTGTGCTGTTCAGGCAGAGGTTCTTGAGCAGGGCAAGAATGACAAGGTTATCATCTACAAGTATAAGGCTAAGAAGGACTACAGAAGAAAGAACGGTCACAGACAGCCATATACACTCGTTAAGATTACAGGCATCGGCGAGGAGAAGGCTCCAAAGGCAGCTGCTCCTAAGGCTGAGGCAAAGGCAGAGGCTCCAAAGGCAAGCCTTTCAATGAAGAAGGATGAGCTTCTTGCTATCGCAGCTGAGATGGGTATCGAGGTATCAAGCAAGGCAACTAAGGCTGATATTCTCGCAGCAATCGAGGCATAGTAGTTTAGTAGAAATTTTAGGAGGTAACTGACCATGTCAAGTAAAAAGGGAGTAGGTAGTTCCAAGAACGGTCGTGATTCCGAATCCAAGCGTCTTGGACTTAAAGTAGGTGCTGGTGAGTTTGTAAGCGCTGGAAGCATTCTTATGAGACAGAGAGGAACAAAGTTCCACCCTGGTAACAATGTAGGTATCGGTGGAGATGATACACTCTTCGCTATGATTGACGGAAACATTAAGTTCGAGAGATACGACAAGAAGAGAAAGCAGATCAGCGTATACAGCAAGGAAGCATAACTTCGAGGCCCCTATATTTCATATAGGGGTTTTTTTATGTAATTTATGTAATGGAGTAACCAATGTTTGTAGATAGAGCAGAAATAAAAATAATCTCAGGCAAGGGCGGTAATGGTGCTGTTACTTTCAGACGTGAACCTTTTGTACCAGAAGGCGGTCCTGATGGTGGTGACGGAGGCAACGGCGGTAACATTGTTTTTGTTGCGGACCGTAATTTAAGAACTCTTATGGACTTCAAATACAAGAAGAAGTATCAGGCAGAGAACGGCCAGGATGGAATGAAGAAGAACCGTTTTGGCAAAAAGGGTCAGGATCTTATAATCAAAGTTCCTGTAGGAACAATGATTATTGAGAAGGAAACAGGTCGTCTGATGAAAGACCTTTGTCATGAGGGAGATACGCTTGTAGCTGCAAAAGGTGGTAAAGGCGGCAGAGGTAATGTTCACTTCAAGTCCTCTACAAGAAGAGCACCTAATTTTGCAGAAGCAGGTACGGCAGCTAAGGAGAGAACAGTAATTCTCGAACTTAAGCTTATCGCCGATGCAGGTCTTGTTGGTTTTCCGAATGTTGGTAAGTCCACATTTCTTTCAGTAGCAACAAGTGCAAAGCCTAAGATTGCAGGATACCATTTTACAACTATCGATCCAAATCTTGGTGTTGTGAAGCTTCATGATAAGAGTTTTGTAATGGCAGATATTGCCGGTCTTATTGAGGGTGCTCACGCCGGTCTTGGCCTTGGAATCAGATTCCTTAAGCACATTGAGAGGACCAAGGTTCTCATTCATGTAATTGATGTATCCGGTTCTGAAGGAAGGGATCCGATTGATGATTACAAAAAGATAATGAATGAGCTTGAGCAGTATGATGCAGCTCTTCTTGATAAGCCGATGATTATTGCAGCCAATAAGATGGATATTGTCTACGATGAAGACAAGCTGCAGGAGTTCAAGGACTTTATGGAGAAAGAGGGCCGCAAGGTATTCTTTATTTCAGCTGCAACAAGACAGGGAATCGATGAACTTCTTGATGAAGCTCTGACAACAATCGAGAATTATGTAGAGCCTGAAGATGACACAATTGAGATGTTCGACTTCGAAAAGGATGAGAGAGATCCAGATTATCGCAAGATCAATGCATATCTTGGCGAGGATGGTGTATTTGTACTTGAAGGTAAGCAGCTCAGCAAGATTTTCAATTCGACTAACTTTGAAGATATGGGTTCAATCAGATATCTTTATAAGTATATTGTAAAACAAGGTGGTATGGATATGCTTATGGAGCTTGGCCTGGAAGAAGGCGATACAGTCAGAATCGAAGACTACGAATTTGACTATTTTGAAGATTAACAAAAAGTTTACGTGTCGAAATAACGCAAAAGAGGACGAAAGTCCTCTTTTTTTGTAGATAAAACTCTACATATTATAAATATAGTGTGTTATATAACGATTTTTTGCGATTTTTTGCGTAATAATGCAGAATCAATACAATTGATATTTATATTTGACTATTCTAATATAAAAATACCTCATCTATTAGTTTAAATATCTGTTTTTTCTACTTATCTGAAATATGTAGAAAGGACTAATTAATGAAGTACGAACAAATCGGGGGATGCTTAGGTAAATGTAGAGAATGGATATTAGAAGACAAGAAGCGAACGGGTAAGATTCTGGCGGTTGTAATTATTCTTGTGATTGCAATTATTCTCAGAATAAATGATAACGTGTCTGCTGTTGAACTTGAAGAGCAGCCTGAGATTCAAATGACCATGTATGTAGATATTAGCGGAGCTGTCAACAAACCGGGGATCTATTCTGTTGATGGTGAAACAAGGTTGTATGAGGTCATAGAACTGGCTGGAGGACTTAGTGAAGATGCCGATATTGATTCAATCAATCAGGCGGAGTTTGTTGAAGATGGACAGAAGATTCTCATACCTGTTGTCAGTCGTAGTGATGAAATTACTGTTATTGACAACAGTACAGGTATATCTGGAACAACAGCCTCTGCAGGGAAGATTAATATTAATACAGCATCTAAAGACGAGTTGAAACAGTTGACTGGAATTGGAGATGTAATTGCAGACAGAATAATTGAATACAGAAGCAGCACCAGATTTAAATCCATCGATGAGATCAAGAGTGTAAAGGGAATAGGTGATTCAATTTTTGAGAAAATTAAAGAAAGAATTTGCGTGTAATTGAATTTAAGAGAGGAGAAAGAGCATGGAATTCGATAACAAAGATGAACGACCTATGAAGAAATTGAACGAAACAGTAGAACTTAGCAGATACGATCTGAGAAATGAGAAAGAGTATGTTGAAGAGCTTGCTGGGACTTTAATGGCTCTTAACATTACTCCGATGTATAAAGGCTTCAATTATATTATTGATGCCATCAGGATACTTAACAGAAACAGGTATACACATCTGCTTATAACAAAGGATATCTATATTCCTGTTGCTGATTTGTATGAGACTACGCCGGAACTTGTTGAACATGGTATGAGAACAGCAATCAAACGAGGCTGGCAGAAGACAAAGGACAGGAAATATAAAGAGAAGATTTTTCCAAGTATAGATAAATGTCCTTCAAATTACGCATTTCTTGTGATTGTATCCAACTACGTGGGGGAGAGAATAAAGGGATAAAAGGTTGATTTTCCAAGGTGTTTGGGTTAAAATTTATTGATAGTGTATTATCAACTAAATATATCTAACAGGAGCGAACTACCAAATGGAACAGTCAAAGATTGACAGAATTAATGAACTTGCAAGAAAGTCTAAGGTTCAGGAGCTCACAGCTGAAGAGAAAGAAGAACAGAGAATTCTCAGAAGACAGTTTATTGACGATCTTCGAGCGGATCTCAGAAATACATTAGAAACAATTGAATTTGTTGATGCTGATATTGAGAAAGAATCGACAGATGTAAAGGTTTCACTTTCTTAAAGAATTATATTGATAATAATAGAGATTATATATATAAGGAGATATCCATGGAAAAGATCGGCTTAAATGAACTTAGAGATATGTTCAGAGACTTTTTTGTAAGCAAGGGACATTATGCTGGTGGAAGTGCACCGCTTATTCCAAGAAATGATAAGAGCCTTCTTATCATTAATTCCGGAATGGCTCCACTGAAGCCATACTTTGCAGGTGTAGAGACACCTCCATCAAAGAGAATGACAACATGTCAGAAGTGTATCAGAACAAATGATATTGAGAACGTAGGAAAGACTGCAAGACACGGTACTTTCTTCGAGATGCTTGGTAACTTCAGTTTTGGAGACTACTTCAAGAATGAGTCACTTCACTGGGGTTGGGAATTCATTACTGAGTGGCTTCACATGCCTACAGATAAGCTTTGGGCAACAATTTATGAAGATGATGATCAGGCCTTTGAAATCTGGAAGTCAATCGGCATGCCGGAAGAGAAGATTGTAAGGCTTGGTAAGGATGACAACTTCTGGGAGATCGGCCTTGGTCCATGCGGACCATGTTCAGAGATCTACTTCGACAGAGGTGAAGAATACGGCTGTGGAAGTCCGAACTGCAAGCCTGGATGCGATTGCGACCGCTACATGGAGTTCTGGAATCACGTATTCACACAGTTCTCAAGAGAAGAGGATGGAAGCTATTCAAATCTTGCTCATCCAAACATTGATACAGGAATGGGTCTTGAGAGACTTGCATGTCTTATGCAGGGTGTAGACTCCATCTATGATGTAGATACTGTAAGACATATTCTCGATTCTATTACAGAGCTTGCCGGAGTTGAGTATCAGGCTGGCAACCACAAGATTGATGTAAGTGTAAGAATCATCACTGACCATCTCAGATCTATGGTATTCATGATTGGTGATGGCGTTCTTCCAAGTAATGAGGGAAGAGGCTATATTCTCAGAAGACTTATAAGAAGAGCTGCAAGACATGGCAGACTTCTCGGTATTACTGAGGAGAACTTCCTTTCTTCAAAGGCAGACAAGGTAATTGAGATTTCTGGTGGCGCTTATCCTGAACTTGTTGAAAAGCAGGATTATATTAAGAAGATTATCAGAATCGAGGAAGAGCAGTTTGCTAAGACTCTTGATAAGGGTATCAGCATCCTGGAGGGATACATGGCTGATATGAAGGAAGCATCAAGTACAGAGCTTGCAGGCGACCTTGCGTTTAAGCTTTATGATACTTATGGTTTCCCTGTTGAGGTTACAGCTGAGATTCTCGAAGAGAATGATATGACTCTTGATATGGATGGCTTCAATGAGAACATGCAGCTTCAGAAGGACCGTGCACGTGCAGGCAGAAGATCAACTGAGGAAGAAGCATGGAGAGATGCTTCAGAGTACAGTAATCTTCCTGCAACTGTATTCACAGGATATGAGAATGAGTCTGGTGATGCAGTTGTACAGTATGTTGGTGATTATGATAAAGATCGTAAGTTTGTAATTCTTGATACAACTCCATTCTATGCTACAAGCGGTGGACAGGTTTACGATACTGGTATTATTTCAACTGAGAATGATAGCGTTAAGGTTGTTGATGTAGTTAAGGAGAATGGAATTTTCCTGCACATTATCGATGCTGATGATGCTGGTGCAGTAATGCATTTCAAGGTTGGAGATTCCGTTAAGGCTGACATTGATGTTGCAAGAAGACACAGAGTATCAAGAGGACATAGTGCAACACATCTGGTACAGCAGGCATTAAGAGACGTACTTGGTGATCATGTAATGCAGGCAGGTTCATATGTAGATGACAAATATCTCAGATTTGACTTCAATCACTTCCAGGCAATGACTGCTGATGAGATTAAGAAGGTTGAAGATATTGTTAATGAGAAGATTGACATGTTCCTTCCAATTGCAATGCAGGAGATGCCAATTGAAGAAGCTAAGAAGCTTGGCGCTATGGCTCTCTTTGGAGAGAAATATGGTGACATTGTAAGAGTAGTCAGCATGGGAGACTACAGTGTAGAATTCTGTGGCGGTACTCATCTTGCAAACACTGGTCTTGTAGGTGGAATCAAGATTACAAGTGAATACGGAGTAGCTTCTGGAGTAAGAAGAATTGAGGCTATTACAGGTTCAGCTATTGTCAACTACCTTGCTGATAAAGAGAATCTTATCAGTGAGACAGCTGCGGCTCTTAAGTCAAATCCATCAGATATTGCAAGAAGAGCAGTTCAGCTTGTTGCTGATAATAAGGAGCTTGAGAATACTATTAAGTCACTTAAGTCTGATGAGATCAGCGGAGCTCTTGATGATATCATTGCAGGTGCAAAGATTATTGGAGATGCAAAGCTTATTGCTAAGCGTTTCGATGATACAGATGTTGATCAGCTCAGAAACATCTCTGATGCTGTTAAGGGCAAGGTTGACAGTGTTGTAATGGTATTTGCTGCAGTTAATGACGGTAAAGTAACATTCATTACTTCAGTTTCGGATGACCTTGTAGGCAAGGGCTATCACGCTGGAAAGATTATCAAGGAAGTTGCTGCAGCAGCCGGCGGTGGCGGCGGTGGTAAGGCTAATATGGCCCAGGCCGGTGCTAAGGATGCATCAAAGATTGAAGATGCATTCGCAAAGGCTGAAGAAGTACTTGCAAGATAGTTTGAATTAGGAGGGGTAAAAGAAATGAGTAAGAACACAATTATGTTTGAAGGCATCAAGGATGACCAGCTCAACAAGAAGCAGGCTCTTATGGAAGTGTACAATGCACTTACAGAGCGTGGATATAATGCAATAGATCAGATTGTTGGATACCTTACATCTGGAGATCCTTCTTACATCACAAGCCACAACAATGCAAGAAGTATAATTCTCAAGATGGACAGAGATGAACTCCTTGAAGAGATTCTTAAGAACTATCTTGGCCTCGAGAAGTAAGATGAGAATTCTTGGATTAGATGTCGGAGATAAAACTGTGGGGGTCGCTGTCAGCGACCCTCTTGGTATTATTGCAACAGGTGTAACTACCATTGATAGAGTAGGTATCAGAAAGGATACTGGCAAAGTCATCGATTACATCCGTGAATACGGATGTGAAACTGTTGTAATGGGACTGCCATTAAGTCTCGATGATACAGATTCCATTCAGACACAGAAAGTGCGTGATTTTCGCACTATGCTAGAGAATAAACTTAGAAGCACAGGTCTTCCAAATGTAAAGATTATCTGGCAGGATGAACGATTCTCAACATGTGAAGCTGAAGAGGTTCTTATTGAAGCAAACATGTCAAGACAGGAGCGAAAAAAGATTATTGACAGACAGGCTGCAATAGTTATTCTTCAGAGGTATCTTGATGCGCAGGGATTTACGGTGTAGATATGAATGATATTCAGATTGATTACTTCATGGCTGTTGCAACTAATCTGAGTTTTACAAAAACTTCAGAGGAACTGTATGTATCACAGCCGGCAATTTCCAGACAGATTGCTGTAATGGAGAAAGAACTTGGAGTGAAGCTTTTTACGAGAAATAACAAGAAGACAGAGCTGACAAAAGCAGGAGAGCTGTACTTTGAGTTATTCAAGAATTATAAAGCTGATTTTATTGAAACAAAAAAGAAAGCACTTTCTTTCGAGGACAAGAACAACCGTGTATTCAGGATAGGATTCCTTGAAGGCTGGGATCTCTATGACTATGTTCCTGCTATAATAAGCAGATTTAACGAAGTTTATCCAGATATCAAGGTTCTAATTAACTGCTGTGGTATTAAAGAGTTAAGTACTTTGATTCTTACAGACGGTCTTGATGTTGCTATTTCAATGAAAAACTCGGTAGAAGGGATTCCTGAGATAGAGACAATTGATTTGTGCAGCATAGGAAAGACTATTGTTTATTCAAAGCGCAAATATGGGGAAGGTGAGTATACTCCTTATGATTTCAAGGATACTGTCTTCTTTGCTCCTTACAGTGTTGTTGACAGAGTTGTTTCTAAAGCTATTTCTGACTGTATGAAGGGTTATGATTTCATGCCTAAACTTCAGTTTGTTCCTAATCATGAGTCAATGATTACCTGTGTTAGAAACGGTATGGGTGCAGCTATTACTGATGAGTGGGTATGGGCCAATTATGCTGAGGATATCGGTGTAATTCCTATTGATGCTAAAGACATGATTTCAATTCTTCTGATGAAGAGCAACCATGATCCTGTTACAAGATTCATGGTTGATGTACTTGATGATACATATAAAGAACTTAACGGCAATACATAACAAATTTGTTATGTACTCCATAACATTATATGAATTGTACAATACAGGTTTATTTAACTAATATTTAGTTAGGTAAATCTGTATTTTTTTTAACGAAAAAATTATTTAACTAAGGAGAAATAATCATGGGAAAGAGCAAAAAGCTTACAGCAGTATACGCACTTATTATGGATCTTCCACTTTCAATTATCATCACACTTCTGATGATGACACTTTCAAAGTCACTGAATCTTCCAGGATTCATTATGATGTCACTTCTCGCATATGTAGTAACATTCTTTGTAAACTTCCTTCCATGCGGAAAGTGGGGATTCAATTTCGCTATCAAGCATGCACAGCCAGGAACACTTAAGTTCGGACTTCTTATCAATGCAGTAATTTCACTTGTATTCACAGTAATTCTTGATATCATCATGACTGCTGTTGGAACACTTGTTATTGGTCACGCACCAGTTATCGCATTCGTAATGGGAACAATTACAGGATTCATTCCTGCTTACGTTGTTGCATTCATCGTAGCAT
>JAGHUT010000068.1 GCA_018064645.1 Candidatus Crickella merdequi | reverse complement strand
CTCGACGGTACACCGTTATATGACATAAAGCCATATGTAAAAAGTGGAGATCTCAGGCCTGATGCTGTCTGTGGTTTTGTTGACAGAATAGAGGATGATTCTCTTCAGATTGATTGCTCTGGAGCAGACCTTATTCATATTGATAAGGACATTGCTGATAAAGTGAAGGAACTGATTGCCTGCGATCCAAGACCGCGATATCAGGATGATCCGGACAGGGTATACGGCTTGCGTTATGATAAGTACGAAATAAAGTTTAAAGTAAGTGGCAAGAAAGCATCCGTTATCGACTTACAGGAAATATGACAACAAGAAAAGAGTGGCATTGCCACTCTTTTATCATCTAGAAATAACTGATCTTTACATTCTTACCCATGATTCGAAGGTTAGTTGCCAGCTTTTCAGCAATATCCTCCTTAATGTGGAACTTGATTCCAAGATTGTGAGCAGGGTTAACTGCAAGACCTACAAACAGTGTAACATCTGTAACATCTTCAAGAAGAACTCTGAGAAGAATCGCTGCAGCATCGTTATCAGCTTCTTCAATACGCATTCCTTCGTGAAGCATTCTGTTTGTGTACTCCAGAACCTTGCTCATGGTGATTACACCTTCTGTTACATAATCAATGCCGTCAATATGGGACATTGGAGGACCCTCAATGCGCACATGTGTCTTATCGAAGCATACTGGCAGATCACCAAGATGATGAGCTAGCATATTGGCCGTTGAACCGCCGCATACAATCTTGAGACCAACCTTTGACATGAAGAGGTCAACCATTCTTGCGCTGTCATTTATTGTAACAGGAGGACCGAAAAGAATATTGGCAGATTGTCTTTTGATAGCTCTTACGATGCAGGCGGTGCAGTCATCATGTGGCTTTCCGGCATAGAGTTTGTCACACTCCTCTATAAGGAATGTTGCCAGTGACTTTGCGTTGTAACCTGCAAAGGTGAGGGCAGATACAAATTCTCCAATATGTTCCTCTGTCCAGTCTTTGTTATATGTCAGATCTGCGTTTGCTCCAGGAACTCCGTCACTCATCATGATAAAAGTATCGCCTTCTTTGAGCTCTACCGATGACTGAAGGATTGTCTTGCCTGAAATAATTCTTTCTCTTACATGAAGCGGAACTACTTCACTATCTCTGATCATGATAACTCTAGGGTTCTCGTACTCCATAATCTCAGCTCTTCTGTTGTTGATAATATGGATGATAGAGAATGTTGAATATGCTACACCGTATTCAGAACTGATAGGAAGTGTCTGAGCAACAGTAGCAACGCACTCGGCGAGAGAAAGACCCTCGGCGAGCATGGTGGATATAATCTTTGCTGTCAGGGTAGAAAGGATGCAGGCCTTAACTCCACTCTTAAGTCCGTCCGCAAGCACAATAATCTGAGAACCGTCTTTGGCAACGACTTCCTCTGAATGATCGCCGCAGAGAGTCTCTCCATAATGATTAATACTTACTCTACCGATATCTATTGCGAGATTATTCATTGATTGAATCCTTTAACTTAGTAAGTGCGATCTTTGTCTCGGCTGCAGTCTCTCCAAGGAGGGATGCAATCTCCTGAACGATACGCATCTGCTTATCAACAACCTGATCGGCAATCTCTGATGTCTGCCTGATAACGTTTGTTCTGTGAGCTTTTTCTTCTGCCTCGTGAGTAATATCTCTCATCATGCAGAAAATCATTCCTGTCGGCTCATCGTAGAATGCTACAAGGTTGAAATATTTGTCATATTCTGCAAAATATCTTGTCTTGTTGATAGGTCTCTTCTTTGCAAGGGCATCGAAGAAAATATCGGGATCAAGAATTGTAACAACCTGCTCGCCTGTAATATCCATTGTCGGACGAATATTCATCATCTTCATGGCTGCAGGATTAAGCTGCTGTATCTCAAGCTGGTCATTAACTACAACAAGTCCGTTAGGCATACTGTTCATTACGACATTGGAGAAGCTCTCGGACTTCTGCATGAGGTATGGCAGACACATGTCAACTTCAGCCTTACCCTGATATACAGCAATAGCTTTCTCACGACAAGTCTCATATCCGCAGGTACCGCAGTTAAGTTCATCTTCAGGATTTATCTTGCTCATCTGCTTAAGGATATCTGTGATTTGAGCCTCTGATGGAATATCCTTCTCTTCTGAAAGATCATCGAAAATCTTTGTAAGTCTCTCGCAGCTCTCCTCTGGTATGTTGAAATCAAGGTCGCCTGAATACTGAACTACTGAGAGATAGTTGAGTACAGGACTCTTGTGATATTTCTCAAATACAGGTCCTCCGATACAGCTTCCTGAACATGAATTCATTTCAATAAAACAGTTGCTGATATCGCCGGTTCTGATATCGTCAAGGGCAGCAATGCAGTTCTCAATTCCGTCAATTGCAATATAGCTGTACTGGCTCTTCTGACGGATCGGTCTGTCCATAGTCTTGATTACGCCGGTAGCAGTAGGGAAAATTCTCGCACGGCTCTCAACTGTTTCGTCAAGATCCTGAAGCATAGGAATATCCTCGTTCTTGAACCACTGTGTCAGCTCTTCAAAAGTAAGAACTGCATCTACAAGATCAGGTGAAGACTGAGCTTCTTCCTTCTTGGCAACACAAGGTCCTATGAAGACAGTGCGTGCACCTGGAATTCTTCTCTTGATGTCCTGACAGTGTGCCTGCATTGGTGTGAGCACAGGTGCAAGGTATTTAAGAAGATCAGGGTAGTACTTCTGTATCAGAAGGTTAACAGATGTGCAGCAGGAGGTGATGAGAATATCATGTCTTCCTTCGAGAGCAAGTTTCTCATACTCTTTCTTTACCATTGTTGCACCTACTGCAGTCTCTTCTGCATCAGTAAAACCAAGCTTCTTCAGTGCCTTTCTAATTCCTTCTATACCGATTTCGTTATAGTTGGCAATGAAAGAAGGGGCAATACTTGCAATAACAGGAGCTCCGCTCTGTATGAGAACCTTAACCTTCTCAACCTCACTTACAATCTGCTTTGCATCCTGTGGACACACTACGAAGCAGTGTCCGCATAGAATGCAGTCATCGCTGATGATGTGAGCCTGAGAACCAGTGAATCTAATGGATTTGATCGGACAGTGCCTGATACACTTGTGACAGTTCCTGCAATTAGCTTTCTTGAGCGTTAAACATTGCATAATTAGTAGTCCTCCATGAAATAATTATTATACAATTGCATATCGCTGCTAACCCTTTAAAATTTGGGCGCAGTGAGTTAAAATATCATTTGAACATAATGATTATATCATAGAAAGGTGTTTGATATGGATAAGTCTGAGATTATTAGAATAAGAAATTTACAGAGAGAGTTCTTCAATACGGGAACAACTCTTGATATAAATTACAGAATCAGTGCGCTTAAGACACTTAAGTCTGCAATTAAGTCACATGAGGCAGATATCTTTGAAGCTCTGCATAAAGATCTTGGCAAGAGTGCTGAGGAGAGCTACATGACAGAGATTGGCATGACTTATGACGAGCTTAATTACATGATTAAGAATACTGCAGCCCTTGCGAAAGATAGAAGAGTACCTACGCCAATCGTACAGTTCGCCGCTAAAAGTTATGTTAAGCCTTCACCAAGAGGAACTGTTCTTATCATGAGTCCATGGAACTATCCTGTTCTGCTTACCTTCGATCCGCTGATTGATGCAATTGCAGCAGGTAATACAGCAATGGTCAAGCCTAGCGCTTATTCACCGGCCACAAGTGAGGTAATAGGCCAGATTATAAGAGAATGCTTCCCTGAGAAGTATGTTGGAGTTGTAACTGGAGGCAGAGCTGAGAACCAGTATCTGCTTGATGAACAGTTTGACATGATTTTTTTCACAGGCAGTAAGGCCGTAGGAAAGCTTGTAATGAACAAAGCCAGCGAGCACCTTACACCTGTAATTCTTGAACTTGGCGGCAAGAGTCCTTGCGTTGTAGACAGAAGTGCAAATATCAGGCTTGCAGCAAGAAGAATAGTATTCGGTAAGCTGATTAACTGCGGTCAGACATGTGTTGCACCGGACTACATCTACTGCGATAAAGAGATTAAAGATGAACTTATAGAGGCGCTTAAGGAAGAGATTGAGAGACAGTATTCAGGCAGTGCACTTACAAATGAGGCTTATGGCAAGATTATCAGTCAGAAACACTACGACCGGGTTTCCGGACTCATTGATGCAGACAAGGTCGTTTATGGTGGACATTTAAGCCCTGAGACTCTCCAGATTGAACCAACAATTATGGATAACGTCACATGGGATGATGCAGTAATGGGTGAGGAGATTTTTGGACCGATTATGCCTGTCATCACATATGATACAGTCGATGAGGCAATACAGGTAATTAACGAACATGAACACCCGCTCGCGCTGTATGTATACGCCGAGGACAAATGGGTGCAGGATGCTTTTACAACAGAGTGCCTCTTCGGAGGAGGATGTATTAACGACTGCATCATCCACCTTGCAACAACAAAGATGGCTTTTGGCGGTGTAGGCGACAGCGGCATGGGAGCATATCACGGCAAGACAGGGTTCGACAGTTTCTCACACCTTAAGAGCATTGTAGATAAGAAGACCTGGATGGATATGCCGATCAGATACCAGCCATACAAGAAGATATACAACAAAATAGTTAGAATTGTTATGAAATAGGAGATATAACTTATGACACCACTAGTTGAACAGGGATATGTAATGAAAGACCGCGAGGAGACTATCAGAATTGTCACAGAGGCATATGAAGAGGCTCGCAAGGTTATTCCTGAAGGCCATGTTGCAACATATATTCCGGAGCTTGGCAAGGTTGATCCCAACCAGCTTGGAATCTGCCTTTACAGACTTGATAAAGAGAAGATCTGCGTGGGAGATTATAACGTAAGATTTACAATGCAGAGCGTATCAAAGGTAATTTCTCTCTGTGTTGCTCTGGAACTTCTCGGACCTGACAAGGTGTTCGATGTAGTAGGCGCTGAGCCATCAGGAGAAGCTTTTAATTCAATCGCAGAGCTTGATCTCAACAGCAACAAGCCATATAACCCGTTGATTAACTCAGGAGCACTGGCGGTTGCCGGTCTTCTTGTCGATAAGGTTTCTTTCTATGATATGCTGAGTTTTGCAAAAAAATTATGCGTAGATGATGAGATCACCTTCAATGAGGCGGCGTATGAATCCGAGATGAAGACATGTTCCCGTAACAGAGCCATCGGATATCTTCTGGAGAGCAAAGATATTATAAAGACAGATGTTGAAGAGACTCTGAAGTTCTACACCAAGCTCTGTTCACTTAATGTAACTGCA
Source organism: Candidatus Crickella merdequi (assembly GCA_018064645.1). Taxonomy (GTDB): domain Bacteria; phylum Bacillota; class Clostridia; order Peptostreptococcales; family Anaerovoracaceae; genus Crickella; species Crickella merdequi. The sequence goes on along the minus strand of JAGHUT010000068.1, from coordinate 2,158 downwards.
GAGAGCCTTGCTAATTTCGCCAAGATTCTTGCCAGCGACGGAGTTTGCGCAAAGACCGGTCAGAGATATCTTTCTGGAAGAACTGTAAGAATTGTTAAGACACTTATGCTGACATGCGGAATGTATGACGGGTCAGGTACTTACGCCATTAAGGTTGGTATTCCAACTAAGTCAGGTGTAGGCGGAGGTCTTCTTTGCGTATCAGATAAAAGAGCCGGCATTGGCGTGTTTGGCCCTGCTCTTGATGCGCAGGGTAACAGCATAGCCGGCATAAATCTTCTTGAAAGAATCTCACAGCATCTCAGTCTTAATCTTTTCTATGATCCAGACTGGGAGGATGTTGAGATTAAGGAAAAGCTTGTCTAACCTCTAAGAGGGGCAGCAGCTTCGTTTAGATAATCAATTGTACACTGGTCCGTGAGCCTTGGAAGCAGGGTCTCGCGGACTTTTGCATGATAGGAATCAATCCACTGAATCTCTTCTTCTGTAAGCATGTCTATTATGATTGCTTCGCGCTCATAAGGAACATATGTGATAGGCTCGAATCCGAGCTTGATTCCATAATCCCTTACAACAACTTCGTTCTCAATTCGAATTCCGAATTCGTTCTCAATATATACACCAGGTTCATCGGACATAATCATTCCAACGCGTGGATACTGCTCTCCTGACTTACGTCCAAGAACATTAGGATTCTCGTGAACACCAAGTATGTGTCCGACTCCGTGGCCAAGACCGTGATTGAAATCAAGGCCTGCATCCTGCATAGGTTTTCTTGCATGAGCATCTATGACCTTGCCCAGAGTACCGCCATCGAATCTCAGAGTTGCCATTGCAATATGTGATTTAAGAACAAGGGTATAGTACTGCTTCTCCTTGTCAGATAAAGGTCCCATAGCGATTGTTCTAGTGATATCGGTAGTTCCGTCGATGTACTGTCCACCTGAATCTACAAGTAGGAATCCATGAGGTTCAATAGTGGCATTGCTTGCTTCTGTCGGCATGTAGTGGATGATTGCTCCGTTGGGACCGTATGCAGCAATTGTCTCAAAACTCAGGTCAAAACAACCTGTCTCTCTGAATCTGCAGTCTTTAAGGTATGAAGAAGCCTCAAGCTCCGTAAGAGTCTCCTCTATGTTTCTGTTCTTGAGCCATGCGATGAAACTTGTCACGGCAACGCCATCCTTCTTGTGCGCTTCTATGGTGCTTGCAATTTCAACATCGTTCTTGCACGCTTTCATCATTTCAACAGGAGTAGTCTCTTCAATGATGCCAACACCATCGGCAAGGCTAAGGCTTAGAGAATAGTTTGTCGAGTACGGGCTGTACCAAAGTGTTGTTCCAGGCGGAATAGATGCGACGGCATCTTCGATTTCGCCGTATTTACAGACAGTATAGCCGGCAGCTTCAATGCTCTCCAGTGCATCATCGCCAAGTGCGCCCTCCATTACAAAAATCTTAGGCTGGAAGCTGTTAATGAGTGCGTAACCAAAGAAGACAGGGGTGTAATCTATATCGCTTCCACGGAGATTGGTGAGCCATGCAACTTCCATCAGATCTGATACAAGAAGGTAGTCTGCATCCATTGATTCCATAGCAAACTGAAGTTCATACAGCTTCTCCTGCGCACTCATTCCAGTAGCTTCAAAAGGCAGCTCGAAGATAGGTCCTGGCTCTATTGCAGGTCTGTCATGCCATATTCTGCTTATGAGGTCGTACTCGTAGACTGTTGTCTCGCCGTTATCTTCGAGAAAATCATCAAGTGCCATGCCCATCTCGGCTGTTGTTACATTTCCGTCGAAGCCCAGGGTGAAATCATATTCATCGCAAAGCGTCTGCAGATACTCCTCAACAGAAGGTACTCCTTCCATACCCATCTTCATGAGTGTTATTCCTGTACCATCAAGTTCTGTCTGTGCCTGAAGGAAGAATCGACCATCTGTCCACAGATATGCTTCTTCTTCAAGAACGAGAAGTGTAGCATTCTCTCCTGTGAATCCGCTTATGAACCTTACACTGTTGTAATAATCATTAACAAACTCGGAATTGTGCGGATCTCCTGACTGGATGAAAAAAACATCAATTCCTTCAGCTGCCATTTCTGCTCTTAGCGCAGCAAGATTTGCTCTGATACTTGTTGAATTACACATTTATTTAC
>JAGHUT010000076.1 GCA_018064645.1 Candidatus Crickella merdequi | reverse complement strand
ATATACAGAAGAGACCCTGCCGTGGGGTGGGGTCTCTTTAACAAACATATTGATAATATTTTGACAATATTATATAATAAAAAAGATAGGCGCGAAAGGTTCATATTTTTCGTGTAATCACATAAAAGGAGGAGAGAAAATGGCAAATCAGAATTTTGTCTATGATGAGGCTGATTTTAGAAACAGTGCGGCAAAGACCGGCAACTTCCTTAAGAAGTTCGGCGGATTTATCGTTGCTGCGATAATCGCTCTTATCATTATTTTTGACAGTACTTACCAGGTTAACGAGCAGGAACAGGCAGTTCTCGTTACACTTGGAAAACCTCAATCAGTTACAGACTCGGGTCTTCATTTTAAGATTCCTATTATTCAGAGGGTTATAAAGGTTGACACAACTATTCATGGCTTCGGAATCGGCTATGATGTGGCTACGAATATTACTAACTCAAACGAGTCTTTGATGATTACATCAGATTACAATTTTGTAAATGTTGATTTCTTCGTTGAGTACAAGGTTATCGATCCTGTAAAGGCAGTATATGCCTCAAGAGATCCTGAGATGATTCTCAAGAACATTGCCCAGAGCTCAATCAGAACAGTGGTTGCTTCTTATGATGTAGACAGCGTTCTCACAACAGGAAAGACAGAGATTCAGGCCGCAATCAAGCAGCTGGTTGTATCAAAGCTTGATGCACAGGATCTTGGTATCGCTCTTGTTAACATGACTATCCAGGATTCAGAGCCACCTACCGCAGCGGTTATGGAGGCTTTCAAGGCCGTAGAGACAGCGAAGCAGGGCAAAGAGACAGCCCTTAACAACGCAAACAAGTACAAGAATGAGAAGCTCCCTGAGGCTGAGGCCAATGCCGATGGAGTTATTAAGATTGCAGAAGCAGCCAAGGAAAAGAGAATCTACGAGGCTACAGCTCACGTTGCAATATTTAATGCAATGTACGAGGAGTTTGTAAAGAACCCTAGAGTTACAAAGCTTAGAATGTTCTATGAGACCATGGAGGATGTTCTCCCTGATCTCAAGGTTATAATAGTTGGCACAGATGGTGTGGAGACAGTATTACCACTTGATTCATTCATGGATCAGTCTACATCAAGTGCAGAATAGGAGGGAATAGACATGAAGAAAAGAACAGGATTTTTAGTTGCCATTGTTGTATTCGTTTTGATTGTTTTATTTTCCTCAATAACAGTGGTAAATCAGAACGAGTATAAGCTTATCAAGCGTTTCAGTAAAATTGACAGAGTCAAGACAGAAGCCGGAATCTGCTTTATGATTCCATTCATCGAGACAGCAGATACACTTCCAAAGCAGACACTTCTCTATGATATTGCAGAGTCTGAGGTTATTACTTCAGATAAGAAGACAATGATTGCAGACAGCTATGTGCTCTGGAAGATTACAGATCCTCTCAAGTTTGCAAAGACTCTCAACGGTTCTATAGCAAATGCAGAGAATCGTATCGATACCGTAGTATTCAATGCTACCAAGAATACCATAAGCTCAATGACACAGGATCAGACCATCGGAGCAAGAGATGGTTCATTGTCAGCTGCCATCGTTGCCAGCATCGGCTCTACTATGGATCAGTACGGCATCCAGATTCTCTCTGTTGAGAATAAGAGAATCGATCTTCCAAGCGATAACAAGTCAGCTGTATACGATCGTATGATTTCAGAGCGAGACAATATCGCTGCTACTTACACCGCAGAAGGTGAAGCTGAGGCAAAGGTTATCAGAAACACCACAGACAAGGAAGTTACAGTGCTTCTCTCCGAGGCAAACATGAAGGCTGAGATTCTTGTGGCAGAAGGCGAGGCTGAATATATGAGAATTCTTGCCGAGGCTTATGCTGATACAGAGAGAACAGACTTCTACGAGTTCGTAAGAAGCCTTGATGCCCTTAAGAATTCTATGGTGGGCAAGAATAAGACTTTGGTGCTCTCTGCCGAGTCTCCACTTGCCAAGATTTTTAACGGTTGGGAATAAAGC
>JAGHUT010000095.1 GCA_018064645.1 Candidatus Crickella merdequi | reverse complement strand
GATGCGATTGGCGGATCGTTCAGTGCGTCTTAAGACGCTGCAGGTAAAAGGCCCTTCTAGGGCCAGTGCAAACCACCAGTTTAACTGGTGGTTATGATTTAATATAGTTTATTTATTGAGTTTGTTCCATTTTGCTTCGATATGCTTCTTTGCAGATTCTTCAATTGTCAGAGCATTTCGGAATGCATCCTTCATATCTTTGCCATAGCAGACCATTCCGTGATGGTCCATAAAACAGCCTTTTGCACCGGATTTACGGAGTGCAGCAATTATGTTCTTTGTGAGCTTTTCTGTTCCAGCCATTCCATAGTCAGCACATGGAATCTTCTTGCCAATTATACCAGCGGTAACAACATTCTTGATGTTCATATCCTTTGAACATGCTGCATAGATGCAGCTGTATAATGAGTGAGCATGAACAACAGCACCAGCATCCGGATGAGTAAGATATATCTGTGAGTGGAAGCCTTTCTCACTTGTTGGCTTATTCTCGTGTTCTTCATCGTATTCCAGAGTATATAGATTTACTTTAACCATATCTTCTGGACCAAGTCTAGTATAGTCAAGTCCGGATGGGGTGCAGATCATATACTCAGAATTAATACGTATTGACAGGTTGCCCCATGTACCCTGGACAAGGCCGGATGACAGAAGCTTGTTACCATGTTGTACAAGAAGTTCTCTTGCTTCCTGTTCATTGATGAAATCCATTATTTGTCACTCCTTTCCAGCTTGGAATACTTCATTTTATATACTCTGTTCTCAAGTAATCCTGCTATGAAATGAATAGGCTTAGCACCACCGAGGACCTTTGCCTTATGATAGATTTCGGCATCTTTTGCAAGTATTGTATGACAAGTAAAAGCTTCGTACATATCAGTGCCGCAGCATAGAGCATATCCATCTGAACAGATACAGGCACGTGTTCTTCTTAAGCCTTTGGTAATTGCAGGTGCACTCAGACCTGTAACAGGTGCTTTAAGTCCTATAATCATTCCCATATCATCAAGAACTGCTGGTAGATCTTTGCCTTCCTGAGCAGATATTGCAATATAAGGGGACTGGGCAATTATCATATAATTATAATCTGAAGCAACAAGTGCAGACTTGGCATAGTCAGCACTGCCGCTAATTTGTGTTAGATTTGCCTGAACAGGTTCATCAGCTAAAAGTAACTGATATGTTTCCTTGTCTTCCTGAACAAGGATGCGGGCCTTGTCTCCAAGGCTGTATGGAAGCTCTTTAAGCTCCTTCGCATACTTGAATATTGTATCGTAATCCATTCTTATTCTCCTTTATTCTTGCCCTTGAAACGGCGAGAATTTGCGATTCTGTAGGCTTTATTAAGTCCGTAGTATATATTCTTATAATCTTTGAAAAGCTTGTCGTAAATGGCTTTATTATCCGGATTAGGTGTATATGTATGTTCGGTTGTTGCGAAGTCCTTTGCATCTTCAAAGCTCTTAAGTTCTCCCAGTCCGATTAATGCTACTGTAGCTGCACCAATTGCTCCGGCGTTACGAGGATCCTTAACTGTAGAGAATGTACAGCCTGTAACATCAGCAAGTATCTGCATCCAAACCTTATCAAGAGCACCTCCACCTATAACACGGAATGTTTCGGTATCAAGGTTATAGTCTTTTTTATAATTCTCAAGAATCATTCGAATGTTGTAGCATATACCCTCATAGAGAGCTCTCATTATATGGTCTCTCGTGTGAACCATAGAGAGATTGAAAAGGGTGGCTCTTGTAGTTGTTGACGAAACCGGGCATCTTTCTCCAAGCATCCATGGTGTAAAAATCAGATGTTCGCTTCCAGCAGGAATCTTTGCTGCTGCATTGTCCATGAATTCGTATATACCGTCTCCGAGCTCTTCCTGTTCTCTAGCATAGAAGTTGTCTTTAAGCCACTGGATATTTGCTCCGGCAGACTCAGTTATTCCTGCAATAAGATTCATATTCTTATCGGCACTCTGAATAGCTGCGGCACCATGCATGAACTTATTTGCTGTACTGCTTGTTGCAGCAACCCAGGCAGATGTTCCCACGTAAACATGTATATCCCCGTCTGAACACATACCAGAACCCACTGCAGCAGCCTGAACATCATCACACCCACCGAATACAGGAGTTCCCTCAAGAAGACCTGTCTCATGAGATGCTTTTTCAGTAATTCCACCTACCAAGTCAGTACTTGCAACAAGTGGTGGAAGTCTTTTAAGATCAATACCTACAAGAGGGAAGACAGACATCCATTCTTTTGTTTCAAGGTCAAGTCCATATGAAGAAGCACCGGACAGTTCTGTTACGACCTTGCCTGTACATTTGTACTTAAGATAACCATTAACATCGCAGATGAGTTTTGTTTTTTTATAAAGCTTAGGCTGCTTCTCTTTGAGCCATGTAATCTTTGCTATGCAGTCCTTGCCCATGATAGGAGTGCCTGCAGCAAGGGTAAAAATGCCTTTGCCTCCAACTCTGTTCATAATATGCTGGGCCTGCTTCTCAGCTCGTCCATCAACCCAGGTGATGTTGTTATAGAGGGGGACATTATTCTCATCAAGCGGTATAACACCCTGAGCCTGAGTTGAAAAAACAATAGCTTTAATATCTGAAGGGTCAATTCCTTCAGATATGATTTTTTTAGTTGTAACGCATACCGCTTTCCAGTAGTCCTCCGGGTTCTGTTCAACCCAGGCAGGTTCTGGATAGAAGGTAGGGTATGGTTCTATGCTTGTTGCAACGATGTTGCCGTTATAGTCAACTAATACAGCTTTGTCTGAACTTGTACCTATATCATGTGCAAGAATATATTTGCCATTCGTACTCATGTTAGCCTCTCTATTTTCAATTTATTTAGCGCATTTGTCTGTTTCAACTACGTGTCTGAACACTTCTTCAAATCTGTTTAATGCCTCATCGATAACTTCATCGGTATCAGCAAGAGATGTGTATAGTCTGCTTCCTGCAAGTGTAACAAGACCATTTGCCATATAAGCAGCGCCCATTCTTTCCATGGAGTCTTTACGTGTATACATCATATCCTTGTTCTTTAGAATATTGATTGCTGACTTGGCCAGTGAGAATGAAGAATAGTCATAGCTCATTGCACCTGTGCATTCGAGATGGCAGATGCTTCCCTGGTTATAAGCGACAAATGGAAGTCCGTATTTGTCAATCAGGGACTTAAGTCCATCAGTAAGTCTGTCACCGGCTCTTCCTGCTACTTCACATGCATTGGTTCTGTCAATTTCCTGAATAGCGATTGTTCCTGCGAGACAGGAGATTGGTGCAGCAGCAAGAGTTCCTCCTACATATGCTCTATGCTTACCGCTTGCAACACCTGCAGCCATAAGTCCGGCATATTCTTTTCGTCCGCCTACGCCGCCGGCACCCGGATAACCACCTGCTACAATTTTACCAAATACAGTAAGATCAGGAGTTACTCCAAAGTAACCCTGTGCACCGCCTATACTTGTTCTGAAGCCTGTAACAACTTCATCAAAAATGAGCAGGGCACCGTATTTATCGCAGAGGTAGCGAACACCTTTGTTATAGTCGAAAGATACAGGGCGTGTACCGCTTTCAGGACCACATGGCTCGATTATTACTGCAGCTGTGCCGCCTTTAAACTTGTTGAGTCTGAGCATGTTCTCCAGCATATCAAGGTCATTTGGTCGAACCTCATCTGTGTATCTGTACATTGCGCGAGGAATGCCATGAGATTCAAGAAAACCGCGGCTTCCTGGAACCTTTGTGCCGTATACCATTTGATCACTCCAGCCATGATAATCACCGCCTTCTTTGATGATTCGCTTATGTCCTGTAGCAATTCTGGCAATACGAAGTGAAGCCATCACAGCTTCAGAGCCGCTTCCAAGCATTCTGAACATCTCAACACCTGGCATGTGTTTATTGATTTCCTTTGCGAGCATAAGCTCTGTTTCGTGGAGGAGACCTGTTACAGGACCACAGTCCTGAAGCAGGTCGATAACTTTCTCTCTGATATGTTCATGATTGCTGCCAAGAATTGTAGGGCCGCCTGCCTGAAGAAAATCAAGATATGTATTACCATCCTTATCTTCAAGGGTGTAACCGTTTGCTTTTGTGAAGCAGACAGGGAACGGCTTATTAAATGCAAGATTATGCTGTACGCCTCCAGGGATGTAGTCCTTGGCTTCTTCGTAGATTGCCTTTGACTTCCTGCACTTATCATCATAATATTTCAAGATTACATTCTCATAGTAATCATCGCTTACTTCCCAGATAGGGCAGTCTGTAAGTTTTTTGAGACGGGCGTTTATTTCATCTGGTGAATCCCATCTGCTGATACCACAATTCTTCATATCGATTACTCATCCTTTCCTTTAGATTCTTTATGAGCTCTTTTGTTAGTATTCATGCTGTTTCTGTACACTACAAATCTATCGTACAGAAATTCTGTTGAAAGATTAATTGCCATTGTAAATCCAAGAACCAGGTATTCATTCCAGTGTGCATACTCGGTAAGAGCGTTTCCCCACCAGGTAGAGGCAGGAGTAAACACAAGGTAGAAGAGAAAGACAAGAAACATAGCCTTAGGTACATTGTTAGCCGATTTGAAGGTGAACTCTCTGTTAAGAGTGAAGTTCCAAAGAACTGACAGTGTAAGTGCAATAAGGTAGCATGGCCAGTATTTCCATCCAGTCAAGATGTCAAGTAATGTGAAACTTGCGGTTTCAATTATTCCTGCGGAAATAGAAAACAGTGTAAATTTGATTACTTGAGACTTGGTCTCTTTGGCATCTGGTTTATAAATTGAATCACTCATACTGAACTCCTATAAATTAATACTATTCTTGTATAGAATTATCTCACCAAAAGCTACATTCTTCAAGGATTATTGATTGCAGGACATTAATAGGTAAAACTTCGATATATTGTACAAATTCCATAAAATATTGCTTTAATTGAACGAAAATGTTATAGTAAATTGTTTAATAATAACAATTAAGCTAAGGAGGGATAAATAATGCTTAACAAATTAGAAGCGATTCGTGAAGCAGGTCTTGCAAGAATCAGCGAGGCAGGCACTCTCGAATCATTACAGGAGATTAGAAGAGAACTGACAGGTAAGAAGAGTGAACTCAGTGATGTGCTTAAGAGCCTCGGATCACTCGAAGCAGAGATGAAGAAGACTGTTGGAATGAAGGCCAATGAGATTAAGAATTTCTTTGCTGACAAGATTGAAGAGAGAGAGGGAGAGATTGTTGCTTCTGCATCAGTAATTGATGGAGAGATTGACCTTACTCTGCCTGGTATTCCAGTTGCTGAAGGTGCACTGCACCCAATCACACAGATGTGCTACGACTTAAATGACGCCTTTTTATCCCTCGGCTTTGAAGTGTACAACGAAGATGATATCAGCAGCGAAATGTTTGCTTTTGACAACCTGAACTTCCCGGCAGACCACCCTGCAAGACAGTCAATGGATACATACTGGCTTGAGGGTACTGAGGACAAGAGCGGAGCAGAGAGACTCTGCCTCAGACCTCACCTCACAGGAGGTTCCGTTCGTAAGCTCATTATGGATGGAGTTCCATCTAGATTCATCTATCCTGGAAGAGTTTATAGAAACGAGAACACAGATGCCAGACACGAGAGAGCTTTCTTCCAGTATGAGGCACTTATCGTAGACAAGGATGTAACTTTCTCATCAGGTAAGGTTATGATTAATACAATCCTTGAGAAGGTATTCGGCAGAAAGATTAACGTAAGAATGAGAGAAGGATTCTTCCCATTCACAGAGCCTGGATACGAAATTGATATGGAATGTCTCGTATGTAACGGTAAGGGATGCAGAGTATGCAATCAGAACGGATGGATCGAGGTAATGCCTGGTGGTGTAATTAACCCTAATGTTGTAAGGGCTGCTGGCTATGATCCTGATGAGTACACTGGATTCTATACAAACATTGGTCTTGATAGACTTGTAATGATGCGTTATGGAGTAGATGATGTAAGATTCTTCCACAGCGCAGATCTTAGATTCTTAAAGCAGTTCAAGTAAAAGAGGGAGGTAGAACATGAATATTTCATTAAATTTCGTAAAAAAGTTCGTTGATCTGCCTGAGGAGCTCACTCCGGCGCAGATTGCATTCGACCTCACAATGAGAACTGTTGAGGTAGAAGATGTTATTAACACTGCTGAAAAGTTTGAGAACATCGTAGTAGGAGAGATTAAGGAAGTTAATGCTCATCCAAATGCTGATCAGCTTAAGTGCTGCATAGTAGACTGCGGTGAAGATGAACTTAAGCAGATTGTTTGCGGAGGTTCAAACCTCTATGCAGGCGAGAAGGTTGTTATTTCCAAGCCAGGCGCTTATGTATACTGGCATGGTAACAATGAACTCGTACTTATTAAAGAGTCAAAGCTCAGAGGCGAGCCTTCATATGGAATGATCTGCGGAGCTTCTGAGGTATATATGGAGGGTCTTTTCCCACCAAAGGATGAGACTGAGATTGTTGATCTTAGCGATGTTGACTGCTATGTTGGTCAGAATATTGCTGAGGTTATCGGCATGGATGATATCATCCTTGAGGTTGATAACAAGTCACTTACTAACAGACCTGACCTCTGGGGTCACTACGGCGTAGCAAGAGAAATCGCTGCTATCTATGAGCTTCCACTGAAGCCACTGCCAGAGCTTAATGTTGAAGGACTTCCTGAGTATAAGGTAACAGTTCATGATCCTGAGAGATGTCCAAGATATACAGCTCTTGAGATTGAGAATGTATACGAGAAGGAAGCGCCACTGTGGATGAAGGCTCTTATCATTAATGGTGGAATGAGACCTATTAATGCTATCGTTGATATTACAAACTATGTAATGATGGCTGTTGGCCAGCCGGAGCATGCTTTCGACAGAAACCACGTTGAGGGTGCTCACATCAATGTAAGAACAGCAAAGAAGGATGAGACACTTACACTTCTCGATAGATCAGAGCTCGAACTTACAGAGGATGATCTTGTTATCTGTGATACAGTAGATCCAATGGGACTTGCTGGTATCAAGGGAGGCATTAAGGATTCTATTCTTCCTGAAACTACAGCTGTAGTACTCGAGGTTGCTGACTTCACAGCAGCTGGAATCAGAAGAACTGAGAAGAGACAGAACGAGAAGACAGACGCTTCTATGCGATATGAGAAAGGCGTTGATACTCAGAGAGCAGAGCAGGGAATGGCACTCTCAATGACTCTCTTTAAGGAGATTTTCCCTGAGTGCGAATTTGTTTCATATGCTGATGTTCATGACATTCCAACTGAGAGATCAGTAATCGATGTTACACAGGCATTCCTTGATCAGAGACTTGGTAAAGTTATTCCTGAGGAGACAATCGAAGGAATTCTTACAAGACTTGGTTTCGAGGTTAGCTTTGATGGAGCTGTATGGCACTGCATTGCTCCTACATGGAGATCAACAGGTGATGTTCATGTTAAAGATGATGTTCTTGGAGAAATCGCTAGACTTCTCTCATTTGAGAGTTTTGAGCCTACTCCGCTCCACGTGGATTTTGAGCATAGTGTAAATCAGCCACAGTTCTCACTACAGAGAAGAATTAAGGAGTATCTTGCATTCAGATGTGGATTCTATGAGATTTTCACATATCCATGGGTAGATGAGAAATATCTTAAGGCCGCTGGAACAGATTTCAGCAAAGCTGTAAGACTTGCTGAAGGTCCATCACCAGAGACTTCAACACTTAGAACATCACTTATCCCTGGACAGCTTGAGTCAGTAGAGAAGAACCTGAGATACTTCGACAGCTTCAGTATTTTTGAGACAGCACAGTGCTTCGAGAAAGGTGAGTATCATCCTTCAAATGAAATCGAGACTCTTCCAATCCATAAGAATCTGATTTCAGGTACTATTACAGGAAAGGATGCTAAGACAATATTCTTCCAGGTAAAGGGAGTTATTGAGAATATGGCTTCATACTGTCACTGTAAGGAGCTTACTTTTGCTCAGAAAGAGAAGCCATCATGGGCGGATTCAAAGGTATGGCTCAACGTTATCTGTGATAAGGAGATTGCAGGTTCAATCGGACTTATCTCTGTATCAGCAATGAATGAGGCAGGAATCAAGAGAACTAATGTAGCAGCATTTGAGCTTGATTATGATAAGATTCCAGCTCTTCCATCAAGAGATAACGAGTTTAAGCATCTTCCAACATATCCTCTTGTACAGCAGGATCTTTCACTCATCGTTGACGAGTCAATGACATGGGCACAGATCAAGGAGAGCATCAAGTTCCAGGTTAAGGATATCTGGTTCGTTGAGGAGTACAGAGGCGAGCAGATTCCTGAGGGTAAGAAGTCAATCATGTTCAGTATCAAGATTGGTAACGATGACAGCACAATGACATCAAAGCAGATTGAGAAGAAGATGGCAGGCATCATGAAGAACCTGAAGACAAAGTGCGGAGCAGAGCTCAGAGACTAGTAAAAAGGCATGACTAAAGGCGTGGTCCTAAGACCACGCCTTGTTTTTTTAGAATAATTATGCATCTGAAGATCTGATAATATAGGCGATTCCATCGGCTATAGTCACCTTGGCTTTGTCGGCCTCAATCTCATTGCTTATGCCGAGAGTAGATGCCTTGACCATTGTTACATTGTCAAGAGGGTATTTGGCTCCTTCAATAGAAACACCGCTAATGGATTCATATACAGGAACGATTGAGAAAAATCTGTAAGATGAATCCTTCTCGATTGTAATTGAACCATTCTCAAGAATCTCGATCTGGTTGCGCTTGTCAATAAGCCTGATACGCTTCATATCATCTTTGAATTTAATGAGAAGGGAGAGGGCACCAAGGGTATGGTCAAGTCTTCCTCCCATTCCTCCGAGAAAAGTTATTTCGTCTACTCCTTCATCTATGCAGTGAAGTACACATGCTTCTGCGTCAGTAATATCCTTCTCAACAGGATATGTAATATATTTACAATCCAGTTTAATATCCTCAGTAGTCGAATCAAAATCGCCTATAACTACATCCGGTATAAAATCGTATTTTTTTGCTATCTGCTGACCAGCATCTGCACATACTACATAATCAGCTGCTTTTACATGTTCAAGAATGAATTCTTTGTCATAATTCTCGATGAATGCGAGAACAACGGTACAATTTTTGCTCATATTTACCTCTAATCACAATTCTTCATAATATGTTCATTTGCCATTATAAGTCTTTATTGGTATACTTCAATAGTTATTTATTATAAAGGAGAAGGATACTTTGGAAAGACCAGATATTTACATTGTAAACGAGAATCCAATTCTGATTCAGGTTCTCACCAGAAAGCATATGAAGCCGGTATTCTCCAAGTTCGTAATCGGCTGCATATTGTTCTATATGATGGTGAACTGGATTCCTAATATAATTTCGATATATTTTCCTACAACCATCTGGGATTATCTTAACATAACTGCGAAGGGAATTGATAGGAATTCCTTGCCTGCATACCCAATGGTAATGGTTATGTACGCTTTTGCATTTGAAGGTGTATTCCAGCTTGGTAAAGCTTTATATGTTCTTACCTTAGTAAGAAACAGAACTGCTGAATATGGTTCAATTTTTGAAGGCTTTACAGTTTATGGCAAGGCACTTGCAATCAGTTTTCTTCAGACTGTTATCTGCACTTTATGGACAATGTGCTTCATTATTCCAGGTGTAATAGCACGATATGGATTCAGACAGTCATATTTTATTCTTGCCGATGATCCATCAAAGCATCCAATTCAGTGCATGGCAGAGAGTAAGCTTAGAATGACTGGCAACAAGATGAACCTTTTCAGACTTGATATTTCATTCCTGCCATATTTAATGCTCGGCTATCTTCCACAGCTGATTGTTGGAGTATTCGGCGTTAATGCAGCAACACTTACAGGAATGGCTGTTTATATGTTATCTGATATATTTCTTGTTACAGCAATGGCATTCTGGTTTGCTGGATGTGGAGTGTTCTACGAGCTTCTCATTACTGGCGGATTTGACAACTTCAGATATGCCAATCAGGAAATATTTCGAAAAAAAGGAGTTCTTCCTGTCGACTTTGAAGAGTAACAATAATAAATCGAAGGCTTACTTGCCTTCGATTTTTCTTATGCATTCTTTAATATCTTCAGGATAAGGTGCACATACTTCCAGTGTTTCACCTGTAACTGGGTGACGGAAGGAGAGGTAGTATGCGTGGAGTGCCTGTCTGTCTATAAGCTCTGGCGCTTCTCCTCCGTATAATGCATCACCTGCAATAGGGTGCCCAATATGAGAAAGATGAACTCTTATCTGATGGGTTCTTCCAGTGTGAAGGGTACACTCGACTAAAGTATAGCCTTTGTACCTCTGGAGGACTCTCACATCTGTAATTGCATCTTTTCCTCCTTCGTACATAACTGTTCGTTGGATAGATACTTCTCCAGGGCGTCCGATAGGGAGGTTGACTGTGAAAAATTCTTCGTTAACTTCGCCGTGTACAACTGCTATGTACTTCTTTACAACATTCTGCTCTCTCATCTGGTTGGAAACATCGTTCTGCGCATTTGCATTCTTGGCAACTACTACAATTCCGGATGTATCCATATCTATTCTGTTAGCAAATCTGACCTTGAAAGTCTGTTTAGTATCTGCCATGTACTTCATTATACCGTTGGCAATTGTGCCTGTTGGGTGACCTTTGGTAGGGTGAACTATTATTCCAGGCTGCTTGTTTATTATTAGTACATCGTCATCCTCATAAAGGACAGCGATTGGAATATCCTCTGCAGGAAAATCACTTGATTCTTCAGGTAATCTGATACTGATAAGGTCGCCTTCAAGAGGCTTGATGAAGCCTTTTGTTGGAACTCCGTTCAAGTCAACGAGGGACTGGAACTTCATTTTTGTTTTAAATCTTGCTGAGAAAGTATAGTTTGCTCTAAGTATTTCGTTAATTGTCATGCCGACTTCTTCTGAAGTTACGGTGTGGTTGTATTTAGCCATTAAATATATCCTTAATCTATAAAAGTTTTTTTGCCAGGGTATCCCAGTAATCATAATCAGAGAAGCGAATGAGCTGCAGCTGCTTCTTTGATTGTCTAATCCTGATTCTTTTTACATTCTTGAACTCATGAGTCTTACCATCGAATGAAAGAATAATTGTGCCTTCAGCCATTCGGCCAATACCTGTGATTGTAATAGTTTCATTGCCAGGGAGAAGAACACTGGAATGAAAGCATCTGTAAGCATTGGTATTCATTGGCGCAACAGGTGTTATCTGCAGAAGATCAAGCTCAGGCGCTACAAGGGAACCACCAAGTGAATAGTTATATGCAGTAGAACCTGCCGGTGTTGAAATAAGAAGTCCATCACCTGAGAAATCTTCAATCTTTGTTTTTTCAATTTCAACAGAGAACTGAGTTACATGGGACAGGGGACCACGTATCATAAGCTCATTAACACCGATTCTTATGAAAGATTCTTTTTTTGTTTCAATTATTGCCTCGACAGGTTTGAGTGTCTGTATCTTGTAATCACCTGAAAGAAAGTCATCAATAATGTTGGCCATGTTGTCAGGCATTGATTCCTGGAAAAATCCAAGATGACCTGTATTAATACCTATAATAGGCTTCGATGGAAAATCAAGCTTATGTACAAAGCTTAAGAACGTACCATCTCCACCGATGCAGACATATAAATCAGGCGAAGACGACTCATCTTCTACAACTTCAAAGCCCTTATCATTGAGAATAGTAAGAAGCTGATTATATGTCTTTGTTGTCAGTTCTTTGTTGTTTTTAAATATATAAACCTTAAGTGCCATTATTAACCTCTTAAATAAGTCCATCAAGCTGTTCAACCAGCTTATCAAATGTTTCAAGCGCTCTCAGAACAGGTTCTTCTGTACTCATATCTACTCCGGCTATTTTGAGAAGCTCAATAGGGTAGTCAGAGGAGCCGGAACAAAGAAATGCAATATACTCATCTTTTGCTTTTTCTCCAATTGTAAGGATTCTGTCAGCTATTGCATTTGCAGCAGAAAATCCTGTCGCATACTGATATACATAGAAGTCCCTGTAGAAATGAGGAATTCTTGACCACTCATATTGTATCATTTGATCATGTGACATTGCATCACCGAAGTAATCCGAATTCAGTTTATCATAAATTCCATTAAGATACTCTGCAGTAAGTGCATTGCCTTCTTCAACATGGTTGTGGGCCATCAACTCAAATTCTGCAAACATTGTCTGCCTGAATAGAGTGCCTTTAAACTCATCAATATAGAAGTTGATAAGATAAGCCTTCATCTCGTTATCTTTACAATTATCAAGAAGATATTTTATCAACAATGTCTCATTTACAGTACTTGCAACTTCAGCAGTAAAAATACAATGATCTCCGTAGATATATGGCTGATTCTTTCTCGTATAATAAGAATGCATTGAATGTCCGCCTTCATGAATAAGAGTGAATACATCTCTAAGTTCACCGGCAAAATTCATAAGAATATAAGGGTAGCTGTCGTAAGAACCGAATGAATAAGCTCCTGATGTCTTACCCTTATTCTCATATATGTCAACCCATTTCTCTTCAAGTACTCCTTTGCGAAATACATTTACATATTCTTCGCCCATTGGAGCAAGTGCGCTGCAGCAGATGTCAACAGCTTCCTCAAATGTATATTTAACATCTGCAGGCTTAACAAGAGGCCTGTACACATCAAACATCTTCAGATCATCTACACCAAGGGCACGCTTTCTGATCTCAACATACTTGTGCATAGCAGGCAGATGCTTGTGAACAGCATCAATCAGATTAGTATATACAGCTTCAGGTATTCTGTTGCCAGAAAGGGCAGCATCAAGACATGAATTGTAGTTTCTGAGACCTGCTTTGATGAAAGTTGTCTTTACATTGTTGTTATAAGCAGCAGCGAGAGTGTTGTTATGCTCTTTATATTTCTCATACAGTCTGGTAAAAGTTTCTTCTCTTACCTGACGATTCTCCGATTCCATAAGAAGTGAATAACTTCCATGCGTTACAGGCACAGTATCTCCGTTGTCATTTACTACAGTGCCGAATGTCATGTCTACATCGTTAAGTGCTGAGAAAATATCATCCGCTCCGCCAAGTACTTCTCCGAGAGAAGCGAGAATGAACTCCTGGTCGGAAGTAAGTGTATGTTTTTTCTGAAGAAAAATCTCCCTGAGCATAAAATCATACACTTCAAGACCCGCTTCTTCTGCAAGAAATTTATCAAGGTCACTTTCGTCACTTTCAAGAAGTTCAGGAACAAGGAATGACATCATTGCAGAAGCAGTGGATATAACTGATACAGCTTTGCTGTACATCTGCTGATATTTGGCGTTAGCATTATCTTCGTCCTTCTTCATATGAGCGTAGATAAATGCCTTCTCCATTGATCTGTTTGCATTTGTATATATATTCAGTGAATGCAGAAGGGAAGAAGAAGAATTCATGATTGTGCCTTTTAATCCGGCAAACTCTTGAGCATAAGCAGAAGCTGAGTCAAGGTCTTTATATACATCAGATTCATCCGGATACATTGCTTCTATATTCCACTTGAATTCATCGGAAATTTCGTTGCGGTTTTTTACTTCGTTGTGTTTCATTTATCTATCTCCATATGCTATAATAATTAACTGAATTATTATGTGATATTATACCATAAT
>JAGHUT010000004.1 GCA_018064645.1 Candidatus Crickella merdequi | reverse complement strand
GGAATGCACCACATCTTCGAACTCTGGGATAATATGGAGAAGTTCAACTGCGATATGGTTATGATGTATGACCAGCTGGCATGTAAGGGAATGCAGGGCGTACACGGACTCTTCGAGGATGAGTTCAGAGCACGTAACATCCACGCAATCTGGATGCCACATGCACTTCCTGATAAGAGAGTAGTTCCAAGAGCAGAGATTCGTAAGATCGTTAACGATTACATGTTCACAGTAATGCAGGAGGAGCCAATCGATCCATCACTGCTTGACTTTGACGATTCAGAGAGCTGGTAGAAACAAAGGAGGACTTTATGAAAAAAGCAGGCAAGATCGCAGCAAAGGTGCTCGGCGGAGCAGCTGCAGCATATGCGGGACTTTTCGTTGTTTTCTACTTTGATCTTGACGGAAAGATTCTCTTCAATGTTGTAGAGCCTCTTCTTCAGAAGCACTATGACAACATGGAAAGAAAAGATCCACTGTCAGTAGAGTATAAGATGGTAGATGACGACAAGAAGTACATCTAAGACACTTAGGATTAATATTGACTTAAGAAACCCCTTCGGCAACGGAGGGGTTTTTCCGTGAGTGGAAAGAGAATGCGAAAAGGAGTATAATAGAGGCAAATAGAGAAAGAAAAGGAGTAGCTATGCAAAAGCAATTTCAGGCAGAATCCCAGCGTTTGCTGGATATGATGATTAATTCGATCTATACACATAAGGAGATTTTCCTGCGTGAGATTATTTCTAATGCATCGGATGCTATTGACAAAATGCGCTACATTGCCCTTACAGAGGACACGGGAATGGATATCAATAATTTTGAGATCATTCTCACTCTCGACAAGGAGAACCGCACACTTACTGTAAGCGATAACGGTATCGGAATGAGCGCAGAGGAGCTGGAGAAGAATCTTGGTACTATCGCTTTCAGCGGAAGCGGCGAGTTCAGCAGGAATCTGGAGAACAGCAAGGACAATAATGCAGAGGCAGTAGACATTATCGGACAGTTCGGAGTCGGCTTCTATTCAGCCTTTATGGTTGCAGACAAGGTAACAGTCATCTCGAAGAAATACGGCGAGGAACAGGCTCACAAGTGGGAGTCTGAGGGAGTAACAGGATTCACAATTGAAGATGCAGAGAAGGAAACTGTCGGAACAGACATCATTATGCACATTAAGCAGGATGGTGAGACAGAGGATGAGTTCAGCAAGTACGTTAGAGAGTACACAATTTACAAGCTCGTAAGGAAGTATTCAGATTACATCCGGTTCCCTATCAAGATGCTCATGCCGCATCCACAGGTTGTAGAGGGCTCTGACCCGGAGAATCCTGAGTACGAGGAAGTGTTCGAGTATGAGGTGTTCAACTCAATGGTTCCACTGTGGCAGCGCAAGAAGGGCGATGTAACAGAGGAGGAGTATAACGAGTTCTATCAGCAGAAGTATGGTGATGATACACCGCCAATGAGTGTTATTACAGCCTCCGTTGAAGGTCTCGTAAGTTATGACGCAATGCTCTTCATTCCAAAAAGAATTCCTAATAAGTACTACTCAGATGACTTCGAGGGCGGTCTGCAGCTGTACAGCTCCGGCGTTCTCATTATGGAAAACTGCAAAGACCTGCTTCCGGAGCATTTCAACTTCGTTCGAGGCGTTGTTGACTCACCGGATCTCAGCCTCAATGTTTCGAGAGAGATGCTGCAGCATGACAGACAGCTCAAGCTTATTTCCTCCAATCTTGAGAAGAAGATCAAGGCAAAGCTGGAAGACCTTTTGAAGAACGAGAGAGAGAAGTATGAGGAGTTTTTCAAGGGCTTCGGAAGACAGCTGAAGGTCTGTGCTCTTGATGATTACGGTGCTAAGAAAGAAGCTCTTCAGGACTTCCTTCTCTTCTATTCATCAACACAGAAGGGAATGGTTACACTGGCAGAGTATGTTGACCGCATGAAGGATGACCAGAAGTACATTTACTATGCAGCCGGTGACAGCATCGAGGGCATCGACCGTATGCCTCAGACAGAGATTCTGAAGGACCGCAACATCGAGATTCTCTACTTCACTGACAACATGGACGAGTTCATCTCAGATATGTTCAGAAATTACAAGGAGAAGCCTTTCATGTCAGTTATCGATGGAGACTTCGATCTTGGAGACGAGAAGGATGAAAGAATCGATGTTATCTTTGCAGATACTTTCGAGTTCATCAAGGAGGCCCTTGGCGATAAGGTTGATACGGTAAAAGCTTCTTCGAAGCTTAAGTCTCATCCGGTGTGCCTGTCAAGTGGCGACGGCGTAACCTTCGAGATGGAGAAGTATTTCACTGCTGTCAATCCGGAGATGGGAGTTAAGGCAAAGAGAATTCTCGAGTTCAATGTAGACCACGACGCATTCCTTGCAATTGAGAAGGCAAGAAAAGACGACGAACAGAGAGCTAAGGATATCTGTGAGATTCTTTATAACCAGGCGCTGATGATTGCAGGCCTCCCAATAGAGAATCCTTCAGATTACACAACATTGATCTGCAAGTTCTTTTAGGACAAAAATGTTTTCGGAGTGATAAATAAATACACAGAACAGCCCTAAAGTGTGGCTGTTCTGTTTTTTATACACAAAATTTTTGAAAAATACTTGTATCTCACAACAATTAGGTCTATACTCTGCTGTGGGTAAAGACTAGAACTTATGATTCTCTGGAGAGACCCTTGTAAAGGGGCGCCGAAGGTTTAAGTCGCAGATGTATAAGCAGTCTGTAGACGATATCTCAGGCAAAGGGACAGAGCATGGGTTAACAAAGCTTATGCAATATCTCTCTGGAAGTCGAGGCAACTCGGCTTTTTATTATTCACATTTTTTAAGAGGGAGAATAAACAAAATGACTTTTATGGACTTTCTGACGGTATTGGATGATTTCGCCTGGGGCATACCTATGTTATGTCTTATTGTGGGTGGTGGCCTGCTTCTGACAATCAGACTTAAGGGTCTGCAGTTCAGGAAACTGGGCCTTGCTCTCAAGTACATGTGGAAGAATGAGGCTAATGGAGCCGGCGAGGTTACAAGCTTCGCAGCTCTCTGTACAGCCCTTTCGGCAACTGTAGGTACTGGTAACATTGTAGGTGTTGCCACTGCCATGACAGTTGGTGGTGCAGGAGCACTCTTCTGGATGCTTGTTGCGGCCTGTGTAGGAATGGCAACAAAATACTCTGAGGGACTTCTCGCAATTAAATACAGAGTTGTAGATGACAACGGACACGCACTTGGAGGACCATTCTACTATATTGAAAGAGGAATGGGCCCTGGCTGGAAGTGGCTTGCAAAGCTCTTCGCTATATTCGGCCTCCTTGTTGGTATTATGGGAATCGGAACTATTACACAGGTTAACGGAATTGCAAATGCAATCCAGAATGTAGCAGATCCTAACCACAAGCACATCGCACTTACAATCGGCGGCAACAGTTACACATGGGCAGTTACAATTACAGCAGTTGTTGTATCAACACTCGTAGCCCTTGTAGTAATCGGAGGAATCAAGAGAATCTCAAGAGTGGCAGAGATTATCGTTCCATTTATGATTGTTGTATACGTTGTTGTTGCAGTAGCAATTCTCGTTCTCAACTGCACAAAGATTCCTGCAGCAGTAGTTGCTGTAGTAAGAGGCGCATTCGGACTTGATGCTGTTGGCGGCGGAGTTCTTGGCGCTATGTTCATTGCAATGCAGAAGGGTGTTGCTAGAGGAGTTTTCTCCAACGAGGCTGGTCTCGGATCTGCACCTATCGCAGCGGCTGCTGCACAGACTAACGAGCCTGTAAGACAGGGTCTCGTTACAATGACAGGTACATTTATCGATACTATCGTTGTATGTACAATGACAGGTCTTTCAATTCTCGTAACAGGATCTCTTGGCGTAGAGGGTCTTGAAGGAGCGTCAATCACAGCAAATGCTTTCTCTGTAGGTCTTCCTTGGCCTAACCAGGTTGGAGCTGTGGTTCTTGCAGTATGCCTTGCGTTCTTTGCATTTACTACTATCCTTGGCTGGGACTACTATTCAGAGAGATGTCTTGAGTATCTGGTAGGATACAAGAAAGGTATTCTTGCTACATACAGATGGGGATATATCATTGCTGTTCTTATCGGACCATTCCTGACTCTTGCGGCAGTATGGACTATTGCAGACATCGTAAATGGTCTCATGGCTATTCCTAATATGATTGCACTTATCTTCCTCAGCGGAGTTGTTGCAAAGGAGACTAAAGACTATTTCGCACGCCTTGAGAATGGTCAGATAGAGGAATAATAAGCGATACAAATTGACCTTTCGAAAGAAAGAAACACAACATATATACACTTGAGCCGCAGACTTTGACAGTCTGCGGTTTTCTTTTGCAAGAAGGACAAAATAATTAAGAAATGTCCTAAAATTGCGTTGCGTTACTTGGGGCTATTTTTGTAAAATTAAGTCAAGAATGAGCGGCGCGAAAGCCCGCAGGACAAGGGGCGATACAATGGGAGAAACCAAAATTCTAGCTGTCGCCGGTAAGGGCGGCGTAGGAAAGACTTCGATCTCCTCGGCGTTTGTCAGACTGCTTACAGAGACCTATCCAGATGCAAAGATTCTCGCCATCGATGCAGATCCGGCGATTGGTCTCAGCACGGCTCTTGGAGTGGAGCCTACACAGACTCTGGACGACATTCGCAAGCAAATCGTAAATAGTGTTGAAACGGGAGCACCTAAAGAGGCAATTGAGATCCTCGGAGAGGCAAGGTTCCGGATTTTTGATACTATGATTGAAGAGAACAAGTTTTCTTTCCTTGCAATCGGCAGACCGGAAAGTGCCGGCTGCTACTGCAAAGTAAATGCCTATCTCAAGGAGGTAATCAGTCTGCTTGCCAACGACTTCGACTATGTAGTAATTGATGGTGAGGCCGGAATCGAGCAGATTAACAGAAGAGTAATGGAAAAGGTAACTCATCTGTTCCTGGTTACTGACCCAAGCAGAAAGGGCACTAAGGTAATCGACACTATCAAGCGCGTTGCGGACGAGCTGGTAATGTACGACAAATGTGGTGCCATAATTAACAGAGTAGGCAACGAAGAGGCAATCAAATACATCAATGTTGAGACTGCAGACATCCTGGCATATATACCAAATGACAGCGATCATGCAGACAACGACATCAAGGGCCTGAGCATATTTGATCTGCCTGAGGACGCACCTGTTATCAAGGGTGCAAGAGAGGCCCTGAGCAAATTAGAATTAATCTAAGAAGTTAAACATTTTACAGAAAAGAGGAGGTAATAGAGTTGAAAGATCTGAAGCACCTTATCTATTTCGAGAGCCTTCTTGAGAATGCAGACAATGAGCTCGTAGAGAAAGCAAAAGCTGAAGGCAAGCTTGCTATGGGCTACACTTGCTTCCACATTCCTGAAGTTCTTCTCAATCTTGACAACTGCTTCTCTGTTAGACTTCGCGCACCAAGAACAGGATCAATCGATATTGCAACTTACTACATGTCGAACTATACCTGCGAGTATGCACGTTCACTGACAGAGAGAGGTATTGAGGGCGGATACAACTTCCTTGACGGAATTGCTGGAGTCGATGCTTGCTCAATGATGAACCGTTTCTATGAGCACGTTGAACTCCTCAATATGAACGAGAAGCCTAACTTCTTCGTAACACACTGTGATATGCCATATAAGGTTGAGGATTTCTCAGTTAGAAGTTACGTAAAGCAGATGCAGATCAGACTGCTTGATGTAATGGCAGAGAAGTACGGAATTGATATTTCCGACGCTGCTATCAGAAAGTCAGTTGAAGAGCACAACGAAGTATGCAGAATTATCAGCGAAATCGGCGAGATGAGAAAAGACGATAATCCTGTTATCACTGGATATGAGTTCCACATCATTAACCTCGTATCATATACTTGTCCTAAGTACTTAATCCTGCCTTATCTGAGAGAGACCCTTGATGAACTCAAGAAGAGAAAGAAGGATCCAAAGCCTGCATTCAGAGCAAGAGTTGCTATTGTAGGTTCTGAGATTGACGATCCTGAGTTTACAAAGATGATTGAAGAGGCAGGAGCTCGCGTTGTATCAGACCGTTACTGCTTCGGTTCAACACCAGGCAGAGAGATTATCGAGCTTAACGACGAGGAGCCGGCTCTTGAGCAGGTATGCCGTCATTATATGATGGTATCTGAGTGTGCTAGATACATCTCTGATGACAAGGTTCAGCAGAGAAGAGATACTGCAGACCGTCTCGCAAGAGAGTATAAGGCTGACGGTATCATCTACGAGCAGATGAAGTTCTGTGACTTCTGGGGATTTGAGAGAGCTCTTGTAACTCACATCATGTCCGAGGAAGTTGGCTGGCCGGTTCTGTCAATCGACAGACCTTACAATGCTAAGGGTTCAGGACAGCTGAGAACAAGATTCCAGGCCTTTGTAGAGTCTCTTGAGATCAAGAAGATTCAGAAGGGAGGAAACAAGTAATGACAGGTAGATTTAAGAAAAATAAGACAAAGAAGTTTCCTAATCCTGCGTTCTTCAAGGCAAAGGACAATATGATCTGGGCAGACCAGAAGAAGAATCTGATGGAAGTTGGCCAGATTTCAATGGAAATGATTAAAGAGGCAGACTGGGCAGCCTTCTTCGACGCACAGAAGAAGAATGCAAAGGCAGGTCTCGACAGAGTAAAGTACGAGTTTGAAGCTATCAAGAACATGACTCCTGAAGAGAGAAAAGACCTTTTCCTCAACGGAGAAAAGCATCTTGGAATTCTCTACAGACAGGGCAGCATGGCTACTGTAAGAAGAGAGTGGAAGGGTGCTAAGGACACTGCATATGACTTCTATGAGTGGCTTCGTATGTGGGGAATGCTCCTTATGACATTCTCAAAGGATCTCGTTCCAGCTCTTAACTCAGCACTCTGGTATCGCTGGATGATGTCATACATGTGCTGTGTAGGCTTTATGGATAAGAATACTCTTGGACAGAGGGGCAGAGCTCTTCAGATGTCACATCTGATGATTTACGACATTTTCCGTTATGTAGCTGAGAATCTGGTATTCCTTGCAAAGGGTGATGCCAAGAACGGTAACTCAGCAGAGCTCAACAAGAAGGTTGTTCTCTTCGATGAGATGACAATGGGCCAGATTATGGCAGGATTCCCAGATCTTCTTGGAATTCCTTATCAGCTGATGCCAGTATTCCTCGTTTCAGAGATTGACCAGCTGACATGTGTACCTTATATCGATGCAGTAGAGAGCTTCGGTCTTCCTGCAGATACTTGTCCGGTACCTTCATCAGAGTGCGGTGCACTTGTAATCGATGCTCTTCCACACATGGGAAGCTGCTTCATTTCAAGTTCAATGCCTTGCGATGGTTCAGTAATGGCAAGTTCATACATGTCAAGAAGATTCCCAGACCTCCCTGTATACCACCTTACATTCCCTGTAAGATACGAATATGAGGAGACAACAGCAGACGCTGTTGAGGACATCAAGGGATGCATCAAGTTCGTAGAGGAGCACACAGGTGCTAAGTGGAACTGGGATGCATACTTCACACAGATGAAGAGATTCAACGCAGAGACAAAGTATGAGCTCGAGAAGTGGGATGTTAACAAGACGGATTACCCACAGATTATCGGACCTTGCTACGAGCTTTTCCGTAAGTGGAACTACGAGATGGATGGCGGAGCAGATCCAAGAACAATCAAGACTTTCGAGAAGGTTAATAAGCTGATGTACAAGGCTTATGAGAATAGAGATGAGGCTTGGGTAGGCAAGATGAAATACAGAGGAATCGTATGGTCATGCCCAGCTCACTACTATGCTAACTTCAGTAACTGGCTGGCTAACTGCTGGGGTATCGATATCCTGGTTGAGATGGAGTCACTGAACTTCACAAAGCCAATGGCAGTTGACAGCGAAGAGGAAGCTCTTATGGACCTGGCAAGACTCTACGAGCGTATGGTTATGAGAAGACACACAAACGGTGGATATCATAATGTAGTAGACGAGCTCTGGAGACAGGTTGAAGACTGGAGAGCAGACATCATCATCATGTACCAGAATGTAGCATGCAAGAACATGGCTACACTTCAGGGAATTCTTGATGACCAGGCAAGAGAGAAGAACTATCACATGATCTGGATTGAGCACGACCTTATGGACCCTAGAACAGTATCAAGAAAGTCCATGAGAGCTAAGGTTAACGAGTACATGACAACAGTTATGAAGGCTACTCCAGTTGACCCTACACTGCTCGAGTTTGATGATGAGACATGCATGTAATTATTTAGCTTAACGAATTGTTTAATTGAAAAAGGAGATATAGAAATGAAATATTACGGTGGTTGTGACGTTGGTTCAACATATACAAAGGCAGTTATTCTTGACGAGGCAGGAAAGATTGTAGCTGATACAACTATCAGAAGCAAGATTCAGTCAGAGGCATCAGCTAAGGCTGCTATGGAGGAAGTTCTTGGAAAGATCGGTCTGAAGTCATCAGAGGATCTTGCATACCTCATCGGTACAGGATACGGACGTAACAAGGTTCCTTTTGCTGACGAGAACATCTCAGAGATTTCATGCCACGCTATGGGCGTACACGTTACAGACCCTTCAGTAAAGGCTATCATCGATATCGGTGGACAGGACGTTAAGGGTATCAGCGTTGATACAGACGGAACTGTAAAGAACTTCGCTATGAACGATAAGTGTGCTGCTGGTACAGGAAGATTCTACGAGGCAATGGCTAGATCATTCGAGATGTCACTGTCAGATTTCTCAAAGCTCTCACTCAATGCTAAGAACGTTATTCCTATCACAGCACAGTGCACAGTATTCGCTGAGTCAGAGGTTATCACTCTCGTAGGAGAGGACAAGCCAATGGACGAGATCGCTGCTGGAATCCAGATGGCTGTTGCTAAGAGATGCTTCGTAATGGCTAAGAAGGCTGGAGCTACAGACTCAATCACTCTTACAGGCGGATGCGCTAAGAATGACGGTCTGAAGCAGGCTATCGAGCACGTTCTTAAGCTGAAGGTTATCAACCTCAAGACAGATCCACAGCTCATGGGAGCTCTCGGAGCAGCTGAGTATGCTCGTCAGAAGGGAATGGCTAAGGCATAAGCCTAAGAGCAATAACCGAAAGGAGAATCAATCTTATGAAAAAAGATTGCAAGGTATGCAAGGTAGCAAAGACAACTACAAAGGTTGCAGCTATCACAACAGGAGCACTTTTTGCTGTATATATGTGGAACCTGGATCAGAAGGTTCTCGGATGGGCTTACGTAAAGGTTAATGAGATTTTCGATCGCAAGCCAGTAGACATTAAGTTCTAAGGTGAGAAATGGATTTATATAACAGTATAATCGAAAAGACGGAGGCTCTTCTGGGAGCCTCCGCTCCTAAGTGTTACGAATACAGTGAGGATAAAGCCTGGGAGGATGCAGGCTCCAATCAGCTCATTATGATGAAGGATTCAGCTTTTGAGCTCGGCGGAGACGGAAAGCCTGCAGTTAATTACTCCTGTGTTACAACAGGCGGATTTGTCGAAAAAGACGAAATTGTAGTATACGGCAGAGACCTTTCTGAGATAGGTGAGAGTTCGCCGTTTGCAAGAATTGCCATTGTGGAGGTAGCACCTCTTCAGGGTGAAGGAGAAGACGATACTGAGCCGGTATTCAGAGCAATTCAGGATATCGATTTCGTAAAGTATCACGTGTATCCTAAAGGATATATGGGAAGAACATCTTCGGACAGTTTCCGTGAGCAGGTAAGAATCAGCAAAGAGGCTGTTCGCAAAGGAATCAGCTTCGAGAAGGTTGGCTGCGACTACATCAGAAAGTACAAAGAGAATCCGAATATCAAGGCAGTCAAGCTGATTTTTGTAACAGCAGCAGATGCGAAATATGATGAACTTCTGAAGAATGCCCGTACAGTGGCGGACATTACAAAGACGCTCTCAAAGATTCTTGAGGGAATGCCTACAGATTGCCACAGCTGCAATCTGAAGGAAATCTGCGACGAGGTAGAAGGTCTTAAGGAACTACACTTCGGTAAAGAAGCTAAAGAATTTAAATAACAGAAAAAGAGTCTCGACTAAGCGAGACTCTTTTTTATTCTTCTAATTTCTTATACAACTCAGCAATACCAATGGCTGTACGGATAGCAAGTCGTCGTTCCGGGTCAGCAAGCTCTTCGGCAAGAAAATCGT
>JAGHUT010000031.1 GCA_018064645.1 Candidatus Crickella merdequi | reverse complement strand
TATACGACAAAAGCACGGGAATTATTGTAATTATCGGTGCATCAACAACAGACTAAAACACTGGTCGACAGAACAATAGCAAGTAGTCGAATAGCGAATAGTATTTAAAGCAGATGACTGCCAGTCGTAAATATCACATATTATAAAGGAGATGAGCGAGGCGGAGCAGCTCAATCTTCTTGCAACAGATGGGATGCTTGTAAAGAGGCCGCTGCTCATCGGAGACACTTATAATATTTTTTTCGGAATATAGGTTTTAATATAGAAAAAGTCAGTTTTTAATTTAAGATGATTATTGCTATGATGAGAAAGAAATATTGGAGAATGAAAAGGAGACTACATGATGATTTCGGTAGAAAAATGTGTACATTGTCATCTTTGTCAGGATAAATGTGACTTTCTATCAAAATACGGTATAGATATAGGTGATACGGAGAAGCTGAAAGAGTTTGCATACCACTGTTTTTTGTGCGGCAAGTGTACTGAGGTTTGCCCTGTCGGCATAGACGGAAGAGGGTACATTCTTGATTTGAGGAGAGCCTTTGCGCAAAGTAATCCTGCTGCAGTCAAAAGAGCATACAAAGGCGTGTTTAAAGAGAAGCAGAACTATTCATTCAGGAACTGGAGTAAAGTTACACCTGGAAGCGTCTTTTTCCCAGGATGCAATTTCCCGTCGCTTTTTCCAAAAACAAATGCAGAGATAAGCAGAGTTCTTGCAGAGCACGGGATTGGAACAATTTATGATTGCTGCGGCAAACCAATTGCGGAGTTAGGTGACAGAGAAAGCGAAGATATAATAATAGAAGACATTGCTAAACGACTTAGAGACAGTGGCGTTGAAGAAATAATCCTTGCCTGCCCAAACTGCAGAGGACACTTCGGAGACAGGCTTGGAATAAAAGTAACCAGTATATTTACAAAACTCAGCGAGTTGGGTCTCGGAAATATCATAGAAGATGATGTAAAGTTCTTTGTGCCTTGTCCCGACCGTGAAAAAAGAGCCTGGATTGATGAAATCAGGCCATTCGTCAAGGGCGAGATCTCGTTTGTAGAGGGCGTGCAGTGTTGCGGACTAGGCGGCTGTGCGATTTCAAAAGAGCCTGAAATAAGCAAAGCTTTTGCAGATAAGTTTAAGGATGAAGCAGATGGCGAGGTAATGGCTTACTGCGCTTCATGTACTGGTCGACTGAAACGTAACGGATTTGACTCGATCAATCATATTATCACCGTAGTCATGGGAACCGGCGAGAATCCAGATACAAAGAAGTCCTATGTAAACAGAGTACTTACAAAGTTTAAATAAAATGATTAAAAGTAATAACGACAATGCACTGATAATATTTTCCAGAGAACCGTTGCCGGGAAAAACAAAGACAAGGCTTATGCCATATTACTCGCCGGAGCAGTGTGCAGAACTACACAGAGCTTTTCTCAAGGATTACAAAATGATAATTGAGGATGTTCCTGCTGATATCATGCTTTACCACACAGGTGGGGAACCAGCGATTATAAAGAGCATTTTTGGTGACAATGCCGAGTATCACGAGCAGAAAGGCGATACACTTGGTATTCGAATGAAAAATGCCATAGCGGATGCGCTTGGCAGAGGATATCAGAAAGTGGTTCTGATAGGCACAGACATCCCTGAATTGCAGGCAAGGACCATAGAAGACGCATTCTACAAGCTCGATGATACTGACATTGTCATTGGTCCAACCTTTGATGGTGGATATTACCTGATAGGGATGAAAGCTGTATGTGAAACAGCTTTCAATGTTGACAAATATGGAGACAGCACCGTTTTTGATAATACTGTAAGAAGTATTTGCGAGGCTGGTTTGAGTATTGAGAAGACTGATACATATTCTGACATTGATGACAGAGAGGACCTTCTTAAATACTGCGGGCGAATGAGAATTAGCAAGAATAAAAGCAGGACTTTTACCAGCGGCTTTGTGTTTGATAATCTGACTGTTTCAATTATTGTCCCCGTTTATAATGAGGAGAAGATAATTCTCAGGATGATGGAACAGTTGAGACCGTATAAAGATGATGCGGAAATCCTGTTTGTTGATGGAGGCAGCACGGATAGTACGCTTATGATTATTGGTAATGAGTTCACTGTCATACGCTCAGCGAAGGGAAGAGCTAACCAGATGAATACTGGCGCAATCAAGGCAAGCGGAGATATCCTTATGTTTCTGCACTGTGACAGCATAATCCCGGAGAATCTGACAAAGGAAATACGTGATTGCCTGTCGTCAAATCAATACGGCTGCTTTGGCATAGACTTTGAATCAAGGCATCCATTTATCTGGACTAACAAGGTTATTTCAAATCATCGTGCGTGGCAAAGAGGCCTGCCTTTTGGAGATCAGGGGATATTCATCGACAGAGAACTGTTCTTTGAAGTAGGAATGTTTCCTGAGTTGCCGATTATGGAGGATTATGAATTCGGCATGCGGCTCAAGGCAAAAGGTATCAAACCAGGGAGGACAGAGAATCGAATAGTTACATCGTCGAGAAGATATGGACAGACCACAATGAGTATTCTGAGGACAGAATATAGAATGTGGAAGCTTAGAAGATTATATAGAATGGGTGTTGATATTAACAGAATTTCAGAGATTTACAGGGACATTAGATAAAGATGGGTATATTTGAAGAAGTAAAAGAGTATGTCAGATGCAGGAAATACAGAGTTGCTATGGGTTTGCCTGAAACGGTAATTGAGGATTACACTCCGCTGGCTCAGGGCGAGTACAATGTCAACTACGCTTTTGTTCATCCTCTGACCAAAAGGAAACTTGTTCTGAGAGTGAACTGTGGTAGTCAGATGCATCTGGATAATCAGATTGAATACGAAGCAAATGCTTTGAACCTGTTGAGCAAGTCAGGAAGGACACCTGCGGTATATTATGTTGATGGCAGTAAAGAAGCACCTGGAAATGGCGTGCTTGTGATGGACTATATACCGGGCGACAGTTTAGATTACAGGATGGAGGAGCACCTAGCTGGGGCCGCCGAGTGTCTTGCAGACATACACAGCGTTTCAATGCCGGCGGATCATGGCCTTGTTGAACCAGCAAATTCGCTTAAAGCGATTGCAGATGAGTGTGAAGAAATGCTGGCGGTTTATCTGGAATCGAATCTGTCGACGCAGTCGAAAAAAGACAGACTGCGCAAGCTCCTTGATGAGGCTTGTACTCTAATTCCGGAGGGAGCGGATACCAACAATTACAAGTGTTGTATTAATACCGAACTCAATTCCACAAACTTTCTGGTTGAGGATGGGACGGTAAGGCTGGTTGACTGGGAAAAGCCGCTGTACGGAGATCCGGCACAGGATCTGGGCCACTTCCTCGCACCAACAACAAGCTTCTGGAAAACAGATATTATCTTCGACAGTGATATTATCGAGTCGTTTATAAGACAATACATTGAAGCGGTTGACGGCCGTTTTGATACATCTGGAATCAGGGAGCGAACACTTGCTTTCATTACAATCACATGCCTTAGGGGAATGACCTGGTGTGCGATGGCGTGGGTTCAGTATCAGGGAGAAGACAAAACAATTACAAATGACAGTACCTGGCATAAACTCAATCAATATCTGTCGGAAGATTTCATAGCTTTGGTAGAAAGCGAAGTGCATAAGGCAAT
The DNA here is from genome assembly GCA_018064645.1 of Candidatus Crickella merdequi. GTDB lineage: Bacteria > Bacillota > Clostridia > Peptostreptococcales > Anaerovoracaceae > Crickella > Crickella merdequi. The sequence continues at coordinate 6,075 of JAGHUT010000031.1, read as the reverse complement.
GGAATAAACAATTTACGGAGGAGCTGACATAACAGCTCCTTTTGCATGCCGTGAAGTATAGATTGCTTCAATATATGTACTGTTTGATACTGAATTAATCAATTTGTTTGTCCAGCGGTCGATTGATAGTATATATAGGAAAGTTTAATTAAAAAGGAGAAAGGTATGCAGGAATTAGAAAAAAACATTGATACTGCTGTTGAAGAACAGGGGGAAAAGAAGATCCAATGGGGCAAAAAAATAGCAGTTATTGCTTTCTTTGTCGCATTGATCCTCATGTATGTATGTGTGCCATCAGTACATGAGTGGGTTAATACTGTTCTTGTGATGTTCAAAACAGGTAACTTCGCGGATATGCGAGCTTTTATTGGCAAGTACGGAAAGTGGGCAATGCTCATTTCGTCGCTGCTCATGATTTTTCAGTCTCTCGCAGCGCCATTGCCAGCGTTCTTTATCACACTTACAAATGCCAATTTATTTGGTTGGTGGCAGGGCTGCATTCTGTCATTTGTTTCATCAATGGCAGGAGCTGCGATGTGTTTCTATATCGCACGTTTTCTCGGAAGAGATTTTGTCGAGAAGGTGTGCACCAAGGGTGCGCTTCTTTCAATTGAGAATTTCTTCGAGAAGCATGGAAAGAAATGTATTCTCGTAGCAAGACTTCTGCCGTTTATTTCTTTCGATGTTGTATCTTATGCAGCAGGACTTACTGCAATGGACTTCTGGGGATTCTTCCTTGCTACAGGTCTTGGTCAGCTTCCTGCCTGCATCGTTTACTCATATGTAGGTGGAATGCTTACAGGTGGTGCAAAGCTGATGTTCACAGGTCTGTTGTGTCTCTTTGCACTTGCTATCATCGTTGTGATTATCAAGTCAATTTATACTTCAAATCAGAAGAAGAAGGAAGAAGAGGCGATCGCTGCTGGTGTTGAGTATGAGAAACCTAAATTTGACAAGCTGAAATTTGCCTCAAAGGTATACAACGGAGCTTTCATTGGAATGACTCTTTCAATGATTGCTGGACTTAATGCATGGCTTAACATGAGAATAAATATGGGATGGGTATTCCTTGCATTCTGGATTATTGCGACACTTGTAATGTGCTGTATCAGAAAAGTTGAAGCAGGATGGAAATTTACAGTGTCAAATGTTGCAGTAAACCTGGTAATTCAGATTGTGGCTTTCGGCTTCAAGAAGATGACTATCACACCGGCATCCAGACTCAGAGAAGCATTTATGCTTCCATCAACTGTAAGCTTTGGAACGCTCAACATAATTATGCTTATTATCTCTGTTGCGGGTCTGCTGCTTATCTTTTATCTCAATAAGAAGAAGGCGGCAGCAAAATAGTGAATGCTATTAAGAAAAACATCAAACTCATTATATTCTGCGCAATTATAGTTATTGTCGCGATTCTTAATCATATATATGGCTGGTCTTCCTATTTAAGCAATACAGAAAACCTGTCATTCCTGTCGGAAATGATTAAAGAAAATATGGCGGCCGCAAGCCTGATATATATTGGGCTGACGATTGTGGCTTGTGTGGCGCTGGCGTTGCCGGGAATTACTTTTGCAATTCTGGCGGGAATACTGTTCGGTCCCTGGTGGGGAACTCTCTTGTGTCTTGTTGCTACAACACTTGGTGCAATAATCGCATTTGTGGTTGGACGTGTTTTTCTGCAGGATTCAATTAAACCGATGGTTGAGAAGAATCGCCTCCTGAAGAAACTGCTTTTTGACGACGTTGGGAGAAGCGATGTGGTTTTACTGGCAATAACGAGACTTGTTCCACTGTTCCCATACAATATTCAGAATTTTGCGTATGGAATAACTGACATGTCGTTAACGCGCTACTCGTTGTTTACATTCTTGTTCATGATTCCTGGTGTCGCTCTATACACCATTGGAACAGCAGGGTTTACATCAGGCGGGAACAGACTTCTGTATTTCGGAATAGCAGGAGTCCTGCTGGCTCTTGTTCTCTTTCTGGGATGGTTTATCAAAAAAAGATATCTTACCAAAGAGGAACTTGAAATAGCGAACGAGGATAGAAACAACTAATCCAGTTAATAAAGCATAAAGCTTTATTATAAATACCTACTATTTATCTGAAAGGAGATTACAAAATGAAGAAGGTATTAGCATTTGCTCTTACACTTGCTATGGTTTTTGCACTCACAGCATGTGGATCAAATGGATCAGAGGAAGATTACTCAGTAATCACAACTGATACAGCAAAGCAGACAGTTACAATTTATGCTGAGGTAAACGGAAAGTACTTCACTGAGAGCAGCAGACACGGCGTTGTATTCAAGGAAGGATCAAATGGAGAGAAGTGTATCTTCAGAGGTCTCTGCAGCGAGAAGGAATTCTATGGTGCAATGATCAGCCTTGGTCTTGAGCCTGGTGATAACCTCCCAGTACCATGTCCAGATGGAGCTATCATCGATGGACCTAAGCTTGATGTAACAGTATCATGGGACGGCAATGAAGAAGGTGTTCCATTCGAGGAGTGCATCAAGACTGGAGATGGAAAGCCATACGTAGCTGACTGGAGATTTGGTGGAAACATCAAGAAGGCATACAAGGCTAACACAGGATGTATTCTGTGCATCGAGAGCTGTCCTGTAGGAATCTGCTCAAATGCTGCATACGGATATGGAGTAATTGAGAATACAAAGACACAGGAGTTCTATGGTAATGATGAAGTAGTTCCTGCTGACGGAACAATTGTAAAGATTACTTTCTCAGTAAAGGCAAAATAAAAATCATTCAAAAGAAGCATAGATTAAAAGGAGCCCTGAATAATTCAGGGCTCTTATGTCTAATTTGAGGTTCGGAGAAAACAAACTATATGTTCGACTTAATATGGAAGAATATAGTAAGAAGAAAGAATCAGTCTATTCTTACTATTGCTATTACAGCAATTACAATATTCACATTCGTGCTCTTTTTTGGAGTTTTTATCACGATGAGACAGGGGCTGTCGGAAAGCGCTGACAGACTAGGCGCCGATGCGATTATTATTCCATCGACAGCAAACGCAAACGGATATGAGCTTTTATACACCTCAAATCCAGAAAATGAATATATGTCGATAGATGTTATGAAGCAGGTTGAGAAGCTTGACGGTGTTGAGAAAATATCTCCACAGTTCTTCTCTCAGACAATTGACGGAAGCTGCTGTGATTTTGGAATGGAAATGAGACTCGTCGGCTTCGATCCAAATTCTGATTTTGTCGTAAAATCACTTTTGAATCAGAAGGATTATGAAGAGCTGACAGATCAGGATATAATTCTTGGTGGAGAATTTACCGATTATGTTGGAAAGACCGCACGTGTCCTGGACACACCTTTTCATGTAGGCGGTGAATTATATCCTACAGGAACAGGCTTGGACAAAACAATATTTCTCAAAATAGATAGAGCAAGACAGATTACAAAGGATGCAGAAAATCTGAATGTTCTACCGGAAGGAGTTGATCCATCTACGCTTATTTCTGCAGTAATGGTAAAGCTGGACGGAAGCATAACTCCTGATAAATTTGCACATGATTTTATTTTTAGCGGAATTGATGCCCAGTGCATTTCAACAACAGATACAGTAGCAGCACTGCAGACTCAGCTGGCAGGAATATCAAAAATCATATTTGGAATCTGGTTAGCTCTCCTTGCAGTCGCTGTCCTTGCTCTGGTTGGAAGATTCAATGCACTTGCTAAAGACAGAAAGAAGGAAATCGGACTGATGAGAGCAATTGGCGTGCAGAAGAAGCAGGTGTTTATGCTCATCATAGGAGAAGCCTGCACAATGGCCCTTGCAGGAGGTGCAGCGGGTAGTATTGCCGCAGGCCTCTGTCTCAGTCCTGTAATGAATATGATACAGACCACGTTCATGCTTCCGCCTGCTGTATGGAATATAGGAATGACAATCCTAAGCGGAGTACTTGGTGTTGTTCTGTCACTGGTAATCTGCTTCTGTGCAGCTATCAACTCAGCGATAAAGAGCGCATCCCTTGAACCGCAGACAGCTATAACGCAGGGGGAGGTGAACTAGATGACAGTATGTAAACTGGAACATATCAGTAAGCACTTTAGAAATGGAGAAACCATAACACCTCTTAAAGATATTAATTTAGAAATCAGCAAAAGCGAATTTGTTGTAATTGAAGGTCCTTCCGGTATGGGAAAAAGTACTCTCCTTTATGTCATAGGCACGCTTCTTAAAAGTGATGGGGGTTCGCTATTCATAGATGGAAGAAACGTAGCTGAAATGACAGATGAAGAGCAGACAAGTCTAAGGGCAGATAAGATTGGTTTTCTTTTTCAGGACAGCAATTTAATACAGGCACTTACTCTCAGAGAAAATCTTGAGTTTGCGGAAAAAATCAGCAACAGTAAGAAGGATTGCTCTGCTGTAGACGAGTATCTTGAGAAGCTCGGGCTGTCAGATAGAGCGGATTATCTTCCGCATCAGTTATCCGGCGGACAGAAGAGAAGGGCTATGGTTGCTAGAGCACTTATTAAGAATCCGATGCTTATCCTTGCAGATGAGCCTACAAATGACCTGGATGATGTGTGGGCTGGAAAAATAATTGAATTGCTTAACGATTGTTGCAGGAATGGAGCATCGGTTGTTATGGTTACCCATGATGAGAAGTGGACAACAAATGCAACAAGAAAATATTCGCTTGAGGATGGTATTCTTGTGAAATTGTAATCGATGGAGGATATATCATGAAAAACAAAATTATTTCAATACTGCAACTTGTTGCGTCTGTTGCTTTGCTTGGCGCAGTTAAAATCTGGGCGCCTGTATGCTCAGGACTTGTTGATATGAGTAGTGGAATGCAGGCACACATGAAGTGCTGGTATTCAGGCCAGACTGAAACATGTCTGATAATTCTGACTATCATAATGGTAATTGCAGCTGCCTTTATGGAAAGCAAACCTCGTAAGCTGATGGAGATTGCAATTATTGCTGCATGCATTATAATGTTTATGGTTGTTGGACCTGTCATTGGAATCTGCGCAAAAGCAGAAATGGCATGTCGAAAGACTGCAATGTGGGTTAGAATTATGGCAGCCGTAATAAGTGTATTGGGGCTTGTGGAATTGTTTTCTGGAAAGAAGAATCAGATTCCGGACTAAGTAGAGAAGTAATAAATTATTTGCAGAAAACTGCCTTTAGAGGCAGTTTTTTTCGTTTTTCTAATCTAACATCAGTCGCACCCATTTCCTTGTAATTTTGATTGTCCAGCTCGTATTATAACATACAAAACCAACATATAATCTAGAATGAAAAGTGCTATAATGCATAATATACTGATTCAATTAGATGAATATTGATCGGGAGGAATATTAAATGAAAAAATATCTATGTAGAATGGCTGTTCTTGCAATGGCCTTTGCAATGGCTTTTGCTTTAAGCGCATGTGGCGGCAGCGGCAATACAGTTACTGTAAATGAGACAGATGCAAAGGGCCTTGTTGAGGCTACTGGTATTTCTCTGGATGCACCTGCAGGTGCAGAGGATGTAACTTATGGCTATATCGAGGGCGAGGAGACGATTGCTCAGGTGACTTTCACCCTTGACGGCAAGTCCTTCACATATCGTGCAGCTTCAACAGACGAGACCGCTCTCGTTGAAGAGGATGACAATTCTGTTTCGGTTGACGATGGTCTCGAGGAGGCTGCTGAGCTTGCAGGCCTCGAAGACAGCGTATGGAAGGGTGCTGCTGTTGCAGACATTGGCCGCTGCAGAGGAATATATGCGCGTTCATCAGACAAGATGTCAATCGTTTCCTGGATTGATGTTGCTCCAGGAATCATGTACGTAATGATTGCAAATGATAATGTGGAGCAGATGACAATTATCAACGTTGCACAGAAGGCTTTCGTTCCAATGCAGGGCGAAGTTGGCTAGATAATTGCGAAGAAGAAAAGAAAGAGACTGGCTGGCCAGTCTCTTTTTTTATGGGCACTTTAGTGGGGAACAATCCCCCGGCTATGCCGGGGGTATTCATAAAGCTTTAGCTTCAAGCAAAAGAATAAAACCTCCAGAGGTATACTGTTG
>JAGHUT010000030.1 GCA_018064645.1 Candidatus Crickella merdequi | reverse complement strand
GGCTCTCATTCTTTCTGCAATCTCCTTAATCAGCTCAAGATTATCATCTTCCATCTCATGGCCTTCCATAAGCTCATTAAATGTATCCCATGTCAGCTTTGCTTTGGTATAAAGGCCAAGATTAAGATAACCGTAACCAAGGAAATAGTAGCCCATTGCAAAGTCAGGGTGAAGCATTGTCAGAACCTCAAATACCTGAAGTGACTCAGCCTTAAAGCATCCAACATATTGTTCATCATGCTCCTCAGACTCATATGCATCCTTAAGCGCTCTTCCATATAGATAAAGTGCATCTACAGAACGCGGATCAAGTATAAGCGCAGTACGGAAATACATGCATGCTGCCTCGAAATCTCCATCTGTTCCAGCCTTTGCGCCTTCCGACAGAAGCACCTTAAGAGCCACATCGCCGAAGCATCTCTTAATATATTCCATGTACTGAGGTGCATACTTAAAGTTATTATCTCCACCCACAATTCTTGCCATTCCAAGGGCTATTGTCAGAGTGCTCATTCCCTCATCATCTACAATAATGGGAACAGGAACATCCTCCAGTAAATCAAGAACCCCCGCTTTCGCGAGGTAGTCCTTGGATAATTCATCAAATATTATTCCCCTATTGGCAAGCTGAAGGTATTCAGCAATTCTATCCTTCTGCTCAGTCTGTGCGTTACTCATTTAAATCCTTCCGTATTAAACTTCAAGTACCCAGCCTTTACGCTCAAACTTCTTTACAGACTCCTCAGAAAGACTGTTCTCAAGATCACTGTGTATTACTTCCATTATGATCTGAAGTTTAAGAGTGTCATTCATCTCATCATATATATTAGTTGCAAAAGCATAAAGGATTCTATATAAATGCTCAGTCTTGCCAAGCTTCTTCTCATAGCCGCTGACACGAATGAAATCTGCAAGTCTGGCAAAGAAGTCATAAGCTTTCATTCCAGTATCAGTCATCATTCTCTGAAGTGACTGCTCAAAACCGCCGTTGCCGATGTACAAGTCAACAATTTTGGCAATTGATTTGATTCTGATCATATCGATTGCATTGATATAGTCTGTAGCAATGACCTCGAAAGGAGCTCTGCTGCTGTACTGATATCCGTAACGACCTGCATCACCCTTGAGAAGTGATCCCTTCTTCATCATAAGTGGCTCAATCTTCGTAGTATGTGCGCCAAGACCGAAAATTTTATTGAAAGATCTTGCAAAAAGAAGCTCAGTCTCGTATGGAAGTCCAATCTTCGCAGTAACATTGATCTTTATCTTAGTCTTCTGAATAAGCTTGCTGATATTATAGAAGAGCTGATAGATATTCTCTTTACGTCCAACTGCAGCAAGAGTCTCTGCATTTGTGCTCTCTACATCAACATTAAATTCGAAGTAGCCTTCTCTTACATTCTCAAGAAGTCTGATAGTCTCATCATCAAACGCATCTCCGTTGATATCGAATACGAAAGTAGTCTTACCATTATCATTGTTGATGAGGTACTCCCAGATTCTATAAGCTCTCTCTGTGTTGTAATTGAAATACTTATCAGTGATTACTACCCTCTCAGTCTCCTTAACAAGGAAGTATCTGAGTTCTGTGCAGATTCTGTTAAGCGAAAGGCTTCTTACTCTTGCATCAGGAAGGAACTGTGCATACGCACATCTGTCTGAAGTTCCTCTGATAGTCTCATAGTATACCTCTCCAAAACTGTCCATTCTAACTTTCTCGTAAGGGAATGGAAGATCATCCATCTGCAGCGGAATATCAAGAGGATTAATATAAATCTCGTCATTAGCTCTATATGCAAGACCTGCAATTCCTTCGAAATCGAACTCATAAGTAATGAGTGTTTTAAGGAAATTAAACATGACTCTTTCCGGCTCACCACGTACAACAAAGTCAATGCATGGATTCTGCATCATAAATGCTCTTGTGCCGAAAGTTACATGAATTCCTCCAATCATCACAACTGAAGAAGGGAGTGCTTTCTTAACAAGCTCTGCAAGTGCTGTGATTCTTGCCTCATTCTCTTCATCACAGTGCATATACACTACATTGTACTGCTCACGTGCTATCTCTGTGTACATTCTGCTCAACACATCTGACTCAGCATACTCAACCATGGAAAGTTCGATTGGTGCATCCGAAAGAACGCTGTACAAATATTTAAGTGTGAGCTGTGACTGTACGCAGTCAGTCCTGATAGTGGTTAATAGTACTTTCATCTGGTCCACCTACATCCTCTCTGGTGATTTAACTCCTAGAATTGCAAGACAATTTGAAATTGCAGTCTTAGCAGCAACTACAAGGGCAAGCTTTGCAACCTTCTCATCCTCGTTATCAACGAGAATGTGCTCATCATGATAGAACTTGTTGAAGCTCTGTGCAATATCTACAAGATGACGAGTCAGAATTGATGGCTCGTACTTCTCAGCAGCATCCTGAATAACTTCAGGGATTCTATAAATAAGCTTAGCAAGGCTGTAAGCGCTGTCGCCTGTAATGTATGAAGCATCAAAGTCTCCCTCATTAATTCTGGCAAGTTCTTCTGGAGTTGCATTCCTTAGAACGCTTGATGCTCTTGCATGTGTATACTGTACATATGGACCTGTCTCTCCATCAAAGTTCAAAACCTTGTCCCATGAAAATACATAGTCTTTAATTCTGTTGTTTGAAAGCTCCTGGAAAATAACTGCTCCTATTCCAACTTCTTTTGCAATCTCGTCAAGTTCAGGTGTGTCTGCATTCTTCTCCAGCATGATTTCTTTTGTCTTTGCTACTGCATTGTTAAGAACATCCTCGAGGAATACTACTCTTCCCTTTCTTGTTGACATTGTTCCTTCTTCAAGACTTACAAGTCCGAACGGAACATGAATGCAATCCTCTTCCCACTTGTAGCCCATAAGATCAAGAACCTTCTTCCACTGCTTGAAGTGGAGATTCTGCTGTGAAGCTACAACATAGATGCACTTCTCGAAATCGTATGTATTCTTTCTGTATATTGCTGCAGCAATATCTCTTGTTGCATATAATGATGAACCGTCTGACTTGAGAATAACTGCAGGTGTCATTCCATAAGGCTCAAGATCAACGATATGAGCACCCTGTGATTCAACAAGAAGCTCCTTGTCTCTCATCTCCTGCACTATAGCAGGCATCTTATCAGAGAAGAAGCTCTCACCGGCATATGAATCAAAAGAAATATCCAGCATATCATATACTCTGTTGAACTCAGCCAGTGAATACTCTCTGAACTTCTCCCAAAGCTGCATCTCCTCAGGCTCACCAGCCTCAAGGCGTGCAAAAGTCTCCCTTGCTTCATCGTCAAGAGAAGGATCCTTCTCTGCCTCCTCATGGAACTTTGTATAATAGCTGAGAAGTGTCTTGATTGGCTCTTTAACAAGATCAGCTTCATTGCCCCACTTCCTGTAAGCAACAATCATCTTACCGAACTGAGTACCATAATCACCAAGGTGATTGATTCTTACAACATTATAGCCTGTTGCATCATACAGCTTATAGATGGCATTTCCGATTACTGTACTTCTAATGTGTCCAATATGGAAAGGCTTTGCAATGTTAGGTGATGAATACTCAACAATTACTGTCTTTCCATTGCCAACATCAGTTCTGCCGTATTCTGCTCCCTGCGCAATAACCTCTCGGATTACCTCAGTCTCAAAAACACTTTTATTGATGAACATGTTAACATACGCATTAACCTGTTCTACTTTTTCAAAAATCTCTGCACTTCCGATTCTCTCTGCAATGTCTGCAGCTATCATCTGAGGTGCTTTTCTCATTACCTTCGCAAGTCTGAAGCATGGAAATGCATAATCTCCCATCTTCTCATCACCTGGGATTTCAATCATTGCCTCAATGTCAGCAATCTCAAGGCCAAGAGCCTCATCATATATTGTCTGCGCAATCAGTTCTTTAAGATTAATCATTCTTTGTCTCTCCAGTTAAATATGTCTATAATTCATCCTCCGAAAGTATTCGGAAGTTATCTGCAAAAATTTCTTTATTGCAGTGCTGTGCTTCTATAAGTCGCTCAACGAACACTCCGTTGCCTTTGACCTTGGTACTGCTGAAAGTTCCGTCGTAAATGACCTCGTGTCCACATGATGGGCTTCTCGCTTTAAGAACGGCTCCTTCTATAAGTTCGCCAAATCTGGTCGCTTCTCTTATTATAATTTCCAGTTCCGTATCGGCCCCGTTCACGAAATTGTCAGTAACATCAGTGCCCTGTGTATCGTACACGCGAAACGAGCCATCTTCTTCTCTTCTCTGTTCTGATGGAAACCTGGGGGTTGTCAAACCGCCTGTGACTTCCGGACAGACCAGAGCGTATGAATGGCTCTCACAGAATTCTACCACATTTTTGTCAAGATTGTTACCACCATTGTATTTACAATTGTGTCCAAGGAAACATTTACTAATGATATACATTATTTCTTCTCCTTAAGAATGACAATTGTGGCACCCTCACCGCCTTCATTGTAAGCAGCCGGCGCGCAGGACTTGACCTGCTTATATTTCTTAAGTGCATCTCTGATTCCTGATGCAAGGATGCCCTGGCCTTTACCATGAACAATTCTCACCTGATGAAGACCAGCAATATAAGCATCGTCTATGTATTTCTGTACTTCATATAAAGCGTCATCAAGGTTTCTGCCGATTACATTTATCTCGGTTTTGACATTTCTGACCTTATCATTTACAAAGGTCTGTCTTGCGCCTCCTGCATAAGCCTTTCTCTTCTTCTCCTTATTGCCGGCACCTGCACTTTCGGCAATTATGAGATTCTTAATATTGGCAGTAGTCTTGAGCATTCCTATTCTGACTGTCAGGTTGCCTCTACTGTCAGGAAGAGTCTCAACCTCTCCTGTCTGACCGATAGTGGTCAGCTTAACCTGCATTCCAATAGCCAGATCTTCAGGTTTAGGTGCCTTTCCAGTCTGAACACTTCTAGCCTTCTTCGCCTTGGACTGATAATCGTCCTCTGCAGAACGAAGCTTTCGCCTGCTTGCGGCAATTGCATTACTCGTGTGACCATGATCCTGAGCAGTCTTTCTGATATCCTTCAGTTCACTGCTTACTTCATCGACTGTTCCCTGAGCATCACGAAGCATTGCTCTGGCTTTCTCACGAGCTTCTTCAAGAATTCTGTCGGCCTTCTCCTGAGAAGCTTTCACCTTCTTATCGGCCTTAGCAAGAATATCAGCTGCTTCAGCCTCCTTCGCTCTTGCTTCAGCAAGAATGTCTTCAGCTCTCTTGCGGTCCTCTTCAACTCTTGTTACTGCATTCTCGAAATCCATCTGATTCTCACCGAGAAGCTCAGCTGCACGAGTAATGATGGCTTCAGATAAACCGAGTTTTCTCGAAATCTCGAAAGCATTAGACTTGCCTGGAAGTCCCAGTCTCAGCTTATATGTAGGTGATAAAGTCTCAACATTAAACTCCATTGAAGCATTCTCAACACCAGGTGTTGAAAGCGCATATTTCTTGAGTTCCGTATAGTGGGTTGTCGCCACTACAAGAGCTCCCATCTCTCTAAGCTTCTCAAGCTCAGCAATACCAAGTGCTGCACCTTCAGATGGCTCTGATCCGGCACCAAGCTCATCAAGAAGAACAAGGGTGTTCCTGCCTGCTACTGCGAAAATATCCGTAATATTCTTCATATGCGATGAGAAAGTACTGAGACTCTGCTCGATACTCTGCTCATCTCCAATATCTGCAAAGACTTCATTAAGCACCGGGAGTTCACTGCGTTCATAGCAAGGAACATGAAGTCCGCTTTGTGCCATTATAATTAGAAGTCCTATTGTTTTCAGTGTTACTGTCTTACCGCCTGTGTTAGGACCGGTGATAAGAAGTGTCGAGAAGTCGCGTCCAAGTTCGACATTAATTGGAACTGCCTTCTCCGGATCAAGCAGCGGATGTCTTCCGCTTTTGATATCGATTATTCCTTTATCATTAATCTTTGGCTCTCTACCATCCATCAGAATGGAAAGCTTGCCTTTTGCATTAATATAGTCGAGTTCAGCAAGAAGATTCTGGTTATTCAGAATCTCATGGTGATGCTCCGCTACACGACTTGAGAAAAGCTGGAGAATTCTTGTAATCTCTGCCTGCTCGTCCATCTCAAGCTGGCGAAGCTCGTTATTCATAGTAACGATTGATTGCGGCTCAATGAATAATGTGGCGCCTGTCGATGACTGGTCATGAACAAGACCTGGGAACATGCTTGCATATTCCCTTTTGACAGGGATTACATATCTGCCGTTTCTTATAGTAACAATCGAATCCTGAAGGAATTTTGATGAAGTCTGAGAACTTGTAATCTTCTGCATCCTCGATTTGATCTGATCGTTCTTGTTTCGTATTTCTCTTCTGATGTTCTTAAGTGCAGATGATGCGTTATCCGACATCTCGTCATCTGAGAGAATTGCGCTGTCAATATCCTTCTCGAGTTTAGGTACAGGTGCAAGAAGTTCTGCAATTTCGGCAATAATCTTTAGATTATCAGGGACATCAGAAGTGAGGAATGTCTTAGCCTGTCTTGTAATAGTCAGAGTGCTCTTAATCTTAAGAAGTTCACGCATACTAAGACATCTGCCCTTTCTTGCCATCTTGAGCAGATCTCTGATATCACCAATCTCCCCGATTGGAATACTTCCCTTATACATAATAACGGAAACCGCCTCAGTAGTTTCCGTTAATGCATCCGATACCTGGCGCATGTTGACAGCAGGCTTAAGCTCATTAATGCGTTTTTTTGTCAGCGCAGAGCCAGCCTGCTGGGCAAGCAGGTTCGTAATCTTATTAAATTCAAGTAGACCTAGAATCTTAGAATTCATTATCTCCTGTGTGCTGCTTAATAGCTCTCAGCTCGTTCTTGAGATTAACATTCTCCATCTGAAGATCGAAGTAAGCGCTCTCCATCTCCTTAAGTCTGTCCTGAAGTCTGTTGTAGTCTTCAGTGCTCTGTGACTGTCTGTCAACCTCAGTGCTCATCTTCTCCTTAAGGTCAGTAACCTGCTTCTTTGCATTCTCCCACATTGAGATGTAGTGCTTAACATCATTATCGAGCTGATAATTCTCTGTCTGGAGCTTAAGAAGCATATCGCTATTCTCCATTAACTTCTCTGCAATATTAAGAGAAGTAAGTACAGCGCACTTGTAGTTAGGATTGCAATTAAGCATCTTGCTTGTGCGTCTGAGCTCATCATCTACGAATTTGGCGATCTCCTTAATCTTCTCCACGCTCTTCTCACCGGAAAGAACATAATTCTCACCGCAAATAGTAACGTCAGCTCTGCATTTCTCCATTAGTGTGTCCTCTCTTGTCAAAATTTATCTTCTAACAGCTTCGTACATCAGTATTGCTGCCGAAACAGCTGCATTAAGTGATTCAATCTCACCCATCATTGGAATCGTCACCTTCTCATCAGATAGTTCAATAAGTTCATCCGAGATGCCGTTTCCTTCATTTCCAATTACTAGTGCAATTCCCTCTGAAAGATTCCTCTCGTAATATGGAACTCCACCTCTTGGCACAGTTACACAAATACGCTTGCCGAGTCTTCTGAGAAGCTCAGCAGTAGTCTCTGCGTCATCTGTGAAAAGCACTGGTACATGAAATACCATTCCGGCAGTTGCTCTAAGCACCTTAGGTGAGTAAAGGTCTGCCGTGCCTTTGCACACGACAACAAGCTCGTAGCCTGCAGCAACAGATGTCCTTATCATTGTTCCAATGTTACCCGGGTCCTGAACTCTATCAAGAACCAGCACATTAGCATTACACGACAGTTCTATTGACTCCTCAGTGTAAATATTCTTCTTTGCTACAGCAAGGATTCCTGAACCATTGTCTGCATCACAGAGTTTCTCGTATATTGTTCTGCTCACTACACAGAGCTCAGCTATATCGCTGAGCCTGAGTCTGTCTTCATCGTAGCGGAAATCATCCGCCATTACTATCAAATCAAGCTGCACATTCTTCCTGATAGCTTCTTCAAGAAGGTTGATTCCCTCAATGATGAATCTGCCTTCAGCATCTCTGTGCTTCTTGGCAGCGAGCTTTCTTATCAGCTTAAGTCTGCTGTTGTCCAGAGATTCAATCCTTAAAGGCATATTGCTTACTATCTAAGGAAATCTGGAACATCGAAGTTAACTGAGCTGCTTGACTTCTCTGCATCCTTAATGAGATCAGCAAGATCCATTTCTCTTGCCTCAAGACCACCATCAAGAGTTATAGGTGTGCCAGGTCTCTGTACTACCACAGGTTCAACAGGTGCAACTGCTCCCATGCCTGAATTGAAGTCTGTAGCAATAATAGTTACAGAAATCTTATCCTGCATCTCCTCGTTGATTGTAACTCCAAAGATGATATTAGCATCTGGATCTGCCTCATCCTGGATTCTCTCAGCGATTGTGCTTACATCGAGCATTCCCATATCATATCCACCTGCAATGTACAGGAGAATTGACTTAGCACCATTAATCTCAGTCTCAAGAAGTGGGCTCTCAACAGCATTCTTAACAGCCTGCTCAATCTTATTCTCGCCTTCACCAATTCCAACACCCATGTGAGCAATGCCTCTGCCCTCCATGATTGTCTTAACGTCAGCAAAGTCAACATTAACGAGAGCATACTCAGAAATAAGATCTGAAATACCCTGAACACCCTGTCTCAGTACGTCATCTGCCATAGCAAATGCCTCGAGCATTGTTGTGTTCTTCTCGCTTGAATCGATAAGCTTGTCATTAGGAATGATAACAAGTGAATCAACGAAGTTGCTGAGATACTGAATACCCTTCTGAGCTCTGTTCCAACGCTTCTTACCCTCGAAAGAGAATGGCTTTGTAACAACAGCAACTGTAAGAGCACCACAATCCATAGCAGCCTTTGCAATTACAGGTGCAGCGCCTGTACCTGTTCCACCGCCCATTCCAGCTGTGATAAATACCATGTCAGCATCCTGAAGATATGATGTAATCTCCTCGAGACTCTCCTCTGCTGATTTCTGGCCGATCTCAGGGTTGGCACCTGCACCTCTTCCTCCTGAAATCTTCTCACCAATCTGTATCTTAATCTCTGCCTTGCACTTAGCAAGAGCCTGTCTATCTGTATTAATAGCGATAAATGAAACACCCTGAAGACCAGAGTCAACCATTCTATTAACAGCATTGCATCCGCCGCCGCCAATACCTACGACCTTAATAATTGCCGCATTGTCCTGCTCCGATACGAAATCAGAAACGAATTCCATGTATTTGCCCTCCTCAAAAATTTTTATATATTGTAATAGTAACACATATAACAGGTTTTTAACAACAATAATCGAAAAAAGGCACTATATTTAGCAATAATAGTACCCTTTAACCACAATTCTTAGTGTTTTCCTATTCTATTGTCGGTTTAAATGATGCATATCCATCATCACTGAAAGTAATTGTTCCTCTCTTTATGCTTTTTGAGAAGAGATTATCAAGGATCTTGTGGAGTCTCCCCTTGGATATGCCGTTTTCAATCTGCTCGTAGGTACCCTTGCAGACGAGATAGTCATATATATAAGCCTTTATATACATATCACTCATTTCAAGTCTTACGAAATAAAGATCCTTCTCCTCCATAGCCTGAAGCAGATTAAGAGCATCATTGAAAACTCTTTCATCTTCGGTTACAACTGTTTCACCAAGAGCAAGCTTCTTTACACGTATGCCTTTGATAATCGTGATCTTTGGTTCAGTCTGAGTTTTTCTGAGAAGAATTCCGTTTCCATCGATAATGAGATAATCATCATCATATATTATGGCTCCAAGCTGCTGCCGCTCTTTAATGTCTATCACAAGAGTAGATGGAAGCTTACGACGCACCTTTACGTCCTCGATGTACGGATTCTGTTTGAGGTACTCTTTAATTGAACTTTTACCCGGATGATAAATAAGGTTGCGACCAGGTGCGGCATGTGCCATTGTTACTACCTCTTCATCACTGTAGTATTTGTTGCCTTCAACCTCTATTGAATCCACAACAAAGAAGTTGGTAAAAGAAAACACAATAAGTCCTATAACCGCAATTATCAGCAGGAGAATGAATACTGGTTTAGGTGGAATCTTTTTCTTTTTCTTATTCTCGCGTGCTGCCTTTCGGCGCTCCATATTGGCATCAACCATCTCAGCAATCTGATAATAGTCTTCTTTGCCAAGTCCATATTGAGTTGTATTCTTGCCAGAATCTCTATCTGCCATAACTCTCCATTATTTCGTTATAAATAATTTCTGTTGCCTTAGCAGGAGCAAGAGCGAAACTCGCGGCTCCCATTTCGGCCAGCTTATCTCTGTTTTCAATTAGTTCTTCAAGTTTTTCCATTACTTCTGCGCAGGACGTATCACTTTCCCTTACAATGTATGCTCCGCCATTATCTGCGACTGCTTTGGCATTGAAGTACTGATGGTCTGCCGTTACATTAGGCGATGGGACAAAAATAGCTGCTCTTCCGGACATTGTAACTTCTGCGACAGATAAAGCACCTGATCTGCTTATTACAATATCTGATGCAGATAGTGTTCTAGGCATGCCGTCAATGTATGCAGACATCTTGACATTGTCATAATCTGCTAGACCAGCCTCCTTAAGCTTCGCCATAGTTGTATCGTAATACCCGCGGCCTGTGCCAAAGATAAATGTCACACCCTTCCGGCCTCCGAAACGCTTTATAATCTCCTCTCCCATCTCGTTGATACAAGGTGATCCCAGGCTTCCACCGAATGCCATAATCACAAGATCATCCTCTGGAATTCCAAGAGTTCTTCTGTCTTCAGCCCTGTCTCTTCCGCCAAATTCAGATCTTACAGGATTGCCGCTGTAAACAAGTTTGTCCTTCTCTTTGAACTGATCTCTTCCAGCTTCAAAGCCGAGAAAAATCTTCTTCGCATATTTGCTCAGAAGTTTATTTGATAATCCAGGGAACGCGTTCTGTTCCTGAATGTAAATGTCTGCACCATATTTTGCACCGGCAAGAACAACCGGTACACTGACGAAGCTTCCCGTACTTACTACAACATCGGGTTTGAAATCCTTCATAATGCGATATGCCTCTCTGCGACCTCTGGCAGTATGAAGAATCGTCTTTGCAAGTCTTACAGGGTTGCTTCTGTCGAACCATTCAGCTGTTACCAGCTTAAGATCATAACCTGCCTTAGGTACGATACTTGTCTCAAGGCCATATGGATGAGCAATATAAATGATTTCGGCATCCGGCTGCATCTCTCTGAACTTATCACCGATTGCAAGAGCAGGATAAATATGTCCGCCCGTACATCCGCCTGTGAGTACTATTCTCATTTATTGCACCATCCTTTTCTTTGATTTCTTCACTCGCTGACCTCTCGAGATATTAAGCAGTATTCCCATAGACAACATGAATACCCAGATTGATGTTCCTCCGTAACTGACAAACGGAAGTGTAATACCTGTAGCCGGCATCGAAGATGTAACTACCGCTACATTAATTACAACCTGCAGACCCAGCATTATAGCAACGCCTGCTGCAAGGTAAAATCCCAGCCTGTCCTTCGCTTTTGCTGCTGTCATAATACACTGATAGAAAAGAATAATATAGACACACATGAGAAGCGCAACACCGATGAAGCCTATTTCCTCTCCAATAACAGCAAGAATGAAATCGTTCTGTGGTTCAGGAAGATAAAGATTCTTTGTAATACTGTTACCTACTCCAAGGCCTTTAAGGCCTCCGTTACCAAGAGCGATAAGTGATTGTGATACCTGGTATCCAGAGCCCTGCATTTCGGCGAAAGGGTCTCTGAAACTTGTAAGTCTTGAGTACCAGTGAGAGCCTTTTGCAAAATTAAGAATAGCGAATGTGCCTGCTACTCCAAGACCTGCAAATGCTCCTATCCATATAAGTCTAAGACCTGCAATGAACATGATTCCCAGCATAATAGCACTTATAACAATGGCTGTCGAAAGGTTCGGCTGTTCAAATACGAGTACGAAATGCACAGCCATTACAGCCATAAGATATATTATGTATTTGCCTCGATTACGCCTTGGATCTGCCGCAAGGAATACAGAAGTATAAATAATCATTGCAACCTTTGATATTTCACTAGGAGTAATCCTTACTGGTCCGATACCGATCCACCTCTGTGCACCGTTGGCACTGGCACCAAAGGCCAGTACAAAAAGGAGCAATACAATACTCAACACCAGGAGCGGAAGCGCCCATCTGGTCCACTTATGATAATCATAGCACGCACCAAAAACAAGGAGCAGCGATCCTGTTGCCATGAAGAATAGCTGTCTCTTAAGATAATAAGTTGTACTTCCCTGACCTACAGTCTGGTAATAGCCTGCGCTATATACTGAAAGCACTCCGAATACACAAAGAACAATAACAAGCAAAAGAATCGAATGATTAATCTCAGAGAAAGTTCTTGTTACATTACCAAGAAGCCCGCTAGAACGGACTCCTGATCTGTCGAGTTTAAGTCTGTTCTTGTCAGACTTTTCTCTACGCTTTAATGATTTCTTCTCTTTATCTTTGATTCTTGCCATTTTTTCTTTCTATTTGAGGAGTTCTTCAACACACGATTTAAAGTGTCTTCCTCTATGTTCATAGCTTGGATACATATCCCAGCTTGCGCACGCTGGAGAAAGAAGTACCTTGTCACCAGGCTTCGAAAGTTCCATAGCCTTTCGAACACACGCATCCATATCTTTTTCTGTATAAATATTATTGAAGCCTTGTTCTCTGGCACTTTTCTCAATAACAGGTGCATCTCGACCGAGGAGAACAAGAGCTTTTACCTTGCCTTCGAGAGCCTTCGCCAGCTCTGTAAAGTCCTGCGCCTTGCCATCTCCACCTGCAATGAGAATAATATTCTCTTTAAGTGCCTTAAGCGCTATAACTGCAGCATCAACATTAGTTCCCTTTGAATCATTGTAATACTGTGCGCCATTTACAATTCCACAGTACTCGATTCTGTGCTCTACACCAGGGAATTCCTTGATAGCCTTTGATATAACAGCCATATCTATTCCTGCAAAAAACGCAACAGCTGCAGCTGCAAGTGCGTTCTCTATATTGTGGTCTCCAATGATTCTGAGATCACTAGCCTCGCAGATTTCTTTGGAAGCTCCTTCCTCATCTCTGATTACAAGAGTACCATCGCAGAGATATGCACCGAAATCAAGTTCTTTTTTTCTGCTGAAAGGCACAAGCTTCGCTTTGCAGCCTTCTGCAAGCTTCATGCTCGCTTCATCATCAGCATTGACTACAAGGTAGTCGTTTTCATCCTGATTTGCATATACCATGGCCTTTGCAGCACCGTAGGCTTCCATTGTCTTATGTCTGTTGAGGTGATCAGGTGTAAGATTGAGAATTGCAGACACGACAGGTCTGAACTCTGAAGTTGTCTCAAGCTGAAAACTCGAAACTTCTGCTACCATCCAGTCCTCTTCTGTAGAATCGACGGCAGCTGCAACTACTGCATTGCCTATGTTACCTACTACAGAAGTCTTTCTTCCCGACTCTTTAAAAATCTCACCTACAAGTGTTGTAGTTGTTGTCTTGCCGTTTGTTCCTGTTATTGCAACATAGCGTCCTCTGCTGATTCTGTATGCAAGCTCAAGCTCACCCATAATCTCAACGCCAGCTTCCCTAGCTTCAATTATCCAGTCAAGATAAGTCGGCACACCAGGACTAAGTACAAAAGAATCAAACTCAGTCACAGGGGAAGGCACCTCACCAAGATATCTTTCGATATTCTCATTAACAAGATACTCAAGGAGTTCCGGGTCCACCTTGTCAGGTGTTGCAGAATCCTGAACAGCAACGACAGCACCAAGAGCCTTAAGCGCTCTGACAGCAGCTTTACCAGATTTGCCAAGGCCGACTACAAGTACTTTGCGACCTTTAATTGAATCTCTATACGCATCTACCTTGTTCATTTTTTCCTCCTAACATGCAGCGAAATAAGCAATTGCACTGCATACCAGTGTAAATCCACAGAACATAACAACTACGTGATATTCCTTCATGCCGCCAAGTTCAAAATGATGGTGAAGAGGCGCCATTCTGAAGAAACGTTTTCCGCCTGTCTTACGGAAATATAACACCTGAATAATTACCGACAGTGCCTCACACACATATATGAGACCTGCAATCGGAAGCAGGAATTCAAGATGTCCAACAATTGCAATTGCAGAAAGCACGCCGCCAAGAGCCATCGAACCTGTATCTCCCATAAAAATCTTTGCAGGATACTTATTAAATACAAGGAATCCAAGCAGCGCACCAACAACAGCTACTGAAGACGCTGTCATTGTTGTATCGCCATTTGTAAAGGACTCCCATCCCAGAATTGCAAAGAGAAGTGCAACAATTACAGTTGTACTTGATGCAAGACCGTCAAGTCCATCCGTAAGATTAACAGCGTTTGCCATAGCAACCTCTACAAAGATTATGAATGGAATATAAAGGATTCCAAAGTGAATATTTACCTTGAAGAAAGGAATGAATACATCTGTTCCTTCTGCATAAGCCATATATATTGCAAGAGCAAGTCCAAAAAGAACCTGAAGAACAATCTTCTGCTTAGGTGTCAGTCCCTCATTCTCCTTCTTTGCGATCTTGTTATAATCATCGATAAAACCGATTATTCCATAGGCAAACATTGTAAGCAGAACTACAACCTTTGAAATATTGAAGTCACCACTTGCAAGAATTGCAACTGCAATTGCCGTAACAAACGCCGCCCCACCCATTGTAGGAGTACCCTGTTTAGAAAGATGTGCCTGAGGACCGTCTTCTCTGATGTACTGACCGAACTGCTTTTTCTTGAGAACAGGAATCAGCACTGCTGTTCCGGCACAGCTTACTGCAAATGCAATTAGTAAATCGATTATTGCTCTAGTTAATGTCATTGTTTATGCCTCTTAATTATTATTAGTGTGAAATCGCATCTGATAGAACTTCAAGGGCCATTGCTCTTGAAGCCTTAACAAGCACAACGTCTCCCGGTTCCATAATGCTCTCGATATTATCGACAGCTTCATCTCTTGTTGCATAGCTTACAACCAGCATCTCAGGTCTTGCCTCAAGTGCCGCTTCAGCAATAGCAAGAGAATTCTCTCCTATTGTCACTACATAATCAATACCATTTACAGCCGCATAGGTGCCTACGCTTGCATGAAGTTCTCTTGAATTGTCTCCAAGCTCAAACATATCACCAAGAATAACGCCTCTCCTCTTTGCATTGCTGTGCATAACAATGTCAATTCCCGCCTTCATAGACTCAGGGCTGGCGTTATAGCAGTCGTTAATTACGGTGTACATGCTGCCTCTTCTTACATCTAGTCTGTTATCATTTGACTCAGTATTTGCAAGTGCGGCGATAGCATCTTCTGTCTCTACACCATAAACGCCTGACACGGCAAGGGTCAGGGCTGCATTATAAAGATTATGTGCGCCAATAACAGGAAGAACCAGCTTATAGCTGTTCTTGTGGCCATTAATTTCCAGTTTGCATTGTACACCATCTATGCCATTATCGCAAATCTCACTGATTCTGTAATCCGCCTCATCATTGCTTCCTACCGTAATGAGATTGAATTCGCCACAGGCATTGGCTCTGACCTGATCTGGCTTAAGCATATCGCAATCTGAATTGACAACAAGCGTACCACCCTTCTTAAGCGCAGTTGTAATTCTAAGTTTAGCATCTCTGAGTTTCTCTCTGCTGCCGTACACTTCAAGATGTGAAGTTCCAACATTTGTGATAATAGCTGCATCAGGCTTGACAATGTTCACAAGATATTTCATATCAAGACCATAACCAAGGCCGATCTCATTTATTGCAAACTCAATATCCTCAGCGAATTTGAAGCATGTAAGCGGAATTCCGAACTCACTGTTGAAATTTCCGTCATTCTTACCTGTCTTATATCTGCTTGAAAGCACACTGTACATGAATTCCTTTGTGCTTGTCTTACCGACACTTCCTGTGATTGCCACTCTTGTAAGGCCTTCCCAGTCATCCATATATTTTGTACCGAGATTAACGAGAGCCATTGTTGTATCTTCAACAAGGATAACATTCATGTCACCAAGAGCTTTCATTTTGTCAGCCCACGCTCTGTCAGATACAACAACATTGTGACAACCCTGTTCTCTTACATCTGGAAGAAAATCATGAGCATCTCTTCTTGCTCCTATAATACAGAAGAAAAGACTTCCTTCTCCTGCAGCTCTTGAATCAATTGCTGCACCTGTAACATCATCTATGCGACCGTTCCTGTCTGTTGCATATAGCGTTCCCTTAGTTCCTTCCACTATATAGTCAAGAGTAATATGTCTCATTGTAATCTCCTATTCACTGTAAATATATACTGTACTTCCTTTGGTGGTTTTGCTTCCCGCCTTTGGATACTGGTCCTGTACAACAAATGATTTGTCGCTCTTATTCTCAGGCATCACAGTGTACTTTAAGCCCTTGCTCTTCAGTGCCGCAATCGCTTTTGCACTATCCATACCTGTTACATTTGGCACGGCTACCTGATTCTTTGCTGCAGCGGCTGCCTCTGAATCTGTATACTCTCTCTCGACGCCAAGATAAGTAAGAGATTTCTCCATAATCTCCTTTACGATTGGTCCTGCAGTATTATTACCGTAGGACATCTTAGTTGGCTTATGAACAATTACAAGCATTGATATAACAGGATCATCCATTGGAGCCATTGCTACGAAAGATGTATCTGTTGAAGATGAGTATCCGCCACCTGTTGCAATGTTGGCAGTACCCGTCTTACCACCTACTCGGAATCCTGGAACATATGCTTTTGTTCCGCCGGCACTGGATACATAATATTCCATAATCTCACGCATCTTATCAGCAGTCTCTTTAGTTATAACCTGTCTTACAGCAATATCATCTACGCTTTCAACAGTCTTGCCGCTCTCATCGGTAATTGATTTGACTACCTTAGGCTGCATGAGAACGCCGTCATTACCCATGGCATTTACAGCGCACAGAAGCTG
Organism: Candidatus Crickella merdequi; assembly: GCA_018064645.1. Taxonomy (GTDB): domain Bacteria; phylum Bacillota; class Clostridia; order Peptostreptococcales; family Anaerovoracaceae; genus Crickella; species Crickella merdequi. The sequence continues at coordinate 13,732 of JAGHUT010000030.1, read as the reverse complement.
TATCGGAGTTACCGCGATACCCTGACCATATCCCATGGTAGCCAGGTCTACATTAGTAAGATTATCTCTTGGCTTCACAATAGATCCGGCTTCATTCGGAAGATCTACATGAGTCTTATCCATAAAGCCATAGAGTTTAATATACTGATAATAGTTCTGCGAGCCCATTGTTAGAGCAACCTTGGCAAGTGCAGGATTGCATGAATTACCAACGGCCTCCTTAATATCCTGTGTTCCGTGAACACCTGTACAGTGGAGCTTAAGTCCATCAACATTTATTGTGCCATTGCAGTAATAACGAGATGAATCGTTGGCAGTACCAAGCTCAATCGCTGCCGATGAAGCCACCAGTTTAAAGGTTGAACCAGGCTCATACATGCTTGTTACCTGCTCAATCTTCCACAGGTTATTTAGATATTCATTCTTATCAGCAACGCTCAGTTTATTGTATTCTGCAAGAGCCTTCTCTCCGATTGGCACTGTTGCATTGTTTGGATCAAATTCTGGAAGCTGCGCCATTGCCAGAATGTCACCTGTCTTAGGGTTCATTACGAGACAGGTGATTCTTGATGCTCCTGTTCGTTCCATGCCTTTAACGAGCGCATCTTCAACATAATGCTGGATTACTGAATCTATTGTCGTATTAATATTGCAGCCATTCTCCGCGCTGTAATATTCCTTGTCTCCACTGGAAATTGTATTGCCCTTGCCGTCTGTCTTATAAACGATTCTTCCCTTGGAACCTGCAAGTGTTGAATTATACTCCTGCTCAAGACCGCTTCGTCCCTCGCCGGTATCTTTAACACTTCCAAGAAGCTGAGCTGCAAAAGCTCCATTAGGATAAGACCTCGTCACCTTTGTTCTTACCTCAATAATTCCGCTCCACTTCTTCTCAGCTTTTTCGACCTGCTCTCTTGTCAGCCCAGAGGCAACAAGAACAAGAGGGTCCTTGCTCTTTGTCAGAAGGGACTTGAGGTCTTCCTCCGACTTGCCGGTGATTTTCGCAAGGTCTTTCAGATTCTTTTTCTTTGTGCTTGAACTTATATCATCCGACTTGTAAAAATATGCGTTGTAAACGCATAGTTCGTATTTAGTTACTGTCTCAGCAAGGACGTTGCCATTTGCATCGTAGATAGTTCCTCTTTTTGAAGAAATGTTTGTATCAAGAGTCTGAATATCTGTTGCACGTTCTTTAAGTTCTTCAGCTTTGACAATCTGCCAGTATGCAAGTCTGCCTACAAGAGCAACAAAAAGAACAAGCACAACAAAGAATCCTATCGCAAGTCTGCCTTTGTTCATTCGGCTTACTGCATAATTCTTTGGTGTGCTGGTATCAAACACCGCATCTATTAATCTTCCATCGTCTCTGTAATCGTCTCTGCTTCTGGACATTTCTCTTTAACCCTATAAAAAAGCCACCAATCCATAGAGGTCAGTGGCATTGCAAACTTCTAACTATTGACTAATTGTACGCTTCATCTTTGATTACTGCCGCCAGACTGCCGTTACCCTCAGCTTCTGTGCTATCAATGTTGATGCAGTTGTCCGAGGTCGGATATACCATATGAAGCTGATTGACTGCAACTGATGCTATGTTCTCAATCTTTGTCTGATTGGCAATCTGTTCATTCAGCGAATCTATATCTGCTTCAAGATGTGTAATATTGCTCTCCAGGTTGTTGTTTGATGTCTGGAGCTTCGCACAATACGCTGATGAAGCCACCATAAACACAACCAGTCCGAATACTATTATAGCACTAATAAGAGCTAATCTGTACTGCTTAGCTGAAGATCCTGCCTTGGCCTTTGTCTTTGTCCTGCCAAGAGCTGTTCCCATATTTACTCTGCTGCTTCTGATTGTGCTCGCAACGTTTGACATTTGCATCCTCCTGAGATTCAATCTGAATTCTATTTGATTTTCTCTATAACCCTGAGCTTTGCACTTCTTGCTCTAGGGTTTATTTCAAGTTCCTCTTCACTTGGAGCTATAGGCTTGCGGCTGATTTTCTTAATGTCTGTTACCTTTCCGCATACACATACCGGAAATTCCTTTGGACATGTGCAGGGATTAAGCCTTCTGTCGAATTCGTTTTTAACAATTCTGTCCTCAAGTGAGTGGAATGTGATTATTGCCAGCCTTCCACCTGCTTCCAGCAGATCGGGCAGTTCACTTACTGCACGTCTCAGGTGTTCAAGCTCAGCATTTACTTCTATTCGTATTGCCTGGAAGGTTCTCTTCGCAGGATGTGGACCATTCCTTCTTGCTGAAGCAGGAATGGCTGCTTTAATTATTTCAACAAGCTCGCCTGTTGTTTCAATCGGCTTGTCCTGTCTTGCTTTCTCGATAAAAGCGGCTATTCTTGATGCCCACTTTTCCTCTCCGTATTCACGGATAATTCTTGTAAGCTCATCTGCTGAGTAGTTGTTTACAACCTCATACGCAGTGAAAGTATCATCCTCGTTCATTCGCATATCCATTGGCGCATCATGCATATAAGAGAAGCCTCTCTCAGCATTATCAAGCTGGAATGAAGATACTCCCAGATCAAGAAGAATTCCTGATACTTTTCCTCCTGCAACCTCGGCTATTGTTCCTACATCACTGTAGTTGGTGTGAACAAAATCCTTCCTGCACTTATACGGTTCAAGCCTTTTGCCTGCTGCATCAAGTGCTGCAGTATCTCTGTCGACAGCAATGAGCCGTCCAGCTTCAGACAGCCTCTCGCAAATGCCTGAAGAGTGACCGCCTCCGCCTACAGTTCCATCTACATATGTTCCATCAGGCCTTATATTAAGAGCTTCCATGCATTCGTTGTAAAGAACAGGTACATGTTTGAATTCCATCGCTTTCCCTTCCTTACAGATCGTACATGTCGAGCTTTGCTACAAATTCATCATTGTCCATCATGTTCTCGCCTTCCGGATTCTCAAGAACTTCAGCACTCCAGATTTCTATCTTATCCATAGCGCCCTTTGTAACAAGATCCTTTGTGATTCCGGCATAATCTCTTAAATGCTGAGGAAGAAGAATTCTTCCCTGTGCATCCAGATGACATTCTTCAGTGTTTGAGAAGAACTCTCTGATGAACTTTCTTACATCTCTGTCAGACTGCTTGAGCTGCTTTATCTTATCAACGAGAATGTCCCAATCCTCCATTGAATAGATGTACAGACAGCGGTCAAAGCCTCTGGTAAGCATGCAGTGACCGCCAAGCTGATCACGGTACTTGGCAGGAATAATCATTCTATTCTTGCTGTCTATTGAGTTTTGATATGTACCTGTGAACATTAATCCGGTCTCTTTCTGCTCTCCAGTTGAGCCTGTTTTCCATAAAAGAGGGCACTACCCCTATCTAACTGTTGTTGTATCCCCATTTTACCCCACATCGCTACATTTTTCAAATAAAATAGGGCAATTTATGAATAAATCCCCCACTTCATGTGTTTTTCCGGGCTTTTATATGCTCCTGGAGGCATAAAAAAAGACATAACCACAACATGTTGTGGTTATGTCTTGGTTTTCTCATATATATCGTATATATGTAGTATCTTATTTAGTTAGAATCCACATAGCCTGAACCTTGATTTCGTCATCTGTTTCCATTCTTACATAGACAATCTGGTCTGTCTCAGCGCTGTAGTGGTTGGAAATGGTGCCCTCGTCACAAGCCGTATCCAGATCAAAAGGAAAAGGCTGACTGACCATTACTTTAAGAGTGTCGCCAACAACTGCCTCGTGCATATAGTGAATCGATACAGCCTTCACATCTCTTTCGGCAATATCAGGAAGCGCACTCCACATTGGATCGATATAACGGACATTATTCATGTGATTGTTGATATCTGTCTGCCACAGGGCAACTGTTACAGCTGCAGCCTGGGTAAATTCAGCTTCTGCAGGAATGCGAAATCTATCCGGAATACCTATGGATATCTTCTCTTCAGCAAGTTCATCCGAAAGATCGTCATAATCCTTGTATCTGATAAGCTTCTTGTTATCAGTATCAATAAGCGCCCAGTTAGAGAATCCTCTTGCTACAATCTTATCATCAAGAACCATCTGGTAATTACGCGGGAAATTTGCAGCCTTGCCTATGGAATACCACGTATTAACATCGACCGGTGACCCTGCTGGAATCTTATCGTAGATCTCCATTGTCATTCTGCTTATGATAAAAGCTTTTTTGTCCACCTCATGCATCTCAACATCATTTATTCCCAATGCGTCGAGATGTCCTCCGGCAGTCTCGTTAAGAATGTCCACAATTACAGATGGGCGAGCAGTATTTCTACTGCTCGCTTCGATGGTTCTTATTTTGAAACTATCGTTATAAATCATTTCGTACCCCTTCATCCTACAACTCAAATCCGCCATTGATATCAATACTCTGACCACTGATATACCTGGCTTTTGATGATGCAAGAAACTCAATTAAATTTACAACACTGTCAGGGCTGCAATACTTATCATTAGAAACAATGCAGTTAATCCTGATTCCTTTGGCTGCCATCTCTCTCGCTAGAGAAATGGTCAGCTCTTCAGCACCAGCTCTGGCAGAAGAGTGTCTTATCTTCTCTGCAAGCCCACCATTACCGGAGCATGAACATACATTTATTATGCTTCCACTGCCCTGTTTAATCATAAGATGAAGAACAGGCTTTGTGCAGTAGTACATACTATTTATTCTGGTCTCTTCGATATCTGCATTGTTGATCAGTACATCTACCTCCCCCTCAAGGTATTCTCTAATCACACCCATCGCATTTCGAACAGATTCCATAGAACCAGCATTACACCTTACTGCAAGAGCTCCCGTCTCACGGCTAAGCTCAAAAGCCTGATTCTGCTCACTGTTATACAGGAACACAACCGTAGCTCCGCGAGCAACGAAATGCCTTACCGCCTCTGATCCAACAGGACTTGAGCCATCCGTAATCAGAACCCTCTTGCTTTTGTTATTTGTCATCAGTATCTATCTCCGGCAGTTATTATACAAGCTCACCATTGTCTGCCTTTGCCTGCTCCTCTGGAGTCATCTTTGTAACAGTTCTTCCCATAAGAGCCATTACGAAGCAAACGATTGGCATCATGTAGTTGAATACAGCCCATGGTGCGTATACTGCTGTGCTTACGCCAAGAGTTGTAGCGATGAACATTCCACATGTATTCCATGGAATCAGACATGATGTTACTGTACCTGCTGACTCAAGAGCATTTGACAGTGACTTTGGATGAATTCCAGCCTTTCTGTATGCAGGAGCATACATTCTTCCTGGAACGAGAATTGAAATGTACTGCTCAGGCATTACAGTATTTGAAAGAACACATGTTACCTCTGTTGCTCCAATAAGGCCTGCATCGCTCTTAATACGCTTTGTGATTGCATCAATAATAACTGCAAGCTGTCCGCTTCCTTCCATAATTCCGCCGAACATCATAGCGATAATTGTCATCAGAATTGAAGATGCCATATTCATAAGTCCACCATTTGTAAGCAGATCATTAAGAGCATCTACATTTGACTCACATACGAAACCATTGAGAGCTACATCAAGAATTCCACCAAGGTTAGCTCCATGCTGGCAGATTGGTGCAAGGATAGCTCCTGCAATGAGTCCCATTGTAATACCAGGAATAGCAGGAATCTTAAATGCCATTGCCATAATTACAATAACAGGTGGCAGAAGGAGGAATACATTAACGTTGAATATCTCCTTGATTCCCTCCATCAGAACAACTGCCTGTGATGTATCTATTGCATTGCTTGAAGCATGCATAAAACCATATACTCCAAAGAAAACGAGAGAAATCACATAAGCAATTGTAGTTGACTGGAGCATGTATTTAACATGTGAGAATACATCTGTTCCGGCCATAGCTGGTGCAAGATTAGTTGTGTCTGAAAGAGGTGACATCTTATCTCCGAAATATGCACCGGCGAGAATTGCTCCTGCAGTAGGACCGATAGGCATTCCAAGGCCCTGTCCGATACCGATAAGAGCAAGACCCATTGTTCCCATTGTTCCCCATGAAGTTCCTGTAGCAAGTGCTGTAATTGAGCAGATAAGAACTGCTGCAACCAGGAAGAACTTTGGCGAGAGAAGCTTAAGTCCGAAATAAATCATTGTAGGAATGGTTCCGCAGATAAGCCATACACCTACCATCATTCCTACTATTGCAAGAATGAGAATAGACTGCATTGCCTTACTGATACCATCTACCATCATTCTCTCAATATCGCCCCACTTGTATCCCATTGACATTGTTACAATAGCTGCAACAATTACTCCGACGAACATTGGAATGTGTGGATCAACCTTAAAAATGATAATGCCGACTGACATGATTGCAACAAGTCCTGCGAAGGAAATTGCTGCCTTGGAAAGAGTTGCCTGCTTGACAGTTCTTTCATCTGTAAAAATGTTTTTCATTATCCAAATACTCCTTATTAGTTGCTGTATTACATTTCATAATTATACTTTATTACTTGTCCATATGCAACAAATTTGTTGTATTTATGCAAAAATATGTATTTTTTTGCACATCCGCACAAAGCTACACTTTTGCGGAAGCGCTGATGAACGCTGGAAGAAGCTGTTTTTTTCTTGAAAGAACACCCTCAAGAACAAAGCCACCTTCTGTCTCCTCCGAACCAGGGAAAGCGTCTTCGATAAGCTCTCTTGCACCTTCTCCAGCATATAGCATTTCAGAGGATGACTCCTTAATATTGGTAAGAAGGAAAAATACCATCTGAACGCCGTTCTTGCCGCACTCTCCCTCAAGAAGAGGCATAACGCGGCTCTTGATTACCTCCAGCTCGTCTGCACTCATTGAGCTGATCTGACCGACTCCAAAGCATATTCCCGAAAGGGTAATCTTCTTGTAATCCTGATAGAAAATCTCTGCAGGCGACTTATCTTTAAGATCGGAGCCTGCATTAAACATCTCCTCTGCAAAACTTTCAATATCTATGCTTGCAATGAGCGCAAGGGCACCTGCCGCCATCTTGTCCTGCACTGTACAGGTTGGCGATCTGAACATGAGAGTGTCTGAAATAATTGCAGCTAGAAGCAATCCTGCAATTGAAGTGGATATTTCGAGGCCCTTCTCAACATACATCTGATAAAGAATTGTTGCCGTACATCCTACCGGCTGGTTATTAAATACGATAGGCTGCATTGTCTGAATCGTGCCGATTCTGTGGTGATCAACGATTTCGATAACATCTGCATCAAGAATGTCATCTACAGCCTGAGCAGTATCGTTATGGTCAACAAGGATGACTTTCTTTTTTTCGGCACCGAGCAGGTTACGTCTCGACACTGTTCCGATGTACTTGCCCTTTCTGTCAACTACGGGAAAAGCTCTGTGTCTTGTCTGTGACATTACTTTTCGCACTTCTTCAGTTCTTGTATCTGTTCTGAAAGTTATGAGTCCCTCCGTAGTCATTACAGATGCCACAGGAATGCTCTTTCCTATTTCCCTTGAAGCAGTAAAAGTATCCATATCTGTTGTTACAATAGCAACACCCTTCTCTCTGGATAATTCAACTACCTTATCAGAAGGCTTTGCACCGAGACAAAGAACAAGAGCTGCTGCACCAGCTTCAATGGCTGCAATGTGATTCTCTTCTCTATCTACAAGAATGACAAGGTCTCCCGGATCTATAGCATTCTGCATTCGGTCCACATAGGCAGCTCCAATAAGAATTTTTCCGGTCTCATATTTGTCATCCGGGCTGCCGCAGACGATTTCGCCTTCGAGGGTCTCTGCAATATCTCTGTATGAAGGCTTTGTCTTTGCCAGAAATTCACTATCAAGAGCGTTCATTATAGTCATGGCAATGTCGCCTTTTGTAATAATTCCCGCTACAGCTCCATCCTCGACAACAGGCTGAACTATAGCATCGTTCTCGCCCATTACCTTCCATACGTTCTTTATTGTAATATCGCTGCAAACACCCGGCGTCTTACGGATCTCCATATCCATAACCTGTGTGGCAACGCTGTCTACATAGTGAGGCGCAGGCACATCAAAGCGCTTGAGAACATAATTTGTCTCAGCACTTACTTCACCTGCACGTCCAGCATAATACTGTTTGCTGTTAGTTATTCTGTTCTTGATATCCGCATAAGCAATTGCTGAACAGATTGAATCTGTATCAGGATTCTTATGGCCGATAATCAGGACCTTTCTGTTTGTCATGTAATCCTCCAATAAAAGTGCACAAGGCGGCCAACTTCAGTTGACCGCCGTTTTTATTGTTCTGTTAGAAGTGACGACTTCCGCCACCGTGTGATCTTCCCGATGAAGATGTGTGTATCGTAGAGCCACCCATGTGACCGCCATCGTTATCCTTTGGCTTAGGTGTAGCTACAACATTTGAATAAAGGAATCTGTCGTATTCCCTGTAAAGCTGCATGCTTCCAGGTCTTACATAATTATGTGCCTCATGCTTCTTTCTGACACTCTTCAGCTGACGCTTTTTTCTGCTGGCCATGCCGAATGAAGCAAGAAGTGATGGAATCAACGCGAATCCAAACATTCCCGGAGCAGCATCAGAAAACGAATACTCTGATGCTGAACTATAATCATATACATTGCCAGACTTAGCCTGATCATACATCCACTCAACTGAATCGATAAAGCAGTCTGAAATAGCATCGTAATAATTCTCGTATGCCAGTTCACCGACAATATCATCGAGAAGCGATTCAATTCCGAAATCAGTAATAGCCGTCTCTCCATAACCGCTTGTAGAGATGCAGGCCTCTCTGCTTCCCATATCAATTACAAGGATGCATCCGTCATAGTTCTCTCCATAACCATAACCGTTATAGTCAAAGTAATCGTCTGCACGCTGTGTAAGCGCTGAAGAACCGTCATCATTTGATCTGTTGCCATACTCTGTCAGTACTACAATATCAAACTGATTAGTGTCGCACCAGTCTGCAAGAGAAAGTTCGAGCTGCTGCTCCTCATAGTCAGTAAGCAGATCAGCACTATCAATAATTCTGTTACTGTTGCTCTGAGCAGTAACACCGGCCATCGATGCAAACAGAAGACCGAGTGTCATGGAAAGAGTAACACAAATACTAATTATTTTTTTCATTTGCGTCACCTCCTACATCAGAAGCAGAACTGCCTCACAAGCGAAAAGTATCGCTGTGCCAATAGCTGTTCTACTTAGGAAATAACGCCAGAATGCACCTTTATCCAGTGGAAGATCTCCGGCAGTCTTGCCTGTCTGTCCATTAATTGAGAATACAAAATGTTCTCCCTGGAAGGTTGTATTCAGCACCCATACTGGATACATTGCATACTTTGTCTTTCCTTTCTTGAGGCTTACATGAGACTCAACAGGCGTTACACTTGCATAGCCCTGAACCGTTGAACGGAATGCTGTTGCTACGCTTGTACTTACTCTGCTGTTGGCCTGCGGAATTGCATCATCTATACCAAGGGTATATTTGTCTGCAAGATATCCGGCAAGGTAAGCAGTCTTGAAAGGTACTGCCTCACTGTAATCATAAGGCTCTACAGACTGAATCAGATCATCCGGCATAGCAATGGATCCATCAATAGGAACATTGTCGAAACCTATGCTGCCTTCTCTGATTACACGGTAGTGGTCAGTCTTAACATAATTGTTCTGGCTATCACTCCACGAAGATACTCTCGTTGCATCATATCTGATAGACGCATCAGCATCACACTCAAAGAGCCAGAAAGGAACATACATAGCCTTCATCTCATCAATATGATTCTGATCCTTGAAGACCTTAGGCAGGAACTTCTTGCCGCTAAGGTGCTTGAAGTAAGCCTCTTTAGCTGTCTCTTTATCAATCTTGAAAGGAATGACAACATCAGGCTTAAGCGCCCCTTCGAAATTACCTTTCATTACTACAGGACTATCGCAATATGGACATTTAGTTGCAGCAGTGCTTTCTTCTGCAACAATCTCTCCTCCACAGGATTCACATACATATACTTTGAGATTCTCTATCTCAGATGGATCCCATGTCTCGCTTGCTATGTCCTCCCACTTGAAATCGTCCTCTTTAGTTCCAAGCTCGCTCTCCTGGTCGTTCATTGCGTCAATGCTGACCTCAGAATGACAGTACTTGCAGTAAAGAACGTCTTTATTGGTGGTATAACTTAAAGGCATTCCGCAATTCGGGCATTTATATTCAAATAATTCCGACATTGCAGTCTCTCCTTATTGCACTTTTGCTACTGTATCCAGCTTAACCTATGCAAGCGGTGCTCCGCAGCTTGGGCAGAAATTAGCACCAGCTGCAACAGGCTTGCCGCACTTAGGACAGAATGCTTCTTCCGGCTTCTTCTCTCCGCACTTTGAGCAGAAATTGCCTGTGCACTCTGCACCACACTTTGAACAGATCCATGTGCCTGCTGCTGGAGCTGCCTCAGCCTTAGCTGCATTCTGCGCTGCAGCTGCCTCATATACAGCCTGCACTCCTGCGCCAGAATTCTGTGCCATTCCCATTCCTACGAAACCTGCTGCTGCGCCAGCCTCATTTGAAGCTGCTGATCTCATAGCATCCTGAGTAGCTGCTGCATTCTGAGCTGCTCTCATCTCTGCTGTAGCGTTCATCTTAGCCTTCTGTGCCAGCTTGATTGCCTCAGCATCAGCCTCAGGAAGAGTTACTGAGTTCATAGCCATGTTAACAACCTCAATACCTCTCTGCTCCTTCCACTTTGAAGCAAGAGCCTGATTCATGAAGTTGCAGAGCTCATCAACATGAGCAGGAATCTGGCTAGGTCTTAAACCAAGGTCTGAAAGCTTGCTTACAGCAATCTGAAGAGCTCCAAGGAACTCTGCTCTAAGCTGATCAGAAATATCAGAAACTCTGTACTCTGATGCTACATTGCCTGCAATATTCTTATAAAGTGCGATTGGATCACAAACGCGAAGTGAATATGTTCCTGCACATCTTAAAGCAACATCGATATCGAGACCGATTGATGCATCAACTACTCTGAAAGGAATTGGATTAGGTGTTCCGAACTTGTTGTCAAGAATCTCTTTAGTATTGAAGTAATAGATTCTCTGGTCTTTGCCTGAATCTCCACCATATTTGAAACGATTTACCATCGTATCAAAGGCTGCCTGTACTGATGCTGCAAGATCTCCTCTGAAAATGCTTGGCTCAGTTGACTGGTCATATGTGTAGTAGCCAGGCTCAGCACAGATTTCAACAACCTCGCCCTGGTCAACAATAATTGCGCACTGACCATCAGCAACGAGAATTCCTGAACCGTTTGAGATGATATTATCGTTACCAAACTTGTTTGAAGATGCTCTGTTTGACTGGATTCTTCCTCTTACCATGAGGATATCGTTGTCAATTGAATCAGCTGCAAAAAGCTCTAACCACTGATCCGCGAGTGTCTTACCTGCTGCCGCTGCAGCTGCTCTAATTAAACCCATATCGTACCTCCTATTTTACAAAATGGTATTAATAACATAATAATCAAAAATATTATACCATAAGGCTTCAGCCGAAATATATTATTTTCTTTTGCCGATAAACTCTCTCATAATTGAATTATCCGGCACTGCTGTATCATCTTCTATAATGTCGAAGTATTTGATAAAATGCAGCATTCTCAGCGCCTCTCCGTATTGCGGATCATCTGGCTCTATCTCCCTGAGAAGCGGCTCGGCATACTTCTTGAGAAGCGCAGTCTCATATGTCATGCTCGAGTTGATCACTGCATCTGCGCTGTTGCTGTAAGGGAAAATATTCTTCTCTTCACCTGCCCTTACCTTGTGCCAGTCACCTAGTGTCTTTGATGCAGCATAGCCGCGGAACTGCTTATCCCTTACCATTCTTCTGAGCATTCTGGCGTCAGATGTCGAAAGTCTGTTGTGTCTGTCTATTGAAAGCCTTGTCAGCGGACTGATATACACCTTGAACTTAACATCATCAGGAATAGCTGCAGTCATCTCTTCATTTAGACTGTGAATTCCTTCAATTACGATAATCTGATCACTTCCTGCCGAAATAATTCTTTTTCCGAAGATTTTCTTTCCTGTAATAAAGTCAAACTCCGGTATGTCTACCTCTCTTCCTGCAAGAAGACCATTCATGTTCTCGTTAAAAAGATTCAGGTCAAGCGCGCTGAGATCCTCAAAGTTAGGCTGTCCGTCGGGGCCGAGAGGTGTCTCATCTCTATTGAGAAAATAATCATCTGTTCCAAGGTACAGAGGTTCTGAGGACAGCTCCGCTATCTTCTCGCAAAGTCTCTTAGCCGAAGTTGTCTTGCCGGATGAAGAAGGACCTGCCATCAGGACGATTCTTTTTCCCGAATCAACAATCTGCTTTGCTATCTCTGCAAAACGCTTATCCTGAAGTTCCTCGTTTCTGATAATCAGCTCTGAAGCTCTGCCCTCAGCAATTACACGATTAAGGTCAGCAAGGTATTCAACATCCATGATTCTTCGCCACTTCTTTGTCTCTGCAAAAGCTTCATAAAGCTTTACATCATCTCTGTACTCAGGAATAGCGTCAGGACATCTCTCATTAGGGAATCTGAGAAGCATTCCCTGTCTGTATCGTCTAAGCTCAAAGAGATCTATATATGATGTTGATGGGACCATATAACCGAAGAAGAAATTCGAATAGTTATCAAGGCTGTAGTATTCAACCTCATCCTCAACATCTGAATCTGCAAGAAGTTCCGCCTTTTCATCAAGGCCTCTTCTCTTGCAGAAGGCAATAGCGTCTTCTTTTGCAACAAAGCCTCTTACGAAAGGAATATCTTCTTTGATGATTTCCTTCATTCTGTTCTCAATTGCAGCAGCATCCTCTTCAGAAACTGCTGCTCCACCCTTCACCGCGGAGAAAAGTCCCTGATTCAGCGAATTCTCAATTGTCACAGAAAGATCGCCCTTAACATCTCTTACAGCCTTCAGGTAAATCATAATCAGGCTGTGCTGATATGTCTGCATTGCAATGAGTTTCGTCATGTCGTGAAGCACAATATCAGCATCCTCTTCAATCAGATATCCCAGTTCACGATATCTGTTGTTGACGCTTGCAATGTAGTACTTCTTAGTTCCGTTAAGGTATTTAGACACAATCCCCTCTACAGTAACCGGTTCCTTCTCTACCAGTTCAACTGTATCGCCATTTCTTCCCGCTTTGAGTTTAATATTAATATCCATTGGTTCACCGTCCTAATATTATTAAAAAAGCCAGTCGCCTTAGCGACTGGCCGGGTTGATTAATCCTCTACCTTAATCTTGTCCCACTTCTTGCTTATCTTAGCAAGTGACTTAGCATCTGTGCCGCCCTTCTTGAGCTGCTTCATGAACATGTCCTTAGGGATTCCCATCTTCTTGTACGCTGTAACGAACTTAGTCTCGAAATCTCTCATGTAAAGGAAAAGTCCGCCTACATATGCAACAAGGATCACTGCCATTGGGATGAGTGTCCATGCCTTTGTAAATACAACAAGGAGGATTGCTACGATTACCCAGATGATACCAAGGATTCTTGATACCTTTGTAATCTTCTTAACGTCCGGCTGCTTTGGAACCTGAACGTTTCTCATCTTCATCTCCTGCTTGTAAAGATTCTGCTGATATCCTGCAGATGGTCTGTTGTACATCGATGGTCTCTGTTTGCCTTTGCCCATTTCCTTATAAACCTCTACTCTCTCTATATTTAATATATACCGACATATATTAATTTACACAATTCT
>JAGHUT010000017.1 GCA_018064645.1 Candidatus Crickella merdequi | reverse complement strand
CCGGTCTTAGCGGAAATTTCCACACTTGCATCTGCATGGAAATCCTTAAAGGCCGGTTTTTCTTCAACGAGATCGCTCTTGTTCCAGGCAGTGATAATCGGAAGGCCGACTACGTCAAGTGACTCAAGGGTGTCGTTTACAACCTTGCAGTGAAGCTCAGCCTGTGGATTAGATGCATCAACAACATGAAGAATCATGTCTGCGTATTTAGCCTCTTCCAGAGTGCTTCGGAACGCATCTACAAGATGATGAGGCAGCTTGTTGATGAATCCAACCGTATCGGTAAGAAGAACCTCCTGTCCATCGGGCAGAATTGCTGTTCTTGTTGTCGGATCAAGTGTCGCAAAAAGCTTGTTCTCAGACAGAACATCTGACTCCGTCAGTCTGTTGAGAAGCGTAGATTTGCCGGCATTTGTGTAACCTACAATGGCGATAACAGGAATCGGACTGTCCATTCGCTTCTTGCGAGATGTGGTGCGGGCTCTTTTCATAGTCTCAATCTCCTCAGTGAGAAGCTGAATCCTCTTCTGAATAACTCGCCTGTCAGTCTCCAGTTTAGTTTCTCCAGGACCTCTTGTACCGATTCCGGCACCAAGTCTTGACATTGCCTCTCCCATCCCCCTCAGTCTTGAAGAACGATACTTCTGCTGAGCAATCTCAACCTGAATCTTTCCTTCCCTCGTCTTGGCGTGAGTTGCAAAAATATCAAGAATCAGCAGCGTTCTGTCCAGCACCTTCGCCTCAAGTCTGTCAGACAGGTTGCGAAGCTGTGATGGAGTCAGTTCATCATCGCACACGATTCCAACCGCATCCTGCTGCTCAAGCATCTCTTTAAGTTCAAGCACTTTGCCGCGACCGACATATGTGGCACGTTCAGGATGCTCAAGGTTCTGAACAACCATGCTGGATGCCTCTGCGCCCGCTGTCTTAAGCAGCTCTTCAAGTTCCTCAAGGGAAGCCCAGGCAGCTGCATTATCTCCGGTCGCAACCGCAACCAGAATATATTTCTCTTTAATCTCTACTGTAATATCTTCCATTTATGTGTCCTCATAGAAAAGCACCACCGCTTTGCAGTAGTGCCATAGTTGTTACTTCTTTGGATGAATCTCGAGAGCCCTTTTAAGCGCCTCAAAAGTCTCCTCGCTGATGTAGTGCTCCACTCTGCATGCATCCTCCGCCGCGATTTCCTCACTTACACCAAGTCGCACGAGACACTCTGTCAGAATGTGGTGTCTCTCGAGAATGTTCCTGGCAATCTCAAGGCCTTTATCCGTAAGAGTGATTCCACCAAGCGAATCAACGTGAATGTACTCATCATTCTTAAGCAGTTTAACGGCACGGCTAACAGATGGCTTGGAATAACCCATCTCCTCTGCAATATCTATTGATCTTACCGCTTCCAGTCTTTCCGAAAGTACCAGAATGGTCTCGAGATACATCTCTCCTGATTCCTGAATCCGCATAGTACACCTTCTCTTATTTAGTTAGGTATAACTTACCAAAAAAAGCTTATTTTCGCAACCTGTTACTTTTCGCTGCAGAAAAAGTGGCGGCCATAGGCCGCCACGCTATTTTATCTAGTGACAACAGCTGCTACCGGAGCAGCATGACTTCTTCGCGCACTGTGCGGCGTGAGGACAACCGACGCACTGCACGCCTTTACGCTTCTCTCGAACAAGATAACTTATTACGACCGAGAGAATTGCCACAAGAATAATTAATGCGATTACTGTTTTCATATATTTCTCCTATGCTGCCTGCACATTATTATGGAGCTCATATTTCTTGTCAAAGTCCGCTCTTATCTTCTTTGAGATGAGAACTATCG
This sequence comes from Candidatus Crickella merdequi, assembly GCA_018064645.1. Taxonomy (GTDB): domain Bacteria; phylum Bacillota; class Clostridia; order Peptostreptococcales; family Anaerovoracaceae; genus Crickella; species Crickella merdequi. The sequence goes on along the minus strand of JAGHUT010000017.1, from coordinate 39,845 downwards.
CGAGAACCATTGCCGCCTCAGCGATAAGGCCTGGAATGAATGCTGTACCGAAGTGTCCCTCTGTGAACAGTGTTCCAAACTGATAGATGAGGAATGCTACTGTGTAACCTGTGCTGAACTGAAGTCCGATTGCGCTCCAGAGCCAGCCTCTGTGGTTCATCTCTGATCTCATTGCTCCGATTGCAGCGAAGCAAGGTGGTGTGAACAGATTGAACGCAAGATATGCAAGTGCTGTTACTGATGTGAGACCCATTGTTGCAGCTACTGCATTTGCGCCGCCCGTCATAGCAAGCTCGTCAACATCGATGAAGTTGGTAATTGCAAATACTACAGCGATTGTTCCTACTACATTCTCCTTAGCGATGAATCCTGTGATTGCTGCCGCTGCCAGCTGCCATGCGCCGAAACCGAGAGGAATCATGAGTACAGCAAATGGCGAAGCGATTGTTGCAAGGATAGATGTGCTCTCCATACCCTCTTCGACAACCTGGAAATGCCAGTTGAAAGTCTGCATGATCTGAACTACGCAGTTGCATACAAGGATGATTGTCGAAGCCTTGATGATATATGCTTTTGCTCTCTCCATCATTGACCAGAATGCCCTCTTGAGGCTTGGCCACTTATACTTAGGAAGATCTATGATGAAGAATGATCGTCTGAATTTATGTCCAGTTACTGCCGAAACAAGGAGTGCTCCAAGGAGAATCAGGGCAAGACCCATAGCATACATGAGTGTTGTTACCCAGCCGGCTCCTGCAAAGAAAGCTCCGGCGAAAAGCGCAATTACAGGCATTTTTGCACCACAAGGGATGAATGTTGCCAGCATTGCCGTCGCTCTTCTTTCTCTTTCATCACGAATTGTTCTGCATGCCATAATCGCTGGAATTCCGCAGCCTGTTCCAATGACTACAGGAATTACAGACTTACCTGAAAGACCGACTCTTTTGAAAAGTGGATCAAGCACTACAGATGCTCTAGCCATATATCCGCAATCCTCCAGGAGCGCGATAAGGAAGTACATAACCATTACCAGTGGCAGGAATCCTACTACAGCTCCTACACCACCAACGATACCGTCTGCCAGAAGTGCCGAAAGAATTGCCGGGCTATTCTCAAGCTGACCTGCAACCCACTCCTTGAATGACTCAATCCAACCAACAAGATAATCAGCAACCCAAGGGCCCACATAAGTCTGTGAGATTGAGAACACTGCCCACATAACTGCCGCGAATATGATAATTCCCGCAAACTTGTTAGTTACTATGTTATCGATTTTATCCTGAACAGTTGTATCGCTTGATTTAACCTCTCTGGACTCAACATCTTTAACAATCTGATTAACAAATGCATAACGTTTTCTGTCTTCTGCATCTACTGCTGCTTTATCATGAAGATCAATGTCTGCCTGAAGATATGGTGCCTTCTGACCCTTTCCCATAAGGGAAATGGCTGCCGCTGCCACATCTGCAAGACCATTGTTCTTGTCATCTGTTGATACCGTCTTAATGACAGGGCAGCCGAGTTTCGTGGAAAGTTTCTCTGCATCGATCTTAGTGTTCTCTTTATCGTTAATATCACTTTTGTTAAGGGCAACTACTACCGGAATTCCCAGTTCCAGAAGCTGTGTTGTGAAGAACAGGCTTCTGCTTAGATTTGTTGCATCCACAATGTTGATGATTGCGTCAGGATGTTCATCTCTGATATATGAACTTGTTATTCCTTCTTCAGGAGTAAAGGGCGACATTGAATATGCACCCGGCAGGTCTACTGCAATATTCTCTGCGCCGTATTCTGCCTTGAATGGTCCTTCATTCCTTCCCACGGTTACTCCGGCCCAGTTGCCGACTTTCTCGTTTCGTCCAGTCAGGGCATTAAACATGGTTGTTTTGCCGCTGTTTGGATTGCCCGCAAATGCGATTCTCATTGTAATCCCTCCTATACTACTATTGCCTCTGCAAGATAATTATCAAGACTGTATCTTCCATCCTTGATGGCTACTACACAGCCACTTTTTCTCTTTGAAATAAGCGTGATAGGCTCTCCCTCGTAACATCCAAGTCTGAAAAGAAAAGCTCTCATCTCCTCATCATCTGTCTTTACATCCTGAACCAGATGTGTCTCCCCAGCCATTACTTCATTAAGTCTCATAATCTGCTCCATCTGAAATCTCCCTCGTTGTTAGTTATCGCTAATTTGATTAGCATACGCTAACTTATTGACCAAATAATGTAGTTAGCCTCCGCTAACTACATCTGTATATTACACCCGCTTCCAGAAAGTGTCAATACTGTTTTCTAAAAAATTTGCTATCATTCCTCTGCTGTGTTACAATATCAATCGTTGTTAATAAGGTAAAAGTATTAAGCGTAAGTCGCTTCGATCCACGTCTGTTAGGGAAAATCCCTCAGAGCGTGGTTTTTTGTTTATATAGAAAGGAATTGAGAATGAAAGACTTTATCAAGACGTTTATTATTGTAGTTGCAGGCAATCTTGTTTATGCTCTTGGCGTGTGCCTCTTCATTATTCCATCAGGACTGATCACCGGCGGCACCACCGGAATTGCCCTCATTGCAAATCACGCTTTCGGAATATCAATCTCACCGGTAGTTGCAGTTTTCAATATAGCAATGTTTGTCCTTGGCTTCTTCCTTCTCGGCAGAAGCTTCGCACTGAACACTCTTATCAGTACTGTTTTCTATCCTCTGCTTCTTGGTGTTGTCCAGGGAATTGTTGGTGACTTCATTCTCACAGATGATATCCTGCTCTGCGCCCTCTTCGGCGGTCTTTGCATCGGAATCTCCCTCGCTATGATTATAAGAATCGGCGCAAGCACAGGCGGAATGGACATTCCACCGCTCCTTCTGAAGAAATTCTTCGGAATTCCAGTTTCTGTAAGCCTCTATGTATTTGACTTTATAATACTCATCGGCCAGATGTTCTTTACAAGCACAAGAGAAAGCCTCTATGGAATTCTTCTTGTAATCGTATATACGATCACGCTGGACAAACTTCTCGCACTAGGACAGAGCCAGGCACAGCTTCAGATTGTTACCAACTACCCGGATAAGCTCAAAGAGACAATCATCGCAGAGATGGACAGAGGCGTTACTATGCTTCATGGTCAGACCGGCTATCTCGGAATCGAGACAGACGTTCTTCAGTGTGTTATCGCACCAAGAGAGCTCCATCGCATGGAAGTGCTTATACACAGCGTAGATCCAAACGCTTTTATCGTACAGAGCAGAGTAAGCAGCGTCACAGGACGAGGATTCTCTCGCGACAAAAAATATCTCGAGGCTATTTAAAGCCTCGAGTTTTTTATCCGAAATACTTCCCTACTTCATCCTTATATACGAAATCTGTCGAACCACCGCACTCAGGGCAGAGATACGAATGATATCCAAACCCCTCGCCATATCCGCCGAAGCCGGCTTCCAGCCTGTCACAGCCGCAGAATGCGCATACCAGCGCAGCCCCTCCTTCGCGATTGTCCACCTGCCTGTGCACCTTGAAGTTGGGAAGATTGTCAGTATCTCGCCTGTCAAATCCGCCGGCAACATTATTAAGTTCAGTTTCGGTCATAACCCATCTGCCGTCAGCCATTTTAGTTATCCTCCCTCTTGAGCGCTGCAAGCTCCTCGTCAGTCAATCTTCTCTATTCACCAGGCTGAAGCTCGGGATCCAGTTCAACATCCCCCATAGAAACTCTCTTGAGATATGTTACAGTGCTTCCAAAAGCCTCAAACATTCTTTTGACCTGATGATATCTTCCTTCTCTCAGAATTACCTCGTAGACAGTGTCATCCCAGTCCTCGAGAACAGTTCTGATCTCTGCGGGCATGGTTTTTTTCTCGTCACCAATGTCTACCCCCTCTGCAAAAGTCCTCATCTCTTCCTCGGTAAGTGGTGCATCTACAGTTGCAAGGTACTTCTTGCCCACATGCTTCTTTGGTGATAAAAGCTCGTGACCGAGCTGTCCGTCATTGGTAATTAACAGGAATCCCTCAGTGTCTTTGTCGAGACGTCCCACAGGGAAAAGCCCCTCTGTAATCTCTCCACTAAGGAGTTCAAGGACCGTCTTGCTTATTCCGTCTCTCGTTGCACTTACAACACCCTGTGGTTTGTTGAGCATGAAGTATCTGAATTTCTCATATACTATCTCCTCGCCGTTGAAACAGACAATATCAGTGTCAGTGTCTACCTTCATACCGTTGTCCTTTGCGACAACGCCGTTAACAGTAACCCTGCCCTTCTTAATGTAGCCCTTGATTTCGCTTCTTGTTCCCTGGCCACACTCGCCAAGGAATCTGTCGAGTCTGAATTTCTCGCCCATTTACAAATCTCCTTCAATCACTGTTTATCGACATTATATCACCTGACGATAGCTTCACAAAATTTTTACAAAATAAGATGTTGACAAATCAACATCCGTCAGTATAATTAGCGATGTTGACAAATCAACATCTTTTTTTACAGAGTACTAACGGAGGACGAAAATGGCTAATTTCAGAATGATGCTTGAGGGAACTGTTGCTCAGCACGAGAACAACATTGCTTTTACACTCAAGAACAAAACAAAGGATAGCAAAGAAGTTACATATAGAGATATTACTTTTAAGGAGTTCTACAGCGAGGTTAAGGCTGTTGCAGTATCAATGGTTAAGCGCGGAATGGCCGGCAAGAGAATCGCTCTCGCCGGAATCAACCAGTACACATGGGTGCTTGGATACCTTGCAACTCAGCTGACAGGAGGAATCAGTGTTCCGCTGGACAAGGGACTCAAGTTCGATGAGCTGGAGTTTTCGCTCGAGAGAGCCGAGGCTGACTATCTCTTCTTTGACAAATCCCATCTGGCTAACGCTAATCAGGTTGTTTCTAACGGCATTGTTAATCTCGAGGGAATCATCTCTCTTGATGGATGCAGTGACAATGATATCAGCGCAATGCTCGAAGAAGGATTTGCAGAGATTGAAGTTAATGGCACAGGCTGCATAGATTCAATTACAATCGATGACCATGCTCTTGCAGTACTGCTCTTCACTTCTGGAACAACTTCACTTGCGAAGATAGTAATGCTCTCACAGAACAATATCATCAGAAACACCCTCGACACACTTGCAGTTGAGGATATAAGAGATACAGATACAAGTATCGCATTCCTTCCATACCATCACATTTTCGGTTCAACAGGTCAGTGGGTTATCCTCGCTGCCGGCACAAGAACTGTATACTGTGACGGACTGAAGTACATCCAGAAGAACCTTCAGGAGTATGGAGTTTCAATTTTCTTCGGAGTTCCTCTCATCATCGAGAATATGTACAAAAAGGTTCTCCTTACAGCTGAGAAGAACGGTATGCTGAAGAAGCTGCAGCTGGGTGGAAAGGTAAGTAATATCCTCCTGAAGCTGGGAATTGATGTGAGAAGAAAACTCTTCAGCGTTGTTCACGAGGCATTCGGAGGCAAGCTCCGTCTGTGCATTATCGGAGGTGCTGCTGCAGATGCTGAGTGCATCAAGGGCTTCAAGACTTTCGGAATTACCGCTATCCAGGGCTATGGACTTACTGAGACATCACCTGTACTTGCAGCTGAGAGAATGACTCGCCTCAAGCCAGGTTCAATCGGTATTACAAACAAGGGTGTTGAGCTTAAGATTTTTGAGCCGGACGAGAAGGGTGTCGGAGAAATCATAGCACGCGGTGAAACAATCATGCTCGGATACTACAAGAACCAGGAGGCTACAGATGAGGCAATCGTAGACGGATGGTTCCACACAGGTGACCTGGCATACATGGATAAGGACGGCTTCATCTTCATCACAGGAAGAAAGAAGAACGTTATCGTTCTCAAGAACGGTAAAAAAGTATTCCCTGAGGAGCTGGAGTCACTTCTTGCACCTCTCAGCTATGCAACTGAAGCTGTAGTTCTTGGTGTTCCTGAACCAGAGGATGAGAGAGACCTTGTTGTTACTCTCAAAATGGTATATGATCCTGAAGCTTTCCCAAATATGAGCTATGATGAGGTTTACGCTAAGGTTAAGGAGGATGTAGAATTAATCAATGAGACTACTCCAACCTACAAGAGAATCAGACGTATTATTCTCACAGATCAGGAGATGGTTAAGACTTCAACAGGTAAGGTTAAGCGTTATGTTGAGGTTCAGAACATAATTAACGAAAGAGAGAACCAGGATAAGTAATGGATAGATTTGAAGCTTTTGCAGGGATGATCATCGACCTCAATCGGTGCATTCAACGCATCAAGGATAGCGAAATGAAGCAGTTCGGCCTCAAGGCGAGTCACACAATGTGCCTCTACCAGTTGAGCCAGCATCGCGATGGCCTTACGGCAACTCAGCTGACTGAGCTCTGCAGTGTGGACAAGGCTGCCATTTCGAGAACGCTCAAGCAGCTCTACGAGAAGGAGCTTGTTAAGTGCGATCTTCCGGAGAACAAGCGCTCATACAGAACTGTATATCAGCTGACTGATGAGGGTGCTACTCTTACAGATGCCCTGAACGAAAGAATCAACCAGGTGCTTTCTACAGGCGGGTCCGGGGTAACGGATTCAAGCCGCAAAGCCATGTACAAATCCCTCAAGATAATCAGAGACAACCTTGAGAAGTACGTGGAAGAGATGGAATAAGTCAAAAAGACGGTTCATCGAATGAACCGTCTTTTTTCGTATGCCTATTTATACGCCGGCTTGAGAAGTCTTGGCAGACCGCCCTCAAACTCCACTGTATGCTCACCCTGAATAAGTGGCTCAACGTAATCATAGAATTTGTCAGAGATATCGTTACCATTAACAATCCAGTCGGATGGGAATTTTTTCTCCAGGTTGCAGACATCTGTAACAGGAACCATCTCATAGGAAATGTTATAGCCTTCTTCTCTTGCTCTGATCATGGCAACCATACTGCCGCTCTGACCCTTGAGAGCCTTTGCTACACCTGTCCTTCCAACAATTTCGGCCTCTTCGATATCCTTGGCAGATGCCATCTGGGCGAAGCATCTCTGCGGCAGATTAAGCTCGATTGATCTGCACTTGCAGCCGATGCTGCTCTTGATGAAATGCTCCAGAACCTTACCTGCTCCAGCCAGCATCTTATGGCCGAACTGATCCATTACGCTTTCGTCCTCATATTCGCAGATAAGCTTTCCAGCTGCATCCTTAATGCCCTCAGAAACACAGACAACTACCGAACGGCTCTGTTCAAGCGCATCCTTGACATCACGCAGGAATGATGAAAGATCGAAATCAATCTCAGGAAGATAGATAAGAAGTGGATTCTTCTCGTATTCAGTTCTTGCAAGAACTGATGCTGCGGTAAGCCAGCCTGCGTGACGACCCATGATTTCCACAATGGTTACTACAGGTCTGTCGTATACGCCTGCATCCCACACTACATCACGCACAGTGCCGGCTACAAACTTTGCAGCTGATCCATAACCCGGGCAGTGGTCAGTCTCGACAAGGTCATTATCAATGGTCTTAGGAATTCCAATGAACTTGATATCTGATTCAATCTCGTCAGCATATCTGCTGAGCTTATCGACAGTATCCATGGAATCATTGCCTCCGATATAAAGAACAATATCGATGGCAAGCTTCTTGAATTTTTCAAACAGAAGTCGATACACAATCTCATTCAGATTCTCCGGGAGCTTGTATCTGCAGCTTCCTAGATAGGATGCCGGAGTACACTTAAGAAGCTCATAATCAACATCCTGTCCTGTAAGGTCGATGTATTTCTCCTCCAGAAAACCCTCAATTCCGTTGATCATTCCATATACTTCGCATCCCTGCTCCTTCGCTTCCATAATAACTCCATAAAGCGAAGAATTAATTACGGCTGTTGGACCGCCTGACTGACCTACAAGAATTCTTTTCATGTCGTACTCCTTTACAAAGATTTAATGTGTTCGAAATCACTTGGCATTACGTGGCAATACCCTCTATGGTTCTTCAACAGATAATCCTGGTGATAATCTTCAGCCTTATAAAAAGATTCCAGCGGCTCGAGTTCCACATAGAATGCCTCGTGCTTTTGCTCTTCCGCCGCAAGATAATCGCGAATTATCGGCTCATCTGCTTCATCAACATAGTAGATGCCGCTTCTATACTGCGTGCCGACATCGAAACCCTGACGGTTCTCAAACTCCGGGTTTGTGATTATAAAATACGCCTTCAATATCGTCTCAAGTTCCACCTCATCCGGATTATACACAACCTTAACAGTCTCAGCTGCGTTGGTCAGACCAGTGCAGACTTCCTCATATGTCGGATTCGTGACTCTGCCGTTTGCATAGCCAACCTCTGTATCAATAACGCCTCTGAGCATTCTCATTGCGTGCTCGGTTCCCCAGAAGCAGCCACCGGCAAGATATATTACTTTAGTATTATTCATCGTACCACCTACTTGCTTGATGGTCCCTTGATATTGCCAGACGGCTTCATCTCAGAATCGTATGGCGTGTTAGTCTGCACACATTCATAAAGAATGTTAATTAGAGAGATCTCGCTCTTGTCCATAAAATCCTCAAGAGGAAAAGCCTCCCCGAATATATCCTCATACTGCATCAGTAATACTTCAAGCATGACGCATTCTCCTTTTTTGCTTTGTTGTTAATCCGATTATAGCACTTTGGGTTTAAAGTTCCATGAAACATTTCTTCACAATTCATTTCTGGCGTATAGATGGTTAGACTCTGCTTCGAGACCCGATGATTGTGTCAAAACTACAGAATTCGATTCTTTTTTCACAAAAAACGGGTCTCATTCGAGACCCTACTCTCCTATAGAGACATTTCCGACAAAGAGAGATGCTTTTTTCGGCGAAAGACCGGGTCTCAAAGAAGAAGCTTCGCCGTATAGCACCAAGCCACGGCGAAGCCTCAAATATTTATTAACTAATTAAATATCGAAATCCGGATCAAGATAGCCTTCACTTGCAAGCTTTGATTTAATAACTTCAATGTCAACCTGTGTCATTGTGTTATCGTTCTCATTGAGGCTCTTGTTTAAGTTATCGAAGGCCTCAGTGCATGTAACGAGTGTTTCCTTAATCTGAGATTTAGTCTCATCAGTAAACGCTTCATTATTAAGCTTCTTTATAAGGTCGAGAATTACAGGGATGTACTCAGTTCTCATCTTTATTACCATCTTGTCCTGCTCAAGGTCAGGCTTGGCGATGAGAGTGTTCTCGACTTTCTTGAAGGATTTTTCGAGATCTTTGAGAATCTGAACCGCTTCTTTATCTTCAGTAACAGCAATAGCCTGTCGGATAGCTCTGACTGTTTCACTCTGTGAGCGTTCAGCAGCCTCCTTCTCTTTGCGCTTCTTTCTGGCCATCATATCTTTGGACACATCCACCAGCGGCTCGCCATTCTTTGTAACAATGAAGAGGCCCTCAACTGTATCAACAATTGCATTGTGCCCCTGCGGTGTCGCAAAGAAGCCAGCATTGATCATCTTCTGGAGTTCGTTTGCTACCCATTTCTCAGACTTGCCCATCTTTGCTGCAGCATCAGCAAGCACTGTGTTACCTGCATTATTTACACAGGCCTCTAGCTTATTCCACTTGGCAGTATCCATGTACCCCCAGACAAGAAGAGGAATTCCGATTACTGCAAAGAAAGCAAAGAACCCGAGATTATCCGCAAGGGAGTAGTTCTCTGTTGGGACAAGCATCATAAGCGCAAATATAATCATTGCCCATCCCCAGCCTTTTCTATCCTTAGCTCTTCTCTTCTTGGCAATTCTTTTGAAGTTCATATCAAACCTCCTTCTATGATTTCTTTATAACCCTTCTGTTAACATCATCTCTAAGCAGTGCATATACGGTTGAAAGAAGAGGAATGAAAGCGAGCATTCCAACTACTCCGAAGAGGCTGCCTCCAACGAATACAGCAAATAATGTCCAGATAGCCGGAAGCCCAACAGATCCTCCAACTACTCTTGGATAGATAAGTTTACCTTCAGTCTGCTGAAGAATAATAAACAGAACAAGGAACCAGACAACCTTTGACGGATCCTCCATTCCAATGAGAAATACTCCAACAAAACATCCAAGGAAGGCTCCGATGATTGGAATAAGCGCAGTAAAAGCAATTACAACACCAATCATAAGTGCATATGGGATTCTCAGAAGGAACATCATTACCACGAACAGCGCTCCCAGAATACTTGCGTCCAGGCACTGTCCAGTGATGAAGCTCTTGAAGTTTTTGCTGAGAAGTCTCAGAACTTTAATCAGCTTGCTGTAGCCTTTCTCAGGAAGGTATGCCTTGAAAAGTTTGCTGAACTGACCGCCAAGCTTCTCCTTCTGTCCAAGCACGTAGAGCGCGAATACAAATCCGATAATACCAGTTGCAAATGCACCGATAATTCCTGTCACGACATGAACAGTCTGTCCAATAACCTCTGTTGTTCCACCCTGAAGGAATTTAAACAGGTTCTTGCTGATTGCATCCCAGTTCTTGCTGATTACATCCAGAAGTGAACCCTGCTGAGCGTATTTGCTTACTCCAGGGATATTCCAGCCAGCAACAGTGCGACTCAGCTGGTCAAGAAATGCAGGCATCTGCTTTGCAATCTCCGCGACAGTCTCCGAAAGCTTAGGTACAACAGTTGCGAAGAGAAGTCCTATAACTGCAAAAACAATCAGAATCGTCAGCACCATACTCGCAGGTCGTCTGAATCTCTCTGCCTTTGTTCCTGTCCAGCCCTTAAGCCACTTGCGCTCAATAGCAGACATAGGAATATTTAGAACGAATGCGATGGCACCGCCCAGAAGAAATGGCGTGATCATGTTAACAAGGAATCCTACCATTTTTACAAAAGATGAGCTGTATATCACCGCAAGAACCAGCAGCGCTGCAACAATCATTAGCTTAACAATCTGCTGGAACAAATCCTTTGAAATCTTCATATACCCTCCCGACAACTAATTCATTTCGATATATTCATCATAAGTGCAAAGCTTGTCAGTAAGCTTTCCATCTTTGTCGATTTCCATGATTCTGTTAGCAATTGTATTGATGAACTCGTGGTCGTGAGAAGCAAAAATCATGTTACCTTTGAAGGCCTTCAGTCCATCGTTTACCGCTGTTATTGACTCCAGATCCAGATGGTTGGTAGGCTGATCGAGAACCAGGAAATTAGAACCGAACAGCATCATTCTTGAAAGCATGCAGCGAACCTTCTCACCTCCGGAGAGCACTCTCACTTCCTTGTATACATCATCGCCCGAGAAAAGCATTTTTCCAAGGAATCCTCTCATAAAGGTCTCTGTTGTCTCTGGTGTGAACTGGCTGAGCCAGTCAACCATATTGAGATGACAGTCATTGAAGAACTCCGAGTTGTCCATTGGGAAGTAGGATGTTGATATAGTAACGCCCCACTTGAAGGAGCCCTCGTCAGGTTCCATCTCTCCCATCAGAATCTTGATTAAAGTCGTATTGGCAATCTCGTTCTCTCCTACAAGAGCAATCTTGTCACCCTTATTAACCATGAAGCTTATATTATCGAGAACCTTAACCCCGTCTATGGTTTTGCTGATTCCCTCTACGTTCAGGATCTCCTTGCCTGCCTCTCTGTCCATTGTAAATCCAACAAAAGGATACCTTCTTGAGGAAACAGGAAGCTCCTCAACCGACAGCTTGTCGAGCAGCTTCCTTCTTGAGGTTGCCTGCTTTGACTTTGACTTGTTGGCCGAGAATCTCTGAATGAAAGCCTGCAGCTCCTTGATCTTCTCTGCATTTTTCTTGTTCTGATCGTTAATCATTCTCTGTACAAGCTGGGATGATTCATACCAGAACTCGTAGTTGCCGACAAACATCTTAATCTTGCCGTAATCTACATCGACGATATTTGTACATACTGTATTGAGGAAGTGTCTGTCGTGAGATACAACAATCAGAGTTCCCTCATAATCCATGAGAAAATCCTCCAGCCAGGCGATAGCCTTGACATCCAGATGGTTAGTAGGCTCATCCAGAAGAATAATTCCCGGATTACCGAAGAGCGCCTGTGCCAGAAGCACCTTGACCTTCTCTTTACCTGTCAGTGCACCCATCTCTGTATATAGAATATCGTTCGAAAGGCCAAGACCCTGTATAAGTCTGCTTGCATCTGACTCGGCTTCCCATCCATCCATCTCGGCGAACTCGCCTTCAAGCTCTGCCGCACGGATTCCATCCTCATCGGAGAAGTCTTCTTTCATATAAAGCGCGTCCTTCTCCTTCATCACTTCATACAGTCTCTTATTACCCATAATTACTGTATCAAGAACTGTATATTCATCATACTCAAAGTGGTCCTGCTTGAGAACTGACATTCTCACGCCCTTCTTGATGGAAACCTCTCCACTGGTAGGCTCAAGATCTCCAGACAGAATTCTCAGAAAAGTTGACTTGCCTGCCCCGTTGGCACCGATAATGCCGTAGCAGTTGCCTGGTGTGAACTTGAGGTTAACATCCTTGAATAGTGGCTGACCGCTGAAATTCATACTTACATTTACTACATCAATCATTAATTTATTCCTCCGAATTTTCATTATAACATAGAGGATTTAAATTAGAAAAGCACCGTGTAGAAACGGTGCTTTATGACTTTATTCTAATAGTTCGGTACTGTAGCCTCTACGCCCTCGGTTACCATCTCAAGCTTCTCGTACGGGATTGCAATGGCCATGTCTGATTCCTCCCACTTGCACAGCATTCTTGTGCTAGGACAGAAAACACTTACATTAATCTCACCAGTTAGGTACGGAGATACTGTAAGCTCCGAGCACATTGCCTGCATACCGCCAAGATCAACAGCAGGCTTTTTGCCAGTGTAGTATGTATAACCCTGAACAACTCTCATTGCCTGATATGGATTGCATATCATAATGATTACATCAGGTGTTTTGACGCAATCCTTGAGCGGCACGATGGCAACGCCATAAGTTGTCACCGGCATTCTGTGAAGACTCCTGATGGCCTCTCTGTGACGTCTTGCTGTTGCTACTGAGGAGTAAAGCTGATAGGAGAAGTACTCCTGACCGCTTTCGATTCTCTCAGTGCTAGGCTCTAGCGCGAGCGCAGTTGTTGCTCCATCGCAGGTGTGATGCTCCAGACGACACTTGATTGCCTTGCCGCTTACCGCGGCAGTTTTTACCATCTGGCAATACGCCATTTTGTGTTTAATCTCCTCAACAGGATAATTATTGTAATCTTCCTCTGTAAAAAGCAGTGTTATTGCAACAGGCTCTCTGTCGATATGTATTGTCTCTTTGAGACTTTCAACACACTGACAAACTGTTTCCTGTGGATAACTCTGGTGTGGAAGTCCGTATTTGATTCTATCACTTTTGAATGGCATTGATGTATCCTCCTAATTCTATTTGATAGCTGCGAAGCTGTAGTGGAACAGTCCTAATCTGATAAGCACTATACAGATTGCAGCATATATTCCTAATGATACCATAAGAAAAACCCAATCATTCTTGTCGATTACTGTTCTTTTGTAATACGTCCTCGGATTGTCTCTTCCAAGGCCTCGGCTTTCCATTGCACAGGCAACTCTTTCCCCTCTTCTTGCTGCCACGCATACAAGCGGAAGAAAAACCCTGAAAGGCGATGTGAACCTTGAGACAACTCCTTTATTCCAAGGAATGCCTCTTATCTCCTGCGCCAGATGGATCGAATCAACATGGTCCTGCAGTTCCGGGAGGAATCTGTAAGTTGCCATTGTAGCATATCCGTGCACAACTGATACTTTGCACTGCTGTATAAGACTCAGTACAAGGTCTCTTGGTCTGGTTGTAAGAACGAAACCCATAGACAGCGTTACAAGCGCAAGAATTCTGAAGCCAAGTGATATTCCGTGTATCAGGTCCTCTTCCGACCAGTGGAAAATCCACATATTCAGAACAATATTCGCCTCTTCATTTAATCCCCTAAGCACAAGCATTGAGAACATGAAGAGGAAGCTGACAACAAAGAACACCAGCAGTCTTCTAAGAAGATTATCCAGCGGAATTCCTCCAGCAAGCCATGTTGCTGCAAACGCCAGAAGGAAGGTTATTATTGGAAGAACCGGGTAATACGATACGCATACTACAACAGTGAGCACCGCAATAACCAGCAGCTTAATCATCGGATTTCTTCTGTGCAGATAGGAGTCCTGTTCTATGTAGGCAAACATAAGCTGTCCTCCTTTACACATCCGTTCTCAATTCTGACAACCCTTGTGGCATATTGTTTAACAAGATCCATGTCATGAGTGATCATTACAATTGTTACTCCATCCTCGACAAGCTTCTGCATATCCTTCATAAGTTCCTGCCTGTTCTCATAATCCTGACCAAAGGTTGGCTCATCCAGGAAAAGGATTTTCTGCTGTGTGAGAAGCATGCACGCTACGCTCAGCCTTCGTTTCTGTCCCTGGCTTAGAACGAAGGGGCTTCTCTCCTTATAGTCTTCAAGATGAAAACGCTGAAGCATCTCTTCAATGCGTGAATTCTTCTCTTCTTCATCTATGTTTACTCTTTTGAAGCTGAAATTCATTTCGTCATAGACACTGTTGGTCGCGAACTGATTCTCGGGGTTCTGGAAAACAAGACCCATCTGATGATAAAGGTCCTGCACCTTGTAGTCATATATATCCTTGCCGTAAAGCTTTATCTGTCCTTTGTCCGCCTTGCAGATGCAGAAAATCAGTTTCATAAGAGTTGTCTTGCCAACACCGTTGTCACCGGTAATTGCCATGAAGTCACCGCGGTTAATTGTAAGGGAGAGATCATTAATTATCGTCTTGCCCTTAACGCGTTTTCTTCCTGGAATCGGATATGCATATGATACATTGCTAAGCTCAACAATCGGCTCTTTGTCCTTCGAATCAGTATCGAGACACATATAGTCTTCCAGGTGCTCAGCAATTATACCCTTTGACGCAAGCTCGTCTCTCGAAAGATTCTCTGTGTTCTCCTCAAGAACAACATTGCCATCAGCATCAAGAACTATCATTCTCGATACATGTTCAAGCATGTCAGCAATATTATGCTCTACAATAATAATTGTGAACCCCTCTTCTTCAGCAAGTCTTGCAATAAGCTCAAGTATCATCTTTCTGTTCTCAGTATCCAGGTTGGCAGTCGGCTCATCCAAGAGAAGCACCTCCGGCTTTGTTACCAGCACTGACGCGATGGCCACCTTCTGCTTCTGTCCACCAGACAGATTGTTCAGGTTAGTCTCTTCCATGCCCTCCATGTCAATATATTTGAGAACCTCTTTGATTCTTGTGCCCATCTCTTCTACAGGCACACCAAGATTCTCCATTCCAAAAGCCAACTCCTCCTCTACTGTGAATGTACAGAACTGGCTGTCGGGATTCTGCATGACAAGCCCTGTTCTCTCACAGCGCACTACAGGCGGAACTGCTGTAACATCAACCCCATCGAGAATAACCTGTCCTTCCAGATTACCAAGCATCACATGCGGAATAAGACCATTGATTGCAGAAAGAATGGAACTTTTGCCGCATCCACTGGGGCCAATAACAGCATTTACTTTATTTTTCAAAAAACTGCAAGAGAGATGCTCCCACACAGGAAGCGTCTCTCCTTCATAAATGTATTTAAGATCTTTTAATTCAATTATATTATCGTACATTTGATTCGCACACTTATCGACTGTATTACTCTACGCACTTGAAACCCTTGAGAACACCTGTCTTTGAAAGAGCAGATTTTACAGCCTTACAGATGAGGAGTCCGATGATTGCAGCACTTGCAAAACGAACGATAACTACACCTGCAGCGATGCCTGTGCCATAGCAGATTGGGCTTGACCAGAAATACATGTCACGGCAGAATACGCAGACTGCACCAAGGATACATCCGATGACTGTCGACTTGCTGCTTCCATCATATTTGAATATTGCAGCGGCAATCTCTACTCCTACAGCCTGAAGAACTCCAGCAAGCACGAGCTGAAGACCGTAAGGGCTTCCGAGAAGAAGGTTAACACCGGCAGTTACAAGAGCTCCGAACAGAGCGATACCAGGCTTGCGTACAAGATACATTGGAAGTGCTGCTGAGAGGATGTAGATACCGAAAGTGAGCTCCATGAACACTACTCCAAGAACAGCTGACAGTGGCATATAAGCAAAATCCAGCAGTGTGTATACAACACCAATTACTGCAGCGACCATTGCGATTACTACGATTTCTTTTGTTTTCATGATAATTGTTCTCCTATTGTTAGTATTGTTTTACGAAAGAAATACTAACAACAATTCACTTTCTGCGCCAATTGTCATTTGTAATATGATTTTGCCAGCTATTGATATCCCCAATATAAAAAAATTTCTGCGGGGTCTTTATCCCCACAGAATTTTTTCATTTGTTAATTCGCTTATATCGTTTATGTGTACATCTGCCGACTTCAGTTCATCAGGAGAACCGAAACCATAGAGACAGCCGACGCACCTTGCGCCGACAGCCTTACCGGCATCCATGTCACTTCCTCGATCCCCAATCATAATACAGTCAGCAACGCCATAGTCAGCCACAACGGACTTGATGATTTCCGATTTAGGAATGAAATTATACGACTCACAGTCATAGAAACGGTCGAAATAATCTGCAATTGGAAAAACCTGCATGTGCGCCTCTCTATACTGCACTCTGCAGTTAGAAAGAATTACCATGGTGTAGCCTTCCGCCTTAAGCCTGCCAAGCACATCTTCTGCCCCCTCATACCAGACAGCCTTGCCTGCATAAAGATCATCCGCCATGGATGACGCTACCATCTGGCTTACTGTTTCTACAATGTCCGGGGTAAGCTGTGGAGCAAAATCCTTCCACATATCAACAGTGTTCATGCCAAGCCAGCCGGCAATCCTCTCCGTGGAGACTTCCCCAGGTTCAATAAGCCGGCGCTCAAGAAGATACTTATGAGCCTTCCGAAAAGCAGGCTCATAAATACCTATGGTGTTATGTATTGTTCCATCGTAGTCGAATATAAGTAAAGGTTTCATACCCCTATATTACATCTCCTCGAAAAGATTTACCATCTCGATTGCTCCAAGAGCACAGTCATAGCCCTTGTTGCCAGCCTTGCTTCCAGCTCTTGCAATAGCCTGCTCGATATTCTCTGTTGTGATGATTCCGAACATTACAGGAATTCCTGATGCCAGCTGAACCTGAGCAATTCCCTTTGCTGCCTCATTGCAAACAAGATCGTAATGTGAAGTATCTCCTCTGATTACTGCACCGCAGCAGATAACAGCAACGTAGTTGCCTGACTTAGCCATCTTCTGAGCAGCCAGCGGAATCTCAAATGCACCAGGCACCCAGCAGATTGTGATGTTCTCTTCCTCAACGCCATGTCTTACAAGACCATCAACTGCACCACCAACAAGCTTATTAACGATAATTTCGTTGAAACGTGCACCGATGATACCAACCTTCATACCATCTTTAGCAACAACCTTACCTTCAATCTTTCTCATGTTTGACATCTCTTTATCCTCCTGCAATTGATTAATCTAATTTGATTTCGTTGAAAATATGTCCCATCTTGGACTGCTTAATCTTTAAATAGAAATTGTCATGCTCCTGCGGCTCGATTTCTATAGGTACTCTTTCTGTAATCGTCAGACCGAAACCATTGAGGCCGTATATTTTTTCCGGATTGTTAGTCAGAAGTCTAAGTGACTTAACCCCCAGGTCTCTAAGAATCTGTGCGCCAACCCAATACTCACGAAGATCAGGGGCGAAGCCAAGCTTGAGGTTGGCTTCTACTGTGTCATAGCCTTCCTCCTGAAGCATATACGCCTTCAGCTTGTTGATGAGTCCGATTCCACGTCCTTCCTGCCTCATATAGAGGAGAATGCCTCTACCTTCTGCCTCAATCTGCTCCATCGCTTTTGCAAGCTGATCACCACAATCACATCTCTGTGATCCGAAAACATCTCCAGTCAGACACTCTGAATGAACTCTGCAGAGCACATTCTCGCCATCACCTATTTCGCCCTTAACAAGTGCTACATGATGTTCGCCAGTAATATCGTTTACATATCCATACGCCTTGAAGTTGCCATACTTAGTCGGCAGCTTTGCTGCTGCCTCCTGAATGACATGGCTCTCATGCTCTCTGAGATAATCCTGAAGGTCTGAGATTGTAATGAACTTGAGGCCGAGCTCTTCTGCCAGCTCCCAGAGCTCAGGAGTTCTCATCATTGTTCCATCATCCTTCATGATTTCGCAGCATACGCCTACCTCGCGAAGGCCAGCCAGTCTCATGAGATCCACAGTCGCTTCTGTGTGACCGTTACGAACGAGAACTCCACCTTTTCTTGCTACAAGTGGAAAAACATGGCCCGGTCTTCTAAGATCATCCGGTTTCGTTGTCTCATCCGCACACTTGATCATTGTAAAGGACCTCTCATGTGCTGATATTCCTGTTGTTGTGTCAATGTGGTCAACAGAAACAGTAAAAGCCGTTGAATGATTATCTGTGTTCTCTTCAACCATCTGCGGCAGTCCCAGCTTATGTGCTACCTCGTAACTCATCGGTGTGCAGATAAGGCCCTTTGCTCTTGATGCCATAAGGTTGATGTTGGCAGGTGTTGCAAACTCTGCTGCGCAGATCATATCTCCCTCGTTCTCGCGGTCAGGGTCATCTGTGCAAAGAATTATCTTACCTGCCCTCAGGTCCTCCAGTGCTTCTGGTATAGTGTTGTATCGTCTTGATTCCATTATAGTCCCCTTTCTAGAATCCAAATTCTCTTAGTAAATCCATGCTGAGGTTGTCGTTAGATTCCTCTGCAGGTGCGGCCAGACCAAGGAGTCTTTCAACATACTTGCCTATTACGTCGTTCTCAAGATTGACCAGGTCTCCCGGTTTTCTCGACAAAAGCGTTGTCTCTTCTCCCGTATGTGGTATTACCGACACTGAGAAAGTATCACTTGTTACATCTGCAACTGTAAGCGATATTCCATCTATGCAGATCGAACCCTTCTGAACTATGAGATGCAGTATCTCCTGACTCGTCCTGATTTTTACCCAGACTGCATTCTCTTCTCTTGTAAGTGATTCTATAGTGCCTGTGCCATCAATATGACCTGAAACGATATGTCCACCGAATCTTCCATCTGCCGCCATTGCTCTCTCAAGATTAACTGCCGTGCCGGCCCTGCAGCTTCCTAGACTTGATCTTCTCATTGTCTCAGCCATAACATCTGCAGTAAAACCGTCAGGCTGAAGAGATGTAACGGTGAGACAGATGCCGTTAACTGCAATACTGTCGCCGATTCTTGTATTCTCAAGGACCTTCCTCGCCTTTACTGCTATACTTCCTGAAGTGCCTGTCAGACTTATATGTTTGATTGTGCCCTTCTCTTCAACTATTCCTGTAAACATTATTACGCCTTTCTGTACCTGATGAGAATATCTCTGCCTACCTGCTTGACATCAGCAAGCTCAAGCTCAGTACCTTCCGCCGGCAGTTCAACACCGATTCCCTCTACCGGGGTCTTCGCTTCACTGCCGCCCCAGAGCTTAGGAGCGATAAATGCCGCCACTTCATTTACAATTCCTGCCTCAAGGGCGCTGTAATTAAGTGTGCCGCCACCTTCAATCAGAACACTGTCAATCTTCATTGCACCAAGAAGCTCCATAAGCTTCTTGAGGTCTATCCTGCCGCTTCCATCAGGGCAGTCAATAATCTCCACACCTGCCGCAGTTAGAGCATCCCTCTTATCTCTGAGATTATCCGCGTTGCAGGCACATGCTACAATAGTTCTGATTTCCTTTGCCGTCTTAACTATCTGGCAGTCCATAGGAATCCGGAGATTGCTGTCGCATATAATTCTGATTGGGTCTCTTGCACCGTCTATCCTTGCGTTAAGCATCGGATTGTCAGCAAGAACAGTTCCGATTCCAACCATGATTCCCATGTATTTATTTCTCATCTGATGAACCGCTTCTCTTGCCTCCGGGCCTGTAACCCACTTTGATTCGCCGGTCCTTGTGGCAATCTTGCCATCAGCAGTCATTGCATATTTCATCACCACATAAGGAGTGTTTGTTGTAATGTAGTGGAAGAAAACCTCATTAATAGCATCGCACTCTTCTCTCATAAAGTCTTCCACAACTTCAATACCAGCCTCTCTAAGCTGCAACACGCCCTTACCGGCAACCTTAGGATTAGGGTCTCTCGAACCAATAACAACCTTTGCAATCCTGTTCTCTATAATCGCCTCTGTGCAGGGAGGTGTAAGGCCATAGTGGCAGCAAGGCTCCATCGTTACATAAATTGTTGCACCTTCTGCAGACTCTGTAAGAGAAGCGATTGCATTTCTCTCCGCATGAGGCTCACCCTTTCTGTGGTGGTAACCCTCGCCTATGATGCGACCGTCTTTTCCGATTACGGCACCTACCAGAGGATTCGGATTAGTCCATCCTGTGGCCTTGACAGCAAGTTCAAGGGCTCTCTCCATATAATCTCTATCTGTCATCTCTACTCCTTGTATAATAAAAACCCTGTCTTTCGACAGGGCCCTGAATCTTCGTTACTCTTCTTTTCTATAAAAGAAACTCTGAAATGATAAACATCCCAGAGCCCCTCATGTAGCAAATTTGAGTTAGTAAACTTCGATTTGTCTTCTTCCATCCAGACTGTAACTGTCGGCCCTGGACTTCCACCAGGTCGGCCTCCTATGAGGTTCGCGGGCTGTAACCGCCGGTAGGGACTCTCACCCTGCCCTGAAGATCATATTCAATTCTTGAGGTAATGATAGTACATGATTATGATGCAGTCAATCAAAAAATGTTCTATAATTCTTTTGTGATAAACGGAGGTTGGGTACTATGATTATTCACTATTTAGATCCTGCAGGCAACACAACTGCCATAGTGGAAGATGGCCTTGATATTCCAGCTGCAAAGCGCCTTGAGATTTCCAGAGATATAATGGATAAAGGACTGGCGGAGCAGGTAGCTTTTGAAGTGGCTCCAGGCCGCATTGAGATGATGGGTGGTGAATTCTGTGGCAATGCGTCGCGAGCTTATGGCTATCTGAAGGCTCTCGACTGCTGGAGTACAGGAGAGCACGAAGTCCTGATTAACATCTCCGGCGCCAGCGGTCCCGTTCTTGTAAAGGTAAATCTTGATGCCGGTGAAGCATACGCAGCAATGCCGAGTCCCCTCGAAATTGTTCAGCTTGCAGTTGGTGATGTAACATATCCCGTTGTCCGCATGGAAGGAATTGACCACATGATAATTCACAGCGAAGCCGACGAGATGCTGGCAGCAGCCGCAATCGAAGCAATGCTTGAACAGCTCGGTCAGGACGCCTGTGGTGTAATGTTCCTGTCAGATAACAAGCTCGTACCTGTTGTTCACGTACGAGAGACTAATTCCACTATATGGGAGTCATCCTGCGGTTCCGGCAGCGTTGCAACAGCCTGGTATCTGGCCAGCGGCAGCACAGGCGAATTTGAACTAGTTCAGCCTGGCGGAACAATCAAAGTCATTATCGATGATGGGCAGATTATGATGGGCGGTAAAGTAAGCATAATGGAATAGCACACAAAGAGGTCAGCTCAGTAATTGAGCTGACCTCTTTTAGTTTATATTCAACTGAATAACCGACTACGCTTTAATACGCCCCTTCGGGCTGCCAGATAATCCCTGATAATATTCGCTCACTGGTGATGTGACGCTGTGCTTCGGGTAGCGACCCCTAACATTTTCACACCGCTTTCGCCTTGACCACACGGGCCTGATACCCGCAACGTTCACCCGCTTCAGCTTTTTTTGTAATAAAATCATTAAGGTCATCTCCGTGACCGGACTTGGGCTACTTGTGCCTGCTTCTCGCGTTATATCTCCGTTTCCGGTTTTCATGTCCAGGATGGTTATCAGCATCCCTGCCGTTTAGTCTTCCGGCTAAGGAAGATGCGTACAGGGTTATTCTCCACTGGAGCGTCTATTGTCCATCCCGCGAGTGCAGCAGCTTTTATCATTCGATTCAACCTGGTGCTATGACCTTCTCTTGGCAGTTCCTGCCTCCCCCGCTGATGTCACCACCAGCAGACAGCTTCCTTCGGGAGCTATCGTTCCCGCTTCCCACTGAGCCTGCACCATACCTCGGCAAGTGTGCAACTTTCTCCACCGAGTTGTATCAAAGCATAGTCCGTTATTCAGTTGTTATCTGTATTATAAGCTCTATTTTTCGTCTTGTCATTTAACGCAAAGTTTAACCTCGGTACATTAAGCCGCCCTCAAAAAAACCGAAGAGGAGAGTTCACTACCCTCCTCTGTGATCATCTCTATTCTGCTGGCACCATACAACTGCATTAGTGCGATGAGTGAATCTGCCTGCGGAAGCCCATCGCCGCGCTCCCATTTGTACACGGACTGAACAGTTCCAAGCTGCATGTATTCACGCACCTCTTCGACAGTCATATTATTTGCCAGGCGAAGCTTCTTGAGATTGCTGCCGATGACCTTGAAGTCATATTCCGGTCTGACATTCATTGTCTGCTCCTTTCCGTGCCTTCTGGCACTTTGACACATAACACTATATCGAATTATGAGATTGTATCACACATTCAGTACAAATGTCATTTAACTTTAAGTTAAAAAAACAAGCGGAGGCTTTGCGCCTCCGCTTTGTCGCTGTTTCGTTACGCTTCCGACTAGAGATACTTCTCCTTCAGCTCTGCAAGCTTCTTCTCGTAAGCAGCGCTCTGCTTCTGATAGAGAACCTGCTGAAGAACATCGTTCTTAACATCCTCATAAGGAAGCTGCTCTCCCTCAGTCTTATCGCCAATCTGGATGATGTGGAATCCGAACTGTGTCTGTACAGGACCTACAAGCGCACCAGCCTCGTTTGTGAATACAGCCTCGTCGAACTCAGGAACCATCTGTCCTCTTCCGAACTGACCAAGGTCTCCTCCCTGCTCCTTTGATGGGCAGCTTGAGAACTGCTTAGCAGCATCCTCAAAAGTAATCTCCTCAGCCTTGATCTGAGCGAGAATCTCATTAGCCTTCTCCTCAGAATCTACGAGGATGTGCTTAGCTGCAGCCATAGCAGGCTGTGCATAGTTAGCCTTGTTCTCCTCATAAAAAGCCTCGAGGTCAGCATCTGGAATATCGATATCTCTAAGAACCTCTGCCATAGCCATCTGGCTCTTGCAGTCTCTCTTAGCTACTTCCATTGTCTCCTTGAACTCATCTGTGCTCTCCAGGTCCATCTCATCAGCCAGTGCAGCAAAGAGAACGATCTCCTCAAGTCTTGCCTCAATCTGTTTTCTGTAATCCTCATTCTGCTCAGCGTAAGCCTGCTGATCCTTAGGCAGTCTTGCAAGGAACTGCTGAAGCTGCCTGTCTCCAAGCTCGTAGTTACCAATCATTCTTGTTTCCATTATTATTAATCTCCTTCTGAGTTTGATTATCTAAAGTTAAATCACCTAAATTACCGCAAACTGCACAACAGAGTATGCGACATATATAGCCAGCATTACATAACCGACTTTTCTTCCCACCTTGCCATTTCGGAACGCGCTGGCCCAAAGCACAAGTATCGCTGCAAGAGCTACTACAGTATCAAACATGAACTTCATTTCGAAAGGAACTGTTGTGATAATTGAAGTTGCACCGAGAACAAAAAGTATATTAAATATGTTGCTTCCTATGATATTGCCTATAGCGATTCCAGAATTGCCCTGACGAGCAGCAACAATACATGTTACAAGCTCCGGCAGAGATGTTCCGAAGGCAATTACCGTAAGTCCAATAATACGGTCACTTATACCGATAGTCTCAGCAACGTCTGTGGCTCCAAAAACAATCAGCTTTGAACCAACAATTGTCATTACACCTCCAAGGAAAAGGATAATCATACACTTGGTCACGCTGTAACCATCGTGAATAAATTCATCCTCGCCCTCCTCCGGCGGATTATTCTTCTTTGTGATAACCGCAAGGTAAGCCAGATAGATAAGGAAAACAATGGCAAATACAATTCCCTCTGCCCTGACAATCTGTCCTCCTGTATATCCAAAGAAGGCCATCAGAATTGTTACACCAATCAGAAATGGAATATCCTTCCTGATTGTATCCTTCTCAACAGGCATTGCTGCAATTACGGCAGTCACACCCAGAACAATAAGAATATTCATGATGTTGCTTCCGACAACATTTCCAACAGAGATTCCTGCACTGTGATTCATTGCGGCAGCAATACTTACAGCCGCTTCAGGAAGACTTGTTCCCATCGCAACAATTGTAAGTCCAATTACCATGTGCGGTATTCCCCATTTGTTGGCAAGAGTTGCAGCACCTGCTACGAACCAGTCTGCACCCTTAACAAGCAGGAAAAACCCGCCAATTACCAGAATAATCGAATATATCATTCACGCCTCCTAAATGGCTTTTTTCAAAAATACGTTGGAATGGTACCATAACTGCGGCTTATAGTCAATGAAGGCGAGGTGAAGATAGCTCTTCCACCCCACGAAAAAAAGACCGCCGAAGCGGTCTTTCATGCCATTGTAATTATGCTCTTCTGCGAGCGCGTACTACTGCTACGATTCCTGCAACTGATGCTGCAAAGAGTCCTGCAAAAGGAACGATTGGTGAGTTGTCGCTTGTATTTACAGCTCCCTTATCATCGTCATCGTCCCCTTTGTTGTCCTTGTTGCCGTCATCATCGCCATCATCATCCGGATCATCGGCAGACTTTGTTGTAAGAGCAAGACTTCCGTTCATATCAACAGTCTCAATATCAAGAGTAATCATTGTCTGATATGGATAAGTGTTGCCAGAAAAGCCGTCCTTATACATATCTGTAGTGTTGTACTGCTGGAAGTTAGTTGGATATGTGAGTTCTGTCTCAACCTTAAGCACTGATCCAGCCTTAACGCTCTCGGCATCCTGTGCAACCAGTTTAAATGCAACTCCACCAGAGACACTTGTTATCTCATTGCCCTGAACATCTACAGCCTTAACACCTTCTGGAAGCTTCAGATTATAAGTAGGATTCCATCCGGCTGGATTAACAATAGTTACTTCAGTCTCCCATACCCCATCGTTCTCTGCGAGCACTCCTGTACCCTTAATAGTTATATTACTTGAAGATGGAGGAGTAATTGACTCATCGCTATTTGCATATGCAACAATCGCCTCTGTTAATCCTCCAATAATCGGATCCTCTTCTGAAGTTGGAAGACCTGCGTCCTTTGTGTTGGCAGGAACGCCGCAACTCTTCACATAATTCCATACTATTGCCTGTGTAGCACCTGCTGCTGCATCGTCCATGCCCCATGAAACCAGTTCATTTGCGTAGCCTTTGCCATTATATGGATATCCTGCAAAGAGAATCTTCTTAATAACCTCAATCTGCTCATCTGTCAGAAGATATTCATCCTTATCTGCCAGAGTATATGTTGTTGCCTTGTTAGCGGCACCTTCCTTGTTAGTTGCAGTAGGCCATATGTTATCATGCTGAATGCAGTAAAGCGCCTTCTCGGTCTTCTCTCCAGTTACCTGATTTACAACATAAACCTTCTGCTGAGGTGTAGCAAAAATCTCCTCAACCTTATATGTAACATTAGATACAGCGGCATAATTTGTTACAGGCATTGCTCCTACCAGCAGTGCAACTGCGAAAAGCATAGCTGCCATTCTCATAATAGTTTTCTTCATTATTTAATCTCCCGTTGTCATAAAAGCATAGTGCAGGGTATGTCGCTAGTTCCTTGCACCGACAGATATAGTATTATAACATAGATAAAACCGCTGTTTCCAGCGGTTTTATCTATTATTTCGTTCATATTATTCGACAATAACAGCATCGTCAGTGAATGTGATTCTGCAGCTATCTGAAGGTCCGTACCCTGTCTTTCGGCTTAGCTTACCATGTAAGTCCTACGCCTGCCTCAACAGCCTTGTCGTAAATAGTCTTTGCAGCAAGAAGATCCTGTGCGCCTACTCCTACTGTCTCGTATACGATAATCTCCTCATCGTTCTCACGGGCTGGAGCAATTCCGTTGATAATGTCACCAATGTTCCACTTGATGTCGTCCATTGTGATGATTCCCTGCTCTAGTGGAATAAGAAGATCGCCTGTCTCAGCAAGGCAAGCCTCGATAGAGTCGCAGATGATTTTGCTAGCTCTTGGAAGAACATCCGGGCTAAGCTCCTGCTTGTCTGGTGTGTAAGTTCCTACAGCACTGATTGTGCAGCCTGGCTTAACCTTGTTGCCGTCGAATACAGGATTCTTTGATACTGTTACTGTGATGATGAGGTCAGCATCATCTATGCACTCATCTGAACTTTCTGCAGCAATGAACTTAGCACCGTATGAACCAAGTTCCTCCTCAGCTCTAGCACAGAACTCCTTGCATCTGTCAAGGTTAAGGTCAAAAATTCTTACCTCTTCCAGCTTACGTGCGCAGAGCATAGCCTCAAGCTGTGTCATTGCCTGTCCACCTGTTCCGATGAGAGCTCCGATTTTGCACTCCTCCTTAGCGAGAAGGTCAAACGCAACTCCTGAAGACGCTCCTGTTCTGAGCTGTGTTACGTATGTTCCATCAAGGATAGAAATAACATATCCTGTCTTACCATCAATCAGCATAACCTGCGCTGGTGATGAAGCGAGTCCCTGCTCGATGTTGTGTGGGAAAATATCTACTACTTTGATTGATGCTGCATCAATTCCAGGTGCATACGCTGGCATAAACAGGTAAGTTCCATCGTACTTTCCGGAAATTACAGTTCTCAGCGGAATCTCAACAGTTCCATCAACAACCATCTTAAAGGCCTGCTTGTCAGCCTCAATGATGTCTCTCATAGTGATTACTTTCTTAATGTCTTCTCTTGATAGTAAAAGCATAGGTTAGTCCCTCCGTGGTTTTGTTGTCTTATTTACATCTATGATTATTCCACGCACGCTATGGATAATCAAGCAAATTGTATCAATTTAAAGACAAGAAAAGAGGCAACCATAGCTGCCTCTCCTTGATTCGTTTCGTATCAATTAGTACTCGTCGTGGAAAATTCCGCAAAGAAGTCTTACGGACTCCTCAACACCAAGGTTCTCAACATTGATTACGATGTCATATGATGCAGGATCCAGCCACTCCTTGCCTGTGTAGTTCTTGAAGAAATCTGCTCTGTGCTTGTCGATGAACTCAACTTTCTTTCTAGCTTCCTTCTCTGTTACTTCCTCACCGCTGTGGTCAACGATGTACTTAACGCGATACTCATCTGAAGCTGTAACAAAAACTCTAACAACTCTGCAGTTAGCATCTGTGAGAATGTCTCCGCCGCATCTTCCGATTACTACGCAGTTCTGCTTCTCAGCCTCCTGAAGGATAACATCCTTCTCAAGCTGGTAGATGATGTCCTGTACAGGTGCCATCTTTGTTACGTGTGAGTTGCCGATATCAAGAAGTGAATATGTGAACTTGTTAGGTGCTGATTCCTCGTACTTCTTGAGCATTGGCTCATACTTTGTGTGATCAAGTCCGCCGTACTCGATAGCCATCTGTGCAAGGTTCCTACCGAAGAATGCGATTCCCAGCTTCTCAGCTACCATCTTACCGATTCTTCCGCCGCCTGTACCGTGTTCTCTGTTAATGCAAATTACTGTATTCATATAAAAGCCTCCTAGGTTCTTATCTGCTTTTTCAATTTCGCCACTTATTATACCAAATCTGTCCAATAAGTGAATATATAAGTGCAAAAAAAGATGTGCCAGGCACATCTTCTTTGTCGTCATGATTACTTTTTTTCATCAATCTTCGCCATTCGCTCATCTCCCCACGAATAGCCCTTCATGTAGCTGCCGTTGTAGAGAGACTCCTCGCCGGAAAGATAGTCAAACAGGTCACACTTTACCATGCTTGTATCAATGCGGCGACTTCCGCGGTCTTTGCGAAGAATGTCCTGAATACCCATATCCCTCAGCTCAGATTCCAGTCTGGAAACTGCTTTACGATATCTTGCAAGCGTAGTCTTATTTACTTCCTCGTTGTCCCAGAGGTAGGCAACTGCATCCTCCTGAGAGAGAATATCTCCCTTTCTGTCAGCAAGAAGAGCGAGAAGCTCTTTTGCCTTCGCATTCTTAAATACAGCCGGCACGCCATCGATAAAAACATCGAAATATCCAAAAGTCTGGATATACACATGCTTGCTCAGACGGCTCTTGTCATTCATCTGCTCAAGAGAAATCTCAAACCTTTCGTCCGTTCTGTACAGTCCAATGAATTCTTTCTTTCCGTTGTCTGTAGGGAAAGCAAAGAACTTGCCATAGCAGGTCTGCAGGAACTTCTCCTTGCCAACGAGCGAATGCTCTACCTCAACGCTTGCACCAACCTCAAGCTTATCAAGATAGTCAAACATATCTCTGCGCTGATCCCAAGGAATATACATGAGAAAATCATCTCCGCCGTTAGTTGCGTTTCCGTTCTCATCAAAAGCTATGTTAAGTGCCTTCGACATCATTCTGTTAACATCAGTAATGCGAAAATAATTACCTCTTTCAATCTTAAGAAGTCCCATATTCAAGTTGTCGTCGCGGAAAAGCGCTTTGAAGAAATTCTCAGCTGCGCTTATATATTCAAATGCTTTTGTATCGTTCATGTCCCTGTCTCCATCTTACCTGTATGTTACAAATGTAGCATAATTTGGAGACGGGCGCAATGTCACAAATGAAATTTATGTCAATTTGTGATTATTTGTGTCTATTCTATGAGAAATTACCAACATATAGTAGAACTTATACTGTAAACATCAGGCTTTGAGTGTATATATCCTCATAATTCTGTACTGTTCCCAGTTCAACATAGTCCATGTGCTCTGCCAGTTCCGCCATTATACGTCTTACTTCAGTAGACATAAGGGCCATATACGCACCTGCCTTGGAAGTATTACCGGCATAAGTTATTATATCTGCTGCTTCGGCTGGAAGAATGCCTGTACCTGTCAGAATGTCTGCACTTATATTAGCGCCGAACTGGCCGGCGATAATTATTTCGTTCAGATCTTTGACTTCCATACCGGCATTTTCAAGAAGTACTGTAACGCCAGAAAGAATTGCCCCTTTGGCCAGCTGTACCTGTCTGATATCCTGCTGAGTAATTACTATACCTGCTGCTTCAGATACCAGGAATTCTCTTCGTCCTGCATCATCAAGCCTCAGAAGAGTTCTTCTGTAATCATCTTCTCGAAGTTGATCAAGCTTAACATAAGCTCCATTAGGCCTTACAATGCTGCAGTTAATCATCTCTCTTACAGCTGCCAGAATGCCGCTTCCGCAAATACCAGAAGGCTCCTCGTCTCCCACAACAGTAAGCTTTACTTCACCATCTACAATATGAATATCTGATACAGCTCCATCTGCAGCACTCATTCCGCAGCTTATATTCATTCCTTCAAGAGCAGGACCTGCCGCACAGGAGCAGCATGTCAATCTGCCGTCCCTGGCCAGAACCATCTCCCCGTTAGTTCCTATATCAACCAGCAGCACATTGCCCTTTCGATTAATCAAATCACAGACTGCAGCGCCTGCCACAACATCTGCTCCTGCAAAAGCAGATACTGCAGGCAGACAGTACACCATCGCAGCTGGATTTGCTTTTATGCCGACTGCATCAGCTTTAAGATTTTTTGCCTCAGTGAAAGCAGGTCTATACGGTGCCCTTCCCATGGATGTGGCATCGATACCGAGAAGAGTATGCATCATTACTGTATTTGCACTTACTGTTATCTCGTATATGTCTTCATTCTTAATCCCTGCAATGCTGCACGCCTGATCAACCATCCCGTTGACAGATGATAAAAGCGCCTGTCTAAGCTTATCTGCTCCTTCTTCAGGGTGTTCAAGCTCGTAGGTGATTCTTGTAATTACATCCAGTCCGTACCTGGTCTGACCATTAACAGCAGTTGTGCATGCAAGCTCGTTACCTGTTCTCATGTCTACAAGAGAGCACACCAAAGTTGTCGTGCCAATATCAATTGCCACTCCAGCCACGGTCTCAGCCTTAAGCTCATGAAGATCAGGCGATGTGCAGAAGGGAAACTCCGGCATATAGCCTGAAGTAAGAATCTTTTGCCTGCGCTCCTTATGAATCAGCTTAATCTTCATATCTTCTGTCGGAACGACCTGACATGAAAGCCTGATTCCAGAGGAAAGTTCTTCGTCTGACAAGTGTTTTCTCTCAATATCCGTCGGTTCAGGAATATCAGTAAGTATTTTTACTCTGCACTTGCCACATACTCCCTTACCATTACACGGATTGTCCACTGCTCCTTCCGCAAGAAGCTTCTCCATAAGATTACTGTATTCTATTCTGCTTTGTTTGTGTCCCAGTTCCATTTACCTTTGATCAGAAGTGCATCCATCTTCGGAATGAAGAAGGAAATAACCATACAGATTGCAAGAATAATGAGATACCAGTTGTGTCCGATTACTCCAATAGGGTCAACTCTTCCCTCAGACAGTGCAACAATTGTCAGGAACTGCGCACTGTATGGAAGCATTCCCTGAACTACACATGCCGAGATATCCAGAATTGATGCTGTCTTTCGTGGGTCAACACCATATTCTCTTGACACATCGCTGGCAACCTGTCCGGCTGTAATAATTGCGATAGTGTTATTAGCAGTAGCTACATCGCAGAGACCAGCGAAAAGTGCGTTGCCGCACTGTGCCGACTTGCGACCCTTGAGGAATTTTTTGATTTTCTCAAGAATCCATGCGATTCCGCCGAATTCCTTTGTCATCTCAGCAATTCCACCGATAAAGATTGAAAGAAGGAATACTTCGATCATTCCCTGGAAGCCGTTCCAGATTTCCTGTGTGAAAGAAAGGAAGGTCATATCTCCAAGCGCAATTCCTATTGCGCCTGCTGAAACTGTTCCCAGAATCAGAACGAGGAATACATTCATTCCCACAAGGGCACAAAGAATTACGATAAGGTATGGAAGAACCTTGATCATACTGTAGTCAAGCTGCTGAACCTGAACAACCGTCTCAGGCGCTCCAAATACAAGGAGGAGCACAACTGTAATGAGGGCTGCAGGAATTGCTATTCCGAAATTGGATCTGAACTTATCCTTAAGCTCTACCTTCTGTGTTCTTGTCGCAGAGATTGTTGTATCGGAAATCATCGAAAGATTGTCTCCAAAAAGAGCTCCGCAGAGGCAGGCTCCCATTACAAGAGACATGCTCAGGCCCGCCTTATCAACCAGGCCGATTGCGATTGGTGTAACTGCACCGACTGTTCCCATTGAAGTTCCTGTAGCAAAAGAAAGGAAAGCTGCAATGATGAATACGCCGGCTGTTACGTACTGGGCAGGAATGATGCTGAGTCCAAGATTAACTGTTGAGTCTACGCCGCCCATAGCTTTTGCAACTGCTGAGAATCCTCCAGCCAGAAGGAAAATCATCAGCATGCACATAATGTCAGGATTGCCGGCTCCTTTTGCAAAAATTGCGAAATTCTCATCGATAGTTCCCTTGAAAATAGCAAAGCCTACTATTGTCGCAAAGAGGATCGCCACTACTGCAGGAAACTGATAGAAAGCAAACTCTACCCCTTTAGCTGCCAGAATTGCACCTGCGCCCAGGTAAATAACAATAAATGACAGAAAAGGAATGAGTGCGAAACCATTCGGTTTAATATTCTTTTCCATTAATTACTCCTTTAGTTAAATAACCATTTCATCTTAACCTTATGGATTATACATTATAAGGGCTTTTTTGTCATAGATTATTTACAATTTAGGCTTTGCTACTGTCGAACGGCTGTGATAAAGGGTATAATATCTGTCAGAAATAAAGGAGGCTTAGATAATGAGATTAGCTATACCATGCATAGATGGAGTTGTTAACCAGTGTTTTGAAGAAACAAAAGTACTTAAAGTATACGATATTGAGAATCGTGTAACTGTTTCTGTATATGATTATGATTTCTCCTGTGATGATGCTGAGGCTGTTGCAGAATTCCTTCTGAACGAGCAGATTAACGGTATTATCTGTGGCGAGATTACACAGGAGACCTGTGAGGTTCTCATAGCTAAGGATATCGCTATCTATTCAGGTGCTGAAGGAGATCCAGACAAGGCTATTGAGCAGCTGATGTTCGGTGACATCATTACTCCTGAAGGGGAATATGACCACACAGGCGAGATTCAGATTGAAGGTCCTAACGCCGGCAGATTCGTAAGAGTGCATTACAAAGGAACATTCAATGACGGAAGTGTTTTCGATTCATCTTATGAGAGAGAGCAGCCTCTTGAGTATACCTGCGGTGTCGGCCTTATGATACAGGGCTTTGACAAAGCAGTTGTAGAGATGATGCCGGGTGAGGTAAGAGATGTTCACCTTATGCCTGCTGAGGCTTATGGTGAATATAACCCTGCAGCGGTAATAACATACCCGCTAAGCAGCCTTCCTGGTCTTGATGCTATTCAGATCGGTCAGCAGGTATCATCAAGCATGATGGGAATCACTACTGTCATGACAGTAATCGCAAAGGATGACGAGACAGTTACCTTCGATTCCAACCACGAGATGGCTGGCAAAGAACTTAATTTTACCATTGAACTTCTGGAAGTAAGATAGGCGGAAAGGATTAAAGATGCGCAAAGAAATTAAAAAAGATGCTCGCCTTCGTCTTAAGAATACATACTGGATGATGGTTGTTCTCTGCCTGTTCATGGCAGCAATCGGACTCAGCTACAGCAGCTCACTTGACGCACTCCGCAGCCAGCCAGCTGAGGGAAGCTCGGATTTCGCTTCTCTGGTTTATTCAAAAATCGTTGAAGGTCATGACGACCAGGCTGTGGATATGACTACAGATTACATTAAGGAAGAGAAGCACATTTCCTGGAAGATCGGCATTGTTTCTCTCGAGCACGCAAAGGGAATCTTTGCCAATGCTGCCAACAGCTTTGGCTCAGGCAAGCTGCTGCTCAAAATCTATTATGCAATCAAGTCAGTTACAGGAAGCAAGAGTGCAGCCATAGGCTTTTTCGTTATAGTCAGTCTGCTCTTCATATTCCTGGTATATTTCATGGTATATAAACCACTGGAGATTGCAATCAAGCGTGCTGTTCTCGAGATGCGCCAGTATGACAAGTATCCGGTCAGCCGCATGCTGTATCTCTTAAGAATCAAGCAGTACTGGAATGTTGTTGCTGCACAGCTTCTCAAGACTGTGTATACGGTTCTCTGGATGCTGACAGTTGCAGGCGCCGTTATCAAAACATTCTCGTACATGATGGTTCCATATATTCTTGCCGAGAACCCTTCTGTAGGTGCCAAAGAGGCTATTACTCTTTCGCGAAAAATGATGGATGGCCACAAGTGGGAAGCCTTCAAGCTTGAACTGTCTTTTCTCGGCTGGCATATACTTTCAATTGTAACCTTCGGACTATCGGGAATATTCTTCTCAAACCCATATAGAGAAATGACTCTGGCTGAGTATTACAAGTTCGTTCGTGCCGATGCAAAGAACAAGCTGATCAAGGATACAGATTACCTTGATGACAAGTACCTCTTTGAATTTGCAGACGAAGAGCTTCTTAGCAGATACTACAGAGATTCAATAGACGCACTCAAGGAAGCCGAGGCTGAATACCCACAGCACACAGGCCTCCGCAGATTCTTTGAGAATACTATCGGACTGATTCTTTTCTACGATGATGACGAAAAGCAGTATCAGAAGATTAAAACCTTACGCCTTGCGCTGAAGAATCACAAGGCTGCTATCGCTAAAGAGATGTATCCATTCAGACTCTTTATGCAGAATCACACAGAAGACGAGGTAAAGCTTGGTTCTGTCCAGTATCAGAGACACTACTCCCTGTCATCCATTATCTTCATGTTCTTCAGTGTAAGCTTTATCGGCTGGTGCTATGAAGTTTCTATCCATCTTGTTAAAGATGGAATATTTGTTAACAGAGGTGTTCTTCACGGTCCGTGGCTTCCAATTTACGGTTCCGGCGGAATCCTCATACTGCTGATTCTTTACAAGCTTCGTGAAAAACCAATTATAGAGTTTATTTCTGCGATTGTGCTCTGCGGCTTTGTTGAGTACTTCACATCATGGTTCCTGCAGGTTACACATGATGGAATGAAATGGTGGGATTACCACGGATATTTCCTCAACATTAACGGACGTGTGTGTGGAGAAGGTCTTCTTGTGTTCGGACTTGGAGGTCTTGCAATTGTATATCTCCTCGCCCCGTTCCTTGACAATCATTTCAGGCACATACCGAAGAAGATTGCAATTGTTGTTGCCGCCCTGCTTATAGGCGTATACGTTACAGACATGGTTTACTCCAACAGCCACCCTAATATGGGCGCAGGTATTACAGATTACGCCGTTCAGACAGCAGAGCAGATTGATACCGTAATTGCAGATCTGGAGGTCAGTTAAAATGTGGTTCATATGGTTCATGCTCGTAGTCTATATCCTTCTGACCGCCTATACTCTCTGGCGGAGTATTCACTACATCAGAAGGCTGAGCACGAAGCACGACTATAAGCTGATATGCATAATCTACGGACTGCTGTTCATCGGTTGCTGTTCAACCATATTGCTCGGCGGATTGCTGCCCTATGGAGCTGCGAGAATTGCTATACACAAGTTCAGCAACTACTGGCTGGGATTCTATGTGTATATCGTGTTCTTTACACTTGTGGCAGATGTTCTGTCACTGATTGTTAAGCTGGCCTATCGCGGCAGCAGCAAGTACAAAAAAGATATATCTGTAATAGCCAGGTTTACGAGCATTGCTGTGTTCGCTTTAAGCATCAGTTTTACTGCCTACGGACTAATTCACGCAGACAATATATTCACCAGCCTGTATGACCTTGAGGTAGACAAGGAAGCAGGATCAATTGATGAACTGGACATTGTTCTTATTGCAGATCTCCATCTTGGTTACAGCATTGACGCCGACATGTTGACTCAGATGGTTGAAAGAGTCAATGACTGCAACCCGGATATTATCCTTGTAGCCGGTGACATAATAGATAATGAATATGAGGCCATGTCTGACCCAGACCATATAGCTTCCATACTCAGCTCCATGAAAAGCAAATATGGAACTTATGCCGTGTATGGCAATCATGATGTTGCAGAGGCTCTGATTGGAGGCTTCTCTATCACTCCTGAAGAACAGGCCCTGAGAGATCCCCGAGTTGAAGCATTCATGAGCAAAGCAGGCTTCACAATGCTGGAAGACGACTCGGTTCTGATCGATGATAAATTCTATATTGTCGGTCGCCTGGATGGAGAGAAGGCTGGCGATGGTACAAACAACCGTCTTGAGACGAAAGAACTCCTGGCTGGCCTCGACAAGAGCAGACCAGTCTTCCTTCTCAGCCACGAGCCTGATGAACTTGCAGAAAACGCTGCAGCAGGCGTTGATATGCAGCTCAGCGGACACACTCACGCCGGTCAGTTTTTCCCTCTGACAGTCACCTCCCCTCTTGTATGGGAGAACTCATGGGGATACCTTAAAGTTGGCAATATGCATAGTCTCGTTACATCAGGAGTCGGAGTTTACGGACCAGACATGAGAGTAATGACTGACAGTGAGATAATGCATATTACCGTGCATTTTACAAGATAGACAAAATGAATTACCTTGAAGATTATTTAAAAACTCGTCGCCAAAACTGGCCTTACGAGGATTCATACAGAGTAGTTCCTTTCGGAGAGCAGGGCTTCGCCGCACGCATCGGTGATGTAACAGCCGGTCTCTGCTGGGCTGATGTAAACGGTGATTCTGCCGTCATGCATATGAATTTAAAAAGTGCCTACGCCGAATTCGGCATAGGCACTGAGCTTCTTCATGTGTTGATGAATCACCTCAAAGATCAGGATATCAAGGTAATTCGTTATACTATCTCTCCTGAACACTGGGCTTTTCAGATTTACGACAACCTTGGCTTCACGGTTGAATCTCGAACAGCCGAAGAGATAAATTTTATCTGGAAACGCTAGAAGCCAAGCTTCTTAAGCAGCGCCTCGCAACCTGTAACAACATCAACTGCACCGACAACAAGCACTGTTATTATGTATAACTATTTCATGTTATAGACCTCTATTCTGTTTGCATCTGCACATCAGTTTTCGCTATGCTGTAAAATAAAGCACAATTGCAGTTATTCCAAGAACTATTGCTATGATGTTGAAAATGCTAGATATCTTTTTTTCTTTGGCATTGGTGTTGCCATTCTTCTTCAGTTGAATTTGTGTAATTGCGCCAAGGATCAACATTATTATGATTAATATAATGCCAGTCATCTTAATTCTCCTTATCCTACTCTAGTTACGGTTATCAGCTTTTTTAATTGTTGTGCACTATATCCTATTCCTGCTATTGATGATATTGCTTGTGCAGCGGCCGATATCGCTGCTGTACCGCAAGACCCCGCCAAGACTGCCAAAGAAGAAACTAGACTAGCTGTTGCTGCGCCACCAGCCAAAAGTGCTACAGTCGCTTGTTTAACATTACTAACAGTAACCCTATATTTATAAGTGTATTTCTTATTCTGTGTTGTTATAACCTTAGACCAAGAAGCCCCTCCTGTTATGTACCTCATCTCCAGTTCTTCCATCATCACCGCATTTTCTGGCAGCGCTAACTCTCCTAAATATGTCATTGTGATACCTCCTTTATAAAAACAAACTTATTCTATTATTTTTACACCAATTGCATTTAACACATAATCGAAGTATGTAATCTTGTCATATACAATTCTGGCTTCTACTGCCATACCGTTTGATATATCGATAATCTTGCCTTCCTTTGTTTTCAGAAATGTTGTCTCGGGTTTAATCTCGATTTTAAAATATGATTCCTTCCCATCTTCGCTACTTGATATATCTGAATCGATGGTTGCCACCTTGCCTTTGAGAGTGCCATATACATTTTGTTGCAATCCTGAAACAACACCAGTTACATCATTGCCCACACTAATTCGACTTCGATCTGATGCATCAACAGTAGCTTCAATCACAGCTTTATCTCCTTCCGCATCCGATATACTTGCTATCGGCACTCCGGCCTGAACCACCATGCCCTCTTTGTATTCACTTAACAGATGTATTTTTCCTGAGGTGGTTGCTTTTACAGTATAATTCTCCGCACCCAATTCAAGCGCCTTAATTTGACTATCTATCGTCGCTATTTCCTGTTGATACTGATTACGAGAAAGTGCTGCAGCGTTTACAGCCTCATATTTAATTTGCTCTCGTGCTGCCTCGTTACTCTTTACAGCAGCAGCGATTTCTTTATCGGAATAGCCCATTTCTTTTAATGTATCAGTATCAACAACTTGTTGCGCTAACTGCTTTTCATAAGCTTTGTACTGACTGTAATATAAGCTGTCACTGTCATTTCGTGATGAAAAATAATTACTTCCCGCGTTGATAGATTGTATCAGTTTTGAATAATTTGAAAATGCTTCTACATAGGTTGCCCTCTGCGCTTCCAGCTGTTCTAACTGCATATCTATCTCGTTACTTTTTACCTTAAATAATATCTGCCCCTTCTTAATTTCACTTCCCTCTGTCATGTTTACTTCGTAGATTTCCCCACCATATTCGCTCATAACATAGTTCTTATCCATGCCCTGCACAGCACCGTTAGCAACAACAATATATGGTTTGTGTGTATGCATGGACCATATTACAACAGAGATGAGCAGTCCCAGAATAGATAAAAGAATTAAATATCCGAAATGCGGCACATCTTTCTCATACAGCAGTTTATGATCTTTTAAATCATCCAATGTGATAATCTTATTCATTTTAGTTTTTCAATATATATAATCTCAATAAACACTCACATACGTACACTCTGCAAGCGTTGTACGACCAACAATATTATGCAAACTGTAGTATTGTTGCAAATATATTGTTCATACAATGTACTGCTATCGCTACTTCGAGTCTCTTGGTTTTCATATACGCAACTCCGAAACTCAGCCCCATAATTAAGTACGGCAACGAAGCCAGAGAAAACCAATTATGATATGTAGCAAACAACGCACTTGAAAGCACAAGCACCATCAGCAAGCGTTGTTTTTTGTTATTTTTCCTTCCAATGCAAAATTCAACCAGCTAATAAGTATTTTTCTGAAGATAAGTTCTTCCAAAATTGGACCAACTATTACAATTGTAGGAATGATGACATATGGAGTTACCAAATCAAACACTTCGATAATTCGATTTTCATTTACCGATTCTATTTCTGCAAGACCTATAAAGTAATTGCAAATTCCGGTCATTACAATCTGAACTATGCTCACCACAATAGTAAAACAAATAACTCGATTGGTCATTTTATTAGCCATGATGTCATCGAAAACATTCAATAGCAGAAGCCCTATAATAGCTAGCCCTGCTTCAACGATCATTTGGCAAGTGTAAATTTATGCATTGCCAAATGAGAATATGGCTGCTGCGATTCCAGTCGGTATTTGCAATTTGATAATGATAAAAAAGGCAAAGAAAACTTCTTCTCTTTTTCTATTCTTTGTTTCTGTGTTGCCCATTATGCTCTGCGTTCCATAAAAATATCCGCCGTGATAAAGCCTGTTTCATTGTCAGAATCTAAAAAAATAGTAAAACTGCTTCCTTTTAGTTTGATTTCATTTTCATAAGCCTCAACCTGTATCTTCTGATATGCAAAATTAATATCTTCCTCTAATCCAGTGAATCTTGTATACATGCAATTCTTTACAGATATAACTGGCTCCATAACATATGTCGCATTTATGTTATTTATGAATCTGTCCGCCTGAATCATGAGACAAATTTCAATCTCTACACCTGAATCAGATTGAAACTTCGCCCCTGAGTACTGTACTAATGGTCCGACTGGCTGTGCTCCCTTTGTAATAATCTCATTATTCATCTTTGCAACTTCTGCTTCTATGGAAAATGTCTCAAGAGATGAATCGTTTTCAGAGTCTAATGTTGATACTCTAAACACTTTATTTATAAGAACATTGTCTAATCTCAATGACTTATTTTTATGTACTTCTATTTTGCTCATTTTGACCTTTCTTTTACAAAGTATCATATTTCTTGATACAGTTTTATGCACACGACAAATTATTGCCGTGTGCATCTCCTTATTTGTATAAATCTATTATCTAATCACACTTTTCGTTTTTCTGAGCGATATAGTAAATAACGATGTTTGCTATTACTATAGCAATGTTAATTCTATATGCTACTTCAAACTGAATTGAACCATCCACTTTATTTTGAATAATTGTAAATGCAATCAATTGTAACATTGCAATAATGAACGGCCATCTTGCCAAGGAATCTGATTTCTTACCTTTATTATTTCTCCTTTGTCTTACCTGTACTTATATCCTGACCCTTCTAATTAACTTGCAATCAAAACGGCCTCTATAATCACTGCTATCGTCAGAAAGCAATACGATAACAAAAGCTTTTTTTCGCGAGCTTTGTCCCCAGATATTCTTGCTTTTTTAAATTCACCCCAATTAATCATCATTACAAGCAACGCCGCAAATAAAATTAAAAGGTTTCCCAAAATTGAAGTCATATACATCTCCTTAATAATATTTCTTTATCTGTGTAACAGTAACACACTTTTTTAATTCTGCTGCACTCATACCCAGCTGAGCAAACGCACCAAGAGCCGCGCAAACGTTACCAGCAAGAGCAAGCCCCGAGGATCCTATTCCAGACAAAAGGGCGCCCGCCATAATCGCAACACACGCTGCAGTACTTAAAATGCTCTTCTTTGCTGCTGTTATATTGCTAATGTTAATTCTATAC
>JAGHUT010000087.1 GCA_018064645.1 Candidatus Crickella merdequi | reverse complement strand
GGCCAGGACCTCCAGTTCCCTCACCATGAGAATGAGATTGCACAGTCAGAGGCGTGCAACGGAGTGCCTTTTGCTAACTACTGGATGCACAATGGATATATCACAATTGATGGCGAGAAGATGTCAAAGTCAAAGAACAACTTCTTCACAGTAAGAGATATCAGAGAGCATTACACAGGAGATGTAATCAGATTCTTCCTTCTGTCAGGTCACTACAGAGGACCAATCAACTTCAGCGATACTCTTATGGAGGCTGCCAAGAACGGATACGATAGAATCGTTAATGCTAAGGAGACTCTTGAGTTCCTTTCAAAGAACGGAACAGATGAGAAGATGGCTGATGAGGACAAGCTTATTGCAGATTTTGATCAGTACAGACAGAAGTTCATCGATGTTATGGATGATGATCTGAACACAGCTGATGCTATCACAGCAATCTTCGATCTCGTATCAGCAACTAACCTCGCTGTTAAGGATGGTTCATCAAAGAGCTACGCTAAGGCTGCTCTCGACATGATTGCTGAGCTTACAGATGTTCTCGGAATTCTCCAGAATGATGAAGAGGCTGCAATTGGTGAAGATATCCAGGCTCTCGTAGATGAGAGACAGGCCGCACGTAAGGAGAAGAACTGGGCAAGAGCTGATGAGATTAGAGATCAGCTCGCTGCAATGGGAATCACTCTTAAGGACACACCACAGGGCGTACAGATTATCAGAAACTAATGGACAGACTTAAGGCAAAGCAGCTTAACGTAACAACTCTCGCTTATGTGGGAGATGCGGCGTATGAGCTGATAATAAGACAGATGCTTGTTGAACACAGAGCCAAGGATGCAGGCAAGCTCCATCATGAAGCTATTGCATATGTAAGTTCAACGGGACAGTCGACAATTGCAAAAAAACTCTGCGAGAGAGAAGTGCTCACCGAGGAGGAAGAGCACCTTCTCAAAAGAGCCCGCAACCACAGAGCGACTTCAAGACCGCAGAATGCGGACCCTAAGAAGTACAAGTGGGCTACAGGTTTCGAAGCGCTCATAGGTTTCCTGTACCTTGCAGAGGATGACGAGAGACTGCAGGCAATAATGGAAGAGGCACTAAAGATAATCCAGGAGAGTAGAAATGAGTAAAGCAGATCAGCTTTTCGTACAGATGTGTCAGGACATTATCGACAATGGCTTCAGCACTGAAGGCATGCCGGTAAGACCACGCTGGGAGGACGGAACTCCTGCGCACACAATCAAGAATTTCGGAGTAGTAAACAGATATAACCTGCAGGAGGAGTTTCCTGCGCTTACACTCAGGCCTACAGCAATCAAGCTTGCTGTAGATGAGATGCTCTGGATATGGCAGAAGAAGTCAAACAATGTAAATGATTTAAAGAGCCATATCTGGGATGAGTGGGCCGATGAGAGCGGAAGCATCGGAAAGGCTTACGGCTATCAGCTTGCTCAGAAATACCAGTTCAAGCAGGGAGAGATGGATCAGGTTGATAATGTTCTCTGGTGTCTTAAGAATGACAGATATTCAAGAAGAATTCTTACAAATATCTATAATTTTCAGGATCTTCATGAGATGAACCTTGAGCCGTGCGCTTACAGCATGACTTTCAACGTAAAGGGCGATACTCTTAATGCTATTCTCAATCAGAGGTCTCAGGATATTCTTGCTGCCAACAACTGGAATGTTGTTCAGTACTCAGTTCTGCTCATGATGCTGGCGCAGGTGAGCGGACTCAAGGCAGGAGAACTTGTACATGTAATCAGTGATGCGCATATCTATGACAGACACATTGATATCGTTAAGGAACTCATCGAGAGACCGCAGTATCCGGCACCAAAGGTTACACTTAACCCGGAGATTACTAATTTCTATGATTTCACAGCAGACGATGTAATCATCGAGGAATATCAGAAGAATCCTCAGATCAAGAACATCCCTATCGCTGTGTAGAGAATTACGAGGTAAAAATTTTGAAACAGGCGACAGCCTGTTTCATTTTTTCGCTGATAAATGATATACTTTTGACATCTATGTATTGAAGTAGAGAGGTAATATATGAATCTGATAGTTGCAGTAGATGAGAAATGGGGAATCGGAAGAGACAACGGTCTTCTTGCATCTGTTCCGGGAGATATGCAATACTTCAAGGAGCACACAATGGACAAGGTTGTTGTAATGGGTCGAAAGACGCTTGAGTCGATGCCTAAGAAGAGAGGACTCCCTAAGAGAATCAACTACGTACTTACAAGAAATGAGAGCTTCGAAGCAGAGAGATGCATTGTTGTTCACACAGAAGAGGAGCTTTTTGCAGCCCTTGAACAGTATGACCCTGATGATGTATGGCTTA
Organism: Candidatus Crickella merdequi; assembly: GCA_018064645.1. Classification (GTDB taxonomy): domain Bacteria; phylum Bacillota; class Clostridia; order Peptostreptococcales; family Anaerovoracaceae; genus Crickella; species Crickella merdequi. Next base: position 18,687 of record JAGHUT010000087.1, on the reverse strand, counting down.
TCGGAGGAGCATCGATGTACAACAAGTACTACGACAGATGCGACAGACTGTATATCACAAAGATGTATGCCGACCTTAATGCGGATGCTTTTATTGTGAACATTGATGAAGATGACAGATACCAGGTTGTAAGCGAGAGCGAAATGCACGAAGACAACGGAATTAAGTATCGTTTCTATGTATATGAGAGAAAGGATAAGTAATGGCAAAAAGAGATAATAAGAGATATGCGGACAGCGAGCGTTCGACTGCGCCTAAGCGTTCAGGTAAGAATCGCCGCGACTACGCAGACTCAAAGAAGACCGGTACAAGAGCTGCAAGGGCGCAGAGCGGCGGCAGAACGAAGGCTCAGAAGATGGCAGGCTACAGTCAGCGTGCAGCAGCTGTACAGGCTGAGCAGTTCGACCGATTCGATGAGGGCGGCCTTGAGATTCTTGCAGGACGCAATCCTGTAATAGAGGCTCTCAGAGGAGAGCGCGAGGTGGAGAGAATCTTTATCGCCAAAGGCGCTGAAGGCTCAATTGCTCAGATTAAAGCCATTGCCAAGGAGCAGGGTGTAATTATTGATATGGTTGATAAGGAGAGAATCAATGCAATGGCTCCTGGAGAGAGACATCAGGGCGTTGTTGCAAAAGTATCACCTTTCAAGTATTCAAGCATGGATGAGATTCTTGCGAAGGCAGAGGCAAGTGGAGAGGACCCGTTCTTCATCCTTCTCGATGAAGTAAGCGATCCGCACAATCTTGGTGCAATCATCAGAACTGCAGAGTGCGCAGGAGCTCACGGAGTTATCATTCCAAAGAGAAGAGCTTGTTCACTTACACAGACAGTAGCTAAGAGTGCTGCCGGTGCAATCGAGACAATGCCTGTTGTTCAGGTTACAAATCTCTCGAGAACAATCGATGAGCTTAAGGAAATGGGTGTGTGGATTGCGGCTGTTGACATGGATGGTCAGAACTACACAAAGGCGGCCCTTAACGGACCTATTGGAATTGTAATCGGAAACGAAGGCAAGGGAATCAGCAGACTTGTTAAAGAGAAGTGCGATTTTACAGTTGCTATTCCAATGAGAGGAACTATTAATTCTCTCAATGCATCAAATGCGGCTGCCATTATTATGTATGCGATCAGAAGATGCAGAGATGCCGAATAGTGACAGGAGGTAATTATGAAAAAAATAATTATTGCGGCAATGGCTGCTGTGCTGATGTTTGCTCTTTGCGGCTGCATGTCAACCAACACCGGAGAAGTTGATCCGGAAGAGGTTAAGATGTCAATTACCGGAATTGATGAGGATCAGTTCTTCGTACCTATGGGACTTGACAGCATTGATGTTCTCAAGGACGGACAGGCAATCCTTCACGCTAATGGAGACCTTCTCGATAGAATCGGTGAGAACTATGTTGCGGCCATGGGCGTTAGCGAGGCGTATGTTCTTCCTTACGGTAACGGTGGATACAGAATCGTAATATTTGTTCTTGATAATGGAACGGTTTCGATTCTTAATCCTGTAACAATGATAGAGAAACATCAGGCTGCTCTTAAGAACAATATCGGCAAGCTTTCTGATATTGTATCTGTTGAGCAGGGAAATGACATGCTTCTGTACGCAGTAGATAAGGATGGGGAAAGAATAGAGCTGGACCGCTTCTTCGACTTCATTTAATCAATTGACATGTGGTGATTAATACATTAATCTTTGTATATCAAATACAAGGACACAATTTTAAGAAAAGGGAAAGGGAACAGATATGAATCTTGAGAAATGTATAAGTATAGTTGAGAGAGATAAGAAGGTTGTAGCACCTTGTCAGCATCTTTCATACTATCCTCTCGCAATCACAAAGTGCGAGAATGCGACAATCACAGATGCAGATGGCAATGAGTTTATCGACTTTCTGTCAAGTGCGTCATCACTGAATCTCGGAAGCAGCAATCCTATTATCACAAACGCAATCAAGGAGCAGCTTGAGAAATTCACACAGTATACCGCCGCTTACACATACAATGAGCAGACAACAGCATATGCTGAGAGACTGGTATCAACATATCCAGGCGGCGTTAAGGCTAAGATTGCATTTGGTAACTGCGGTTCAGATGCAAACGACTGTGCGGTTAAGTTTGCAAGAGCTTACACCGGCAGACAGAAGATTATTGTATTCATCAATGGATACCATGGTAATACATACGGCTCATCAACAATGACAACATGCTCAACAAAGATGCATGAGAAGATGGGACCATTCCTGCCTGAGATTTATGCTTTCCCATTCTACGGAACAGACGTTGCGGACGATGTTTGCGAGAGGGAGTGCGTAAGAGATATCGAGACTGCATTCAACACATGGATGCCAGCTAACGAGGTAGCCGCAGTAGTAATTGAGCCAATCCAGGGAGATGGCGGAATCCTTCCGGCACACCCAATCTTCATGAAGAAGCTCTATGATCTCTGCAAGGAGAACGGCATCCTCTTCATTTCTGAGGAAGTACAGCAGGGCTTCTATCGTACAGGTAAAATGTTCGCTATCGAGAACTATGATATCGTTCCTGATGGAATCATCATGGGTAAGTCAATCGGAGCAACACTCTCTCTTGGAGCATTCATGGCAAGGGATGAAATTATGGATTGCCTGCCTGCACCTGCACACCTCTTTACACTCGGAGGTAACTCAGTAGCTTGTGCCGCAGGTATTGCAGCATTTGACTACTATCAGACAGAGGAGTTCCAGACACAGCTGAAGAACATCACAGAGACACTCTGGGCTGCTGCAGAGGAGCTCAAGCAGAAGCATCCTGATATGGTTCTCTTCTACAGAGGAATCGGAATGTCAATGGCAATCGGAATCAACGATGAGGATCCTGACGCAACATTCAAGATTCTCTACAGAGCATACGAGAAGGGACTTATCGTAATCTCTCTCGCAGGAAACAAGCTGAGAATTCAGCCACCACTCACAATTCCTGCAGAGCAGCTCAAGAGAGGCTTCGAGATCATCTCAGAGTCAATCGACGAGTATAAGGCCGGCAAGATTTCTGACGAGGTACTGAAGTATAGAGCAGGCTGGTAGAAACAAAGCGAAAAAAAGGACAAGCACCCTTGTGCTTGTCCTTTTCCATTTATGCATCAAGTTTTGCATTAAACGTAAAGCTCGCATTCTGAATAGAGAGCAGCATTACCTGCAAGGAAAACTCTATCGCCATCGAGACGGCAATACAGCATTCCTCCTCTAGGGGATGCCTGGTAGGCAACGATATCGTTTTTACCAAGTCGGTTTGCCCAGAATGGAACGATGTGGCAATGTCCTGAGCCGCAGACAGGATCTTCATCTACAGCCATTTTGGGTGCGAAGGTTCTCGATACACAGTCAGTTTCCTTGCCTGGTGCGGTTGCCTGAAGAAGCAGTCCGTCGATGTCGAGAAGTTTCTTGAGGTCTGGATTGAGGTTATGAATCACATCTTCGTTCTCGAAGAGGCAGAGCAAATCTCTTCCCATATATGCTTCGAGAGGTCTTACGCCGATAGCTTCCTCCATAGCATCTGTGACATCAATCTTTGCAAGCTCATAAGCAGGGAACTCCATCTCGAGAAGATCGCCTTTCTTGTCAACGATAAGGTCGCCGCTTAGAGTTGTGAAAATTACTTTGTCAGCATCCTTGGTGTAGAAATTAAAGAGCACATAGGCTGTAGCGAGGGTAGCATGACCGCAGAGATCAATCTCGCCGCCCGGTGTGAACCAGCGAAGATGATACTTGTCACCTTCCTTAACAGTAAAAGCTGTTTCGGAGAAACGGTTCTCTCTGGTGATGTTAATCATCAGCTCTTCAGGAATCCACTCGTCCATAACGCATACGCCTGCAGGGTTTCCGTGGAAAACCTCAGATGTAAAAGCATCAACTACATATTGTTTCATTTCTGATAATCTCCTTTCGCATTTCCTGCTGTGTCCCATTTCGGTAATAATATAATACACGTTTTAAATAAGTAAAGTTAATGTTTGCGATTATTTGAGAAAAAGTTATGGAAAGATACAGGAGCTCGTTGGGTGTTCCGGAACTGGTGCTCAGAAAACAGAATTATGATATTGCAATTCTGCCCACAGAGCCTATAATTACTAGGAGAATGAGCATTGTATCGTGCGATAGTGCGACACTTTCGCTCGCGGCAAGAACTTTTATCAGATATCTGATAGAATCGATTGACGAGTTGCCGTAACAGGCAAGAATATTCGCCAAAAACGTTGTTTTTTGCTTGACTTTGACATGTCTTGAGTATATTATTATCAAGCGACTTTATGAAATTCACCATCAGAGCGAAAGCAACCGCTCTGATTTTGGGTTGAAATAATAGATTTTGCAAACACTACAGCAATAAGGAGAATAACAATGGCAACAGGTGTAAGAAACAAGATTATTCTCGCATGCACAGAGTGCAAGCAGAGAAACTACAACACAATGAAGAACAAGAGAAACAATCCTGACAGAATTGAGCTTATGAAGTACTGCAAGTTCTGCAATAAGGAGACACTTCACAAGGAGACAAAGTAAAGATGTTCGAATATCTTAAGGGTGTCAGACAGGAGTTTAAGAAGGTTGTATGGCCTACTAGGGAGGAGCTTGGAACTAACACAGTAGTAGTTCTTGCTACTTGTGCTTTCTTTGCGCTGGCTTTCTGGTTAATTGATACTGGATTCCTGGCAGCGCTTAAGGGTATACTCGGCATTACACTTTCTTAATTCAACGGAGACAGAATAATTATGACAGATAACGATAACAAGAATGTGATGAAGACCACTGTCTCTCCTTTGGAAGGCGAGGGCCTGCGTGGTGACGGTACTGCGAAGTGGTACGTAATCCACACATATTCAGGTTATGAGAATAAGGTTAAGACAAGCATTGAGAAGATGGTTGAATACCGTGGAATGCAGGATCTTATTCTCGAGGTTGTAATTCCTACTGAGGAGCGTATCGAGATTAAGGACGGAGTTAAGAAGGTAAAGACTAGAAAGCTTTACCCAGGCTACGTAGTAATCAAGATGATCGTTAACAACGAGACCTGGTATCTCGTTCGTAATACTGAAGGCGTAACAGGCTTTGTTGGTCACGGCTCAGATCCTATTCCTCTTACTAAGGAAGAGATTGTAAGAATGGGAGTTGAGAAACTTAGAATCGACCTGGACATAGAGGTTGGCGACACAATCCGTATTATCGGAGGACTTTTCGAAGGCCAGCTCGGCATCGTAGAGGCTATCTATCCTGATAAGCAGGTTGTTAAGGCAAAGATTTCTATGTTCGGTAGAGATACACCTGCAGAACTCGAGTTCTCACAGGTGAGCAAACTTAAATAAGGAAGAAAGGAGCAAACAATGGCAAAGAAGATCGATGGCTACATTAAGCTTCAGATCCCTGCCGGCGCTGCAACACCAGCACCTCCAGTCGGACCTGCACTTGGTCAGAAGAGCGTTAACATTATGGATTTCTGTAAGCAGTTTAACGCAAGAACAGCTGATCAGAGTGGTATGATCATTCCTGTAGTAATTACAGTTTACTCAGACAGATCATTCTCATTCGTGTGCAAGACTCCACCAGCTGCAGTACTTATCAAGAAGGCAGCAGGAATTGAGTCAGGTTCAGGTCAGCCTAACAAGACTAAGGTTGCTACAATCACAGTAGCTCAGGCAGAAGAGATCGCTAAGACAAAGATGCCTGATCTCAATGCAGCATCTCTTGAGGCAGCAACAGATATGATCAAGGGAACAGCTCGCAGCATGGGAGTTAATGTAGTAGAGTAATGCAGTGGGAGGCGTAGATATAGTACGCTGCTAGCACCACCAAGGAGGATTAAATGAAGAGATCAAAGAGATACAAGGCAATCGTGGAGAACTTCAACAAGCAGGAGCTCTTCGATGTTGCTGGAGCAGTATCAAAGGTAAAGGAACTCTCAAACGCTAAGTTTGATGAGACAATCGAAATGCACTTCCGTCTCGGAGTAGATGGTAGACATGCAGACCAGCAGGTAAGAGGCGCAATCGTACTGCCGCACGGAACTGGTAAGAGCAAGAAGGTTCTTGTTTTCGCTAAGGGTCCTAAGGCAGAGGAGGCTACAGCAGCAGGAGCTGATTTCGTAGGCGCTGAGGACATGGCTGAGAAGATTCAGAAAGAGGGATGGTTCGAGTTCGACGCAGTAGTAGCTACACCAGATATGATGGGTGATGTTCGACGTCTCGGCAAGGGGCTGGGGCCTAAGGGACTCATGCCTAACCCTAAGGCAGGCACAGTTACTATGGATATCGAGAAGGCTCTCGCTGATATCAAAGCAGGTGAGGTTGAGTACCGTCTTGACAAGGCTAACATTATCCATGTAATCATTGGAAAGAAGTCATTCACAGACGAGCAGCTTGTAGCTAATGCTAACGCTATCATCGGCGCAATCGCAAAGGCTAAGCCAGCTGCAGCTAAGGGTCAGTACTTCAAGAGCGTAACAGTTGCTTCAACAATGAGCCCTGGCGTAAAGATCAACACTGCTACACTGGTTTAATTATCAGAGCAAACTAATTAGAATCGAATATCAACCGTAGACAGCGGGTGCGAAAGCTTAATTTCCCGCCGAGGTACAATATATATTGAACCCCGCTGTCTAAGAACAACGGGGTATTTTGTACCTGATCAGGTCAGCCCCGACATGGCTGACGAACTGCTATGGACTAAGGTCCGGCAGTAACTATGGATAAGCGGTACTTATCCAGGAAAGGAGAAATAATGTCTGTAGAAGCAAAAAATGCTAAGCAGGTGATCATCGACGAGATCAAGGAGAGAATTGATAACTCAGTATCAGTAGTTGTTGTTGATTACCTTGGAATTACAGTAGAAGAGGCTGATGCTATCAGAACTTCACTCAGAAATGAGAACGTTCTCTTCACTGTTTATAAGAACTCACTCGTTAAGAGAGCTATCGCTGGTACACCATACGAGGCACTTGGCGAGGGAGATGCTCTTAAGGGCTCAAGTGCTCTTGCATTCTGTTCAGAGGATGCAACAGCTTCCGCAAGAATCCTCTCAAAGGCTATTAAGCAGTACAAGAAGATGGCATTCAAGGGCGGAATCGTAGAGGGCGTTGTATATGACAAGGCTCAGATCGAGGAGTTCGCAGAGATCCCATCAAGAGAGGAGCTCATCGCTCGTTTCATGGGAAGCATCCAGTCACCAATGACAAAGCTTGCTCTTACTCTCAAGGCAATCGCAGAGAAGGAAGAGGCTTAATTGTCATCATGACATCGGCAGCATAAGCTGCAAATCATTAATTTAAAAAACAAGTCATTTAACAAATAGCGGTCACAAAGATGACCCAAAGATTAAGAAAAGGAGAAATTAACAATGAATAAGGATCAGATCATTGAGGCTCTTAAGGGAATGAGCATTCTTGAGATTAACGAGCTCGTTAAGGCTCTTGAGGAAGAGTTCGGCGTATCAGCAGTAGCAGTAGCAGCTCCAGCAGCAGGTGCAGGTGCAGCAGCAGAGGTTGAGGAGAAGACAGAGTTCAACGTAATCCTCAAGGAAATCGGCGCTGAGAAGATTAAGGTTATCAAGGCTGTAAGAGAGGCTACAGGACTTGGTCTTAAGGAGGCTAAGGAAGTTGTAGATTCAGCACCTTCAACAATCAAGGAGAACGTAGAGAAGGCTGAGGCTGATGCTCTTAAGGCTGCTCTTGAGGAAGTTGGCGCTGTAGTAGAGCTCGCATAGTTCTAATAAACAGACTACTTGTTCATAGTCGACACAGGTCGACAAACATTACAAATTGGACCCTGCGATATGGGCCCGACCCAGACAATAACCGAATTGAGTCCTGAACAAGGGCTCAATTCGTGCGTTTAGGAGAAGCGATTTTTCGGCAAAAAAATGTACTTTTTTACCGAAAAATTGTACTTTTTCAAAAACAATTGACGTTTTTTCTCATAATACAAAGGAGTAAGTAAATGCCAAAGCCAATTAAAGTTGGAAGGAAAGAGCGTATGACTTACGCTAAGATCAACGAAGTTTGCGAGATGCCAAACCTCATTGATATTCAGACACAGTCATACAAATGGTTCATCGAAGAGGGTCTCGGCGAGGTTCTCGAGGATGTTTCACCTATCCGCGACACTACAAATACTCTTAGTCTGGAGTTCGCAGATTACTTCTTCTCCGACACTTCAAAGTACGACCAGGAGGAGTGCAAGGAGAGAGATGCAACTTATGCAACAGCTCTTACTGTTAAGGTTAGACTTATCAACAAAGAGACTGGTGAGATTAAGGAGCAGAATGTATTCATGGGTGATTTCCCCCTCATGACAGAGCAGGGAACTTTTATCTACAACGGAGCTGAGAGAGCTATCGTTACACAGATGGTAAGATCACCAGGACCTTACTATGATGTTGTTGTAGATAAGTCTAACCAGAATCTTTACACTTCACAGATTATCCCTAACAGAGGAGCATGGCTCGAGTACGAGACAGACTCACAGGGAGTTATCTACGTAAGAGTAGACAGAACAAGAAAACAGCCAGTTACATCATTCCTCAGAGCTATCGGAACTGTTTGCAACATTCCGCTGGACAGCAACGAGGAAATCCTTAAGATGTTCGGTGACGAAGAAAGACTTTACAGAACACTTGAGAAGGATACAACCAAGAACGGCGAGGACGGTCTCAAGGACCTCTACAAGAGATTAAGACCTGGAGATCCTCCAACAACAGAGAATGCAAAGTCAATGCTTGCAGCACTGCTCTTTGACCCAAGACGTTATGACCTCGCTAAGGTTGGCAGATTTAAATACAACAAGAAGCTCGGTCTTTTCGACAGACTTGTAGATACAGTTGTAGCTCAGGACGTAATCGATCCTAATACAGGAGAGGTTCTCGTAGAGAAAGATCATAAGGTTTCTCGCGACATGGCTATGGTTATCGAGGACGCCGGAGTTGCTGAGGTTCTCTGCTACAGCAAGGTAGTAGGTGAAGAGGATGTTGTTACTAAGGTTATCGGAAACAGATTCGTTGATCCGACTAAGTATGTTGACATCGATCTTGCACCATACAAGCTTTCTGAGAAGGTTCACTATGAGACTCTCATGGAGATCATCGAGGCAGCAGATGGAGATGAGGATAAGCTGAGAGCAGGCATTGCTAACAGAAAGAAGGAACTCTCACCTAAGAACATCATTCGTGAGGACATCGTTGCTTCAGTCAGCTACATTCTGAACCTTGGACACGGTCTTGGTGAGACAGACGATATCGATCACCTGGGCAACAGAAGACTTAAGACAGTAGGAGAGCTGCTGCAGAACCAGTGCAGAATCGGTTTTGCAAGAATGGAAAGAGCTATCAGAGAAAGAATGACTACTGAGAACTCAACTCCACAGCAGCTAATCAATATCAGACCTGTAACAGCAGCAATCAAGGAGTTCTTCGGAAGCTCACAGCTGTCACAGTTCATGGATCAGAACAACCCGCTGTCAGAGCTTACACATAAGAGAAGACTTTCTGCACTTGGACCTGGCGGACTTTCAAGAGAAAGAGCCGGATTCGAGGTAAGAGATGTACACTACTCACACTATGGAAGAATGTGTCCTATCGAGACACCTGAAGGTCCAAACATCGGACTTATCGGTTCACTTACAACATACGGAATTATCAATGAATATGGTTTCATTGAGACTCCATATCAGGTAGTTAAGGACGGTAGAGTAACTGATGAAGTTAGATACCTTTCAGCTGCAGATGAGGATCTCATGGTAGTAGCTCAGGCTAACGAGCCACTTGACGAGGATGGAAACTTCATCAACAGCAAGGTTGCTGTAAGAGGCGTTAAGGGTGAAATCACTCTTGCTATGAAGAGCGACGTTGACTATATGGACGTTTCTCCTAAGCAGGTAGTATCTGTAGCTACAGCTATGATTCCTTTCCTCGAGAACGACGACGCCAACCGTGCTCTCATTGGATCAAACATGCAGAGACAGGCGGTTCCACTGCTCGTAACTGAGGCACCTTACGTTGGAACAGGTATCGAGTACAAGGCTGCTTGCGATTCAGGTGCTGTAGTTCTTGTTAAGAATGCCGGTGTCGTTGAGTACGTAGATGCTACAACAGTTAAGATCAGAAGAGATGATAACGGAGAACTTGATACATACAAGATGCTCAAGTTCAAGAGATCAAACCAGGGTACATGCATCAACCAGAGACCTATCGTTGCGTATGGCGAGCACCTCGAGGTTGGTGAAGTAGTAGCTGACGGTCCTTCAACAAATCTCGGAGAGATTTCACTTGGAAAGAACCTCCTCATCGGATTCATGACATGGGAAGGTTACAACTACGAGGATGCTATCATCCTTAACGAGAGACTTCTCATGGATGACGTACTCACATCACTTCACATTGAGAAGCACGAGTGTGAGGCAAGAGATACAAAGCTCGGACCAGAAGAGATTACAAGAGATATTCCTAACGTTGGAGACAGCGCACTTCGCGAACTCGACGAGGAGGGTATCATCAGAATCGGAGCTGAAGTTAAGTCGACAGATATTCTTGTTGGTAAGCTGACTCCAAAGAGCGAGACAGATCTTACACCAGAGGCAAGGATGCTCAGAGCTATCTTCGGCGAGAAGTCAAAGGAAGTTAGAGATACATCACTCAGACTCCCACACGGAGAAGAGGGTATCGTAATCGATGTTAGAACTTTCGACAGAACAAACAGCTCAGAACTCCCACCTGGAGTTAACAAGATTGTTAGAGTTTATGTTGCTACAAAGAGAAAGATCAATGTCGGCGATAAGATGGCCGGACCGGTAACAAGGGTGTAATTTCAAGAATTCTGCCTGAGGAGGATATGCCATTCAAGGAAGATGGTGAGTGCCTGCAGGTAATGCTGAACCCTCTGGGTGTACCTTCACGTATGAACGTTGGACAGGTACTGGAGGTTCATCTTGGACTTGCTGCCAAGACAAAGGGCTGGTACATTGCAACACCAGTATTCGATGGCGCAAGAGAGAAGGACGTAATCGAGTTTCTCGATTAGTGCGGATACTCAAAGACAGGTAAGCTGAGACTGAGAGATGGTAGAACAGGAGAGTATTTCGACAATCCTGTAACTGTTGGATACATGTACATGCTCAAGCTCCACCACCTTGTAGATGATAAGATTCACGCAAGATCAACCGGTCCTTACTCACTTGTAACTCAGCAGCCTCTCGGAGGTAAGGCTCAGTTCGGTGGTCAGAGATTCGGAGAGATGGAGGTATGGGCACTTGAGGCTTACGGTGCTGCATACACACTGCAGGAGATCCTGACAGTTAAGTCCGATGATATTATCGGAAGAACTAAGACTTACGAGTCAATTATTAATGGTGTTAACATTCCTGAGCCAGGAATTCCTGAGTCCTTCAAGGTACTCATCAAGGAGCTTCAGGCACTTGCTCTTGATATCAAGACAATGTCAGCAGATGATCAGGAAGTTAGAATCAGAGAGACTTCTGAGTATGAGGGAGCTCTCACAACAGATAGAGCTATCAACGAGTCAGATAGAAAGCATGACAGAAATCGCGAAAGAAATGATTTTGATGATTTCGGCGCTGTGCTTGGTGCAATTGATTCACTCGATAAGGATGATTTCGCTGCACTTGGATCTGAAGTTGGTATCGACAATGAGTTTGAGGATTAATTTGGAGGGAGGACATAATGGATAATATTAATAATCAAGATCTTAGAAATATTGAGTCCCTGCAGATTAGACTTGCTTCAACAGAGGCAATGCTTGAATGGTCACATGGCGAGGTAACAAAGCCTGAGACTATTAACTACAGATCACTCAAACCAGAATACGATGGACTTTTCTGCGAGAAGATCTTCGGACCTACTAAGGACTGGGTCTGCGGATGCGGAAAATATAACAAGATTAAGTATAAGGGTCTTGTCTGCCCTTACTGCGGAGTAGAAGTAACCAAGGCTAAGGTAAGAAGAGAGAGAATGGGTCACATTCAGCTCGTATCTCCTGTATCACATATCTGGTACTTCAAGGGAATTCCTTCAAGAATCGGACTGATTCTTGACATGACTCCAAAGAACCTTGAGAAGGTTCTGTACTTCGCTTCATATGTAGTACTCGATCCAGGTGACACACCATTTGAGTACAAGCAGATTATTGAAGAGGATGAGTACAATCAGGCAAGAGAAATCTACGGCAAGAGCTTCGAGGCTGGTATGGGCGCTGAAGCTGTTAAGAGACTCCTGGCAGACATTAATGTTGAGGAGCTTTCAGTATCACTGAGAGAGCAGCTCAAGACAGCAAGCGGTCAGAAGAGACTCAGACTCGTAAAGATTCTTGAGGTAGTAGAGGCCTTCAGAATTTCAGGCAACAAGCCTGAGTGGATGATTCTGGACGTAATTCCTGTAATTCCACCAGATCTGAGACCTATGGTACAGCTCGACGGAGGAAGATTCGCAACATCAGACCTCAACGACCTGTACAGAAGAGTAATCAACAGAAACAACAGACTTAAGAAGCTTTTCGAACTCGGCGCACCTGATATCATCATCAGAAACGAGAAGAGAATGCTTCAGGAGTCAGTAGATGCCCTCATCGATAACGGAAGAAGAGGCAGACCTGTAACAGGAGCTGCAGGCAGAAAGCTTAAGTCACTTTCAGACATGCTCAAGGGTAAGCAGGGTAGATTCAGACAGAACCTGCTCGGTAAGAGAGTAGACTTCTCAGGACGTTCAGTAATCGTTGTAGGACCAGAGCTGAAGTTCTATCAGTGCGGACTTCCTAAGACAATGGCACTCGAGCTTTTCAAGCCTTTCATCATGCAGAAGCTTGTTAAGGATGAGATTGCTTACAACACAAAGAAGGCCAGAACAATGGTAGAAAAAGGAGAGCCAGAGGTATGGGATGTTCTCGATTATGTAATCAAGGATCATCCAGTTCTTCTGAACCGTGCTCCGACACTTCACAGACTTGGTATCCAGGCATTCGAGCCAGTACTTGTAGAGGGCAAGGCTATTAAGCTTCACCCACTTGTATGTACAGCGTTCAACGCCGACTTCGATGGAGACCAGATGGCTGTACACGTGCCACTGTCAGTAGAGGCACAGGCTGAGGCAAGATATCTCATGCTTTCAGTAAACAACATCCTTGCACCTAAGGATGGATCACCAATCACAACTCCTACACAGGATATGATTCTGGGATCATACTATCTGACACATCCAGGTTCAGAGGAGAGAAACCGTCCAGCTGAGGTTGGTGACGGCAAGTGCTTCACTGATATGGATGAGATGATGATGGCTTACCAGGCTGGAATCGTAGGAATCCACGCAAAGGTAAAGGTAAGAAAGAAGCTGAACGAAGAGGATCCAGGCAAACTTGTTGAGTCAACAGTTGGTAGATTTATCTTCAACCAGGGACTTCCACAGGATCTTGGTTTTGTCGACAGAGAAAAGGATCCTTACGGACTCGAAGTTGACTTCCTCTGCGATAAGAAGGCTCTTGGAAGAATCATCAGTAAGTGCTTCAAGGTGCATGGCAACACAGAGACAGTTCTGATGCTTGACTACATCAAGAACACTGGATATCACTACTCAACAATCGCTGCAATTACAATCAGTATCTCAGATATGGAGATCCCTGCTGAGAAGCCTGAAATCGTAGGTGCAGCTGAGAAGGAAGTAGATAAGTTCGAGGCAGCATACAGAAGAGGTCTGATGAGCGACAAGGAAAGATATGACGCTATCATCAAGACATGGAAGGCAACAACAGAGAAGGTTGCTGACGCTCTGATGGCTAACCTCGGAACAATGAACAACCTTTACATCATGGCAAGTTCAGGAGCCAGAGGTAACAGATCTCAGATCAGCCAGGTCGGCGGTATGAGAGGACTTATGGCCAATGCTACAGGACACACTGTAGAGATTCCTATCAAGGCTAACTTCCGTGAGGGTCTGTCAATTCTGGAGTACTTCATTTCATCAAACGGAGCTCGTAAGGGACTTGCCGATACAGCGCTTAGAACTGCCGACTCCGGATATCTGACAAGAAGACTTGTTGATATCTCACACAGCGTAATTATCAATATTGATGATTGCGAAGAGGAGTGGGGTCCAACAGAGGGTATCGAGGTTGAAGCATTCATGGATGGCAAGGAAGAGATTGAGAAACTCAACCAGAGAATTGCCGGACGTTTCGTAACAAAGGATGTAATCAATCCACAGACTGGCGAGGTAATGGTAGCTGCTGGCGACTACATCACAGATGACATGTCAGTAGAAATCGAGAATGCCGGTGTTAAGAAGGTAACAGTAAGATCCGTAATGACTTGTCAGTGCAGACAGGGTGTATGTGCTAAGTGTTATGGTAAAAACCTTGCAACTGGCAGAATCGTTCTTCCTGGTGAGGCTGTTGGTATCATCGCTGCTCAGTCAATCGGTGAGCCGGGTACTCAGCTGACAATGAGAACATTCCATACAGGAGGAGTTGCGGGAAGTGATATCACTCAGGGTCTTCCTAGAGTAGAGGAACTTTTCGAGGCTAGAAATCCTAAGGGCCTTGCAGAAATCTGCGAGGCTGACGGAACTGTTATTGCAATTGAGCCAAGACCTGATAACAAGACTGACATTACAGTTCAGGAGGAGGGTGGCGATAGAACATACATTATCCCATTCGGAGCTAGAATCAATGTTCAGGTTGGTCAGGAGATCAAGGCGGGAAGCAACATCACAAAGGGTCCTCTTAACCCACATGACATCATGAGAATCATGGGAGTTAAGGGTGTATACGAGTACATCGTTAAGGAAGTACAGAGAGTATACAAGACTCAGGGTGTAGATATTAACGATAAGCACGTAGAGGTTATCGTCAGCCAGATGCTTTCAAAGCACAAGGTTGAAGATGCTGGAGATACAGCACTGCTTCCTGGCGCACAGTACTCCAAGTTTGAAATTGAAGAGGCAAACGCTGAGGCAGAAGCTAATGGCGGACAGCCTTGCACAAGTGAGAGACAGCTTCTTGGTATCACTAAGGCAGCTCTCGCAACAACATCATTCCTTTCAGCAGCATCATTCCAGGAGACAACAAGAGTTCTGACAGATGCATCCATTAAGGGTAAGACTGACAGACTTGAGGGTCTCAAGGAGAACGTAATGATCGGTAAGCTGATTCCTGCGGGAACAGGTATGAAGATGTACAGAAATATCGACGTAGATTACGGCGATAATGCATGGAGAATGCAGGATGAAGATGAGGCTGTTGTCGATGCAGATGTGGCAGAAGATACAGCTCCTGCAGCACCGATTTACGGCGCAGTTGTTGAAGGCTTCGATGAGGAACCTGCAGTTGTAGATGTTGATATTATCGAGACAGAAGAGGCATCAGACAACTAAAAACAACGAAATATAGCACCGAATCTATTGACAATAATTGATAATCGTTGCTATAATAATCAAGTTCGAGACGATACGCGGACCAGGTTTATACTGGTCTGCGTGTTCGCTTGATAAAAAATATCACAAGAAAGGAGAAACAAATGCCTACAATTAACCAGTTAGTTCGTCAGGGTAGAACAAGCACAGTTAAGAAGTCAACTGCACCTGCTCTTGGAAAGAACATGAATACTCTTAAGAAGACTCTTACTGATGTTAATTCACCTCAGAAGAGAGGAGTATGCGTAGCAGTTAAGACTGTAACACCTAAGAAGCCTAACTCAGCTCTTAGAAAGGTTGCCAGAGTTCGTCTGACAAATGGAATGGAAGTTACTGCTTATATTCCTGGTATTGGTCACAATCTTCAGGAGCACTCAGTTGTTCTTGTAAGAGGTGGAAGAGTTAAGGACCTCCCTGGTGTAAGATATCACATCATCAGAGGAACACTCGATGCTGCAGGAGTAGCAAATCGTGCTCAGAGCCGTTCAAAGTACGGTGCAAAGAGACCTAAGAAGAAGTAATTTTAGCAAAAAGATTCGGTTAAATGGCATCTCTTTTATATAGATTATTAGAGAGCGCCACGGGAACAGTGCCGGGAGTAAGACAGCCTTAGACTGTCCGAAGAAAATCACGACATTGTTAACGAGTACCGACTGTATATTAAGGAGGGAAGAGAAGTGCCTAGAAAAGGTAATACACCAAAGAGAGACGTACTTCCAGATCCAGTATACGGTAGCGTAGTCCTTGCTAAGCTTATCAACAGCATCATGCTCGACGGAAAGAAGGGCGTAGCACAGAAGATTGTTTATGATGCGTTTGATAGAATTAAGGACGCTACTGGCGAGGAGCCAATGGAAGTATTCGAGAAGGCAATGAACAACATCATGCCTGTTTTAGAGGTTAAAGCTAGAAGAATTGGTGGAGCGAACTATCAGGTTCCTATCGAGGTTAGACCTGAGAGACGTCAGACACTTGCTATTCGTTGGCTTACTAAGTACACAAGAGCTAGAGGCGAAAGAACTATGGCTGAGAGACTTGCTAAGGAGCTGATGGATGCTGCTAACAACACTGGTGCATCTGTAAAGAAGAAGGAAGATACACACAAGATGGCAGAGGCAAACAAGGCGTTCGCACACTTCAGATTCTAATCAGCGGAGAGAGATTATCAATGCTGAGAAGAATTACATTAGAGAGCAAGTAGAAAGGAGGAAGCAATGGCAAGACAGTTTTCTTTACAGAAGACAAGAAACATCGGTATCATGGCGCATATCGATGCCGGCAAGACTACTACTACTGAGAGAATTTTGTTCTACACTGGAAGAACTCACAAGATAGGTGAGACTCACGAAGGTGCTGCAACAATGGACTGGATGGAGCAGGAGCAGGAGCGTGGTATTACCATTACTTCAGCCGCTACAACAGCTCAGTGGAAAGATACTAGAATTAACATTATTGATACACCGGGACACGTAGACTTTACTGTTGAGGTAGAGAGATCACTTCGTGTACTGGACGGTGCCGTAATGGTACTTTGCGCTAAGGGTGGTGTAGAGCCACAGTCAGAGACAGTTTGGAGACAGGCTGAGAAGTATCACGTTCCAAGAATGATTTTCGTTAATAAGATGGATATTCTTGGTGCTAACTTCTATCGTGTAGTAGACATGATTCACGACAGACTGAAGGCTAATGCAGTACCTGTTCAGCTTCCAATCGGAGCTGAGAGCGAGTTCGTTGGAATCATCGACCTTATTGACATGAAGGCCGAGATTTACAAGGATGACCTTGGTAAGGTTATCGTTGAGGAAGAGATTCCTGCTAACATGCTTGATGATGCAAAGGCTTGGAGAGAGCAGCTCGTAGAGGCTGTTGCTGAGAGCGATGAGGAGCTTATGATGAAGTATCTTGAGGGTGAGGAGCTCACAAGAGAAGAAATCGTAACAACAATCAGAAAGCAGACAATCAAGGGTGAGATGTATCCTGTATTCTGCGGTTCCGCATACAAGAACAAGGGCGTTCAGCTCATGCTTGACGGAGTTGTAGATTACATGCCATCACCACTTGATATCCCAGCTATCCAGGGTGTTAACCCAGATACAGAGGAAGCTGACGTTAGAAAGGCTTCAGATAAGGAGCCATTCTCAGCACTCGCATTCAAGATCATGGCTGACCCATATGTAGGAAAGCTTGCATTCTTCAGAGTATATTCAGGAACACTTAATTCAGGTTCATATGTTCTTAATGCAACTAAGGGCAAAAAGGAGAGAATCGGAAGAATTCTTCAGATGCACGCTAACCATAGAGACGAAATCGATATGGTTTACTCAGGTGATATCGCTGCTGCAGTAGGTCTCAAGCAGACTACAACAGGAGATACACTGTGCGATGAGGATCACCCAATCATCCTCGAGTCAATGGAGTTCCCAGAGCCAGTAATCGAGATCGCTATCGAGCCTAAGACTAAGATTGGTCAGGAGAAGATGGGTATCGCTCTTGCTAAGCTCGCAGAAGAGGATCCAACATTCAGAACATACACTAACCCGGATACAGGTCAGACAATTATCGCAGGAATGGGTGAGCTTCACCTTGAGATCATCGTAGACAGACTTATGAGAGAGTTCAAGGTAGAGGCTAATGTAGGTAAGCCACAGGTTTCTTACAAGGAGACTATTACTGCAAATGTCGACGAGGATTACAAGCACAAGAAGCAGTCTGGTGGTTCTGGACAGTACGGACATGTTAAGTTCAGAATGTACCCAAGAGAGGCTGGTTCAGGCTTCGAGTTCAAGAACGCAATCGTTGGAGGAGCTATTCCTAAGGAGTACATCCCTAAGATTGAGGAGGGAATGATCGAGGCAATGCAGTCCGGTCCTGTTGCTGGATATCAGGTAGTAGATATCGGTATTGAGCTTTATGATGGTTCATACCACGAGGTTGACTCATCTGAGATGGCATTCAAGATTGCAGCTTCAATGGGATTCAAGGAAGCTTGCAAGAAGGCAAAGCCTGTTCTTCTTGAGCCTATCTTCAAGGTTGAGGTAACTGTACCTGAGAACTACATGGGAGACATCATTGGAGACATCAGCTCAAGAAGAGGAAGAATCGAAGGTTCTGACATCAACAACGGAGCTGCTGTAGTAAGAGGATTCGTTCCACTTTCAGAGATGTTTGGTTATGCTACAGACCTGCGTTCAAGAACACAGGGTCGTGGAGTATACGTAATGCAGTTCGACCACTTTGACAAGCTCCCAGA
>JAGHUT010000054.1 GCA_018064645.1 Candidatus Crickella merdequi | reverse complement strand
CCACACCTCCTTATAAATGTGACTCTATTTCTTTGTCTTAAATATATATCACATTTTAGCACTCGTCAATAGAGAGTGCTAACAATAATGTGAGTTTTTCTTCACATATAATTTGATTCTCTACATTTGGTTAATTATAATAAAAAAGAATTATATACTTTTGATTACAGGAGGAATTGCGATGAAGCCAATGAGAAGAAAAGACCGCGAAGTTAAAGAATATGAGAAAGTCGTAGAAGTTCTCATGAACTGTGATGTTGTCCATCTTGGTTTGTATGATGATGAAGAGCCACTCTCCCCTTACATAGTTCCTGTCAATTATGTTGGAATGGTTGAGGGAAATCAGATGTACCTGTACATTCACGGCGCTAAAGCCGGTAGAAAGTTTGAACTTATGAAGAAGAATAATGTATGTTCATTTGTTCTTGATGGTGATCGTCAGGTTGATGTACTTGCTGACGCGGGCGATATTACTACCAGATATGAAAGTATAATGGGTAAAGCCGATATCATATTCATAGAAGGTCAAGAAGCAATTGATGCTCTTCAGTATGTTGCAGATAACTATGCAGGCTATGATTTCGACTGGAATCACGCTACAGAGAAAGTTACAAGCGTTGCGATACTCAAGGTAACAGACTGGAGCTGTAAGATAAATCCTAAGATGGTGTAGCTACTCCATAGGAATAACAGAAAACCGGACCACCACTGGTCCGGTTTTTTTATGATACGATTGTAAATATTATATTAAGCAGCCACTGCATTGCCGGTGTCAGAATAAGACTTGTGGCATTTGAAACAATCAGTATCAGAAGTATGATTGAGCCGTACTGGTATATTCTGTAGTACCAGCTGTACTTCTGAAGATTGAACAGCTGTGTTACAATGCCGAAACCATCAAGTGGCGGAACCGGAATTAGGTTAAAAAGCATAAGACAAAGATTAATCTGAACTACAGCAAATAAAACCTCAAATACAATTTCCATTAATGATGATGTCATACTTGCTCTGAAAGCCCACATTGTTGGAAATGCGAACAGAATAGCAAGAATGAAGTTCATAATGACTCCAGCTATAGATACAAGGAATTCATCCCTTCTTCTGTGCTTATAATATGCCGGGTTAATCTGAACAGGTTTACCCCAACCGAAGCCGCACAGCAGAAGCATTATGAAACCTATAACATCAATATGTGCGAAAGGACTTATTGTAACTCTGCCCTGCTGCTTAGGAGTTGGATCGCCAAGCAAAGATGACACCTTTGCATGAGCAAATTCATGAAGGGACAATCCAATTATAATTCCAGGAAGGGTTATCAGCTTTGTTATGATAATACTCATTGTCATACCTCTTAATGGTATTTCCAGCCCTTACCAGGTCTCAGGTATTCTTCAATTCTGTAATTATATGCATCCATCGCAGCATCATAATGAGCTGGAACAGCATCCTTTGCGCCCATAAGCTCATTCATAAGCCATTTTGTGAACGGCGGATTAAGAATAAGAAGTGGTCCTGTAAGATATGTAGCCATGAAATTATGACATCTTATGCCTTCTTCTTTAATCTCTTCGTTAGCACCGTATCCAAGAACAGTATCGAAGAGTTTACACTCAAAAGCAGGGCCGTAAGCATAGCCGAAGAGCGATTTAAAGCCTGCTACTTTTATCGTTTCTTCTTCTGAAACTCTGAAATCCCCCACATACAGATGATTAACTCTCTGTATTGAGGATCTTCTGGATACGAAATCAAAAAGTCCAAGTCCGTCAGCAACTTTAACATTATCTTCAATTATTTCTTTGCCGAATACCTCAAAAGCATTTCCTGTAACAAGGAACGGCATGCCTTCGTGAATTCTTTCTTTAATTACATCTTTATATGGGTTGAGCGCATCGATAACCATCACCTGACCACGCTCTGTCATTGTTCCCATATATACAAGATTCACCTCTTCATCGAGAAAAACAGGCTTATCTTTGATATGGGTTTCTATAATCTCAGCATCTGGAAGCGACTCTTTAAGGCATCTGATATTACCAAGCTCTCCATATAAATTGCAGATTTCCGGATATAATACTTCAATTCTCATTATCTGTCCCCTCCTTCTGCAACTTTCTTTTTCATTGTTTCTTCAATGGCCTCTCCAATCACATATGACAGTTCAAGAGAATCAGTTCCATAGAAAAGATATACATTTGAATAAGGGAAAAGCTTAAGACCTGAAGGAATATCTTTTTCATCAGGTACAATTGTTATTCTATCGACAGGAACTCCTGCATACTGAAGTCTGAGATAGTAATCTTTTGCTCTTTCGCCTGTAACTACAATGTTCCTGATGCTGTCATTATTCAGGAACTCGAAATCACAATCGTATAGCCAGCACATATTCTCTGACCATGTCTTAGTATCGCCAAGGCAGTTCATCATCAGAACAAGCTCCTTATCTCCCGGTCTTGATGATACATAGTCAAATACTCTTGAAGATGCCAGCGCATTCTTTTCCTTTGACATCTGTCTGATGAATGTGTATGTTCCGAACTGCTTCTCGTTGAATCTTGTCTTAACGATCTCGATTCCTTCAAGCATTTCTTTAACATCGGCAGAACTGTAGCCGATTTCTCTAAGTAGAGCCACAAGCGCAACAACATTGTAAATGTTAAACACACTGTCGTTAATCAGCTTGTAAGAAACTGTCTCATTTAATGGTTCAGCTTTCTCTACAACATTGATTGACATAGCATCTGTATCAACATTAACACCAAGATAATCACACTCAGGTGATTTGAAGCCACAGTTAGGACAATATGCCTTACCGATGTGATGATATCTCAGGTAGTCGTACTTAAGCATCTCATTAC
The DNA here is from genome assembly GCA_018064645.1 of Candidatus Crickella merdequi. Classification (GTDB taxonomy): domain Bacteria; phylum Bacillota; class Clostridia; order Peptostreptococcales; family Anaerovoracaceae; genus Crickella; species Crickella merdequi. Next base: position 33,281 of record JAGHUT010000054.1, on the reverse strand, counting down.
ACTCAGGGCAGATCATCATATCGTTAATGAGATTAATGCACTCTTCGACATCAGTATCCATTCTGCTGATGCCAAAGTATTTTCTCTCATTATCAGGAGATACAGAGCATGCGATAAGATCGTCACCGTTGATAATCAGCTTAGTCTTGGCCGGCATATATTTAGTAAGAATTCCCGCAATATATTCAGGGTGTCCATTACGCATAATTGAATCTCTTGTAAGATTATTTACAATCATGTAATCAGGTTCAAATGCAGGGAAAAACTTAGTAACTGATCTTTCATCGATTTCAAGTACTGCCATCTTATATCTGCACTTACCGAATATGTTTACACCATTCATGAATGAAGTGGCAACACCTGTTGCAATGTTGCTTCCATGACTGTTAGAAAGCACCTGAACGCCTTTAACAGCAAGAGCATCCTTAATAAGGTTACTTACAGTTGTCTTACCATTAGTACCTGTCACTCCGATAATTGTCTCCGGCTTAGCAACTCTGGTAAGAAAGTCCGGACAAATCCTCAGTGCAACTATACCAGGAAAATTAGTTCCATTATGCTTTGTAATCTTTAGAGCAACCAGAGATAATTTGGCAGCCCATAATGCTATGTAGTATCTAAGCATATCTTGTCTCCTATAGTATTTCTGTTAAAAGTCTGGAAATAGATTCGAGAGCTTTCTCTAATGTCGAAATATTTGCTCTGTCCTCAAGGGTATAAGGTCTGCTTTTCTCCAGATCCTTAATGAAAAAAGCTTCCATTCTCTTTGAGACTTCACTATCATAGATAAATGCGTTTGTCTCGAAGTTGAGTTTGAAACTTCTTATATCGAAATTTGTTGAACCAACAGTACAAACTTCTCCGTCAACACTAAGTGTTTTGGCATGAAGAAATCCATTCTCATATATATATACGTGTGCCCCCTCTTTAAGTAACTCGCCTGCATTATATAATGTGGTTCTGTATACAAACGGATGGTCCGGCATGCATGGAATCATCAAATTCACCTCAACGCCTGATCTTGCCGCCATAAGAAGAGACTCCATAATTGCCTTGTCCGGTACAAAATACGGTGTCTGAATAAAGACTCTGCTTTTGGCACCAGTAATCATCTTCATCATGGCAAGCTTGATTTCTTCTCTTGGAGAGTTAGGACCACAGGATACCACCTGAATCGGAATATCTCCATCAATTAAATTTAATGGATTGTTGCGAACCTCATTTACGAAATCAAACTGTTCATTTGTGGCATAACGCCAGTCAAGAAAGAATCTGTAATTCATTGTCTTGACCGCATCTCCGATAATTCTTACATGAGTATCTCTCCAGTAGCCGAATCTCTTCTTGTAGCCTGCATATTCTCTGGCTACATTAAACCCTCCTATATATCCTATTCTGTTATCGATTACAGCTATCTTTCGATGGTTGCGATAATTGAATCTGATAAACAAGTGTCTTATCCTTGGCTTGAAATAGAAAGCATATTTACCGCCAGCCTCTTCAAATTCTTTAAGCTGGAATCTGGTAATCTGTTTGCTTCCCATGGCGTCCATAAGCAGCCTTACTTCGACACCTTCTGCAGCTTTTTTTGTAAGAAGACTGATAAGTTTCTTTCCTACAATATCGTTTTTGATAATGAAATAGCAGAGGCAGATACTCTTCTCCGCATTCCTGATATCATCAAAGAGTTTATGGAACTTGTGTTTACCATCTGTAATAATCTCAACACTTTCGTTAGCAGTAAGAATTGAACCGCTGTAGTCAAGGTTGAGCATTACCATTGCTTTCCATTTATCGAGAACTTTGCTGTAATTGGCAAGGTGCACTGAATTAAGCTCTCTCATCTGCTCCTCGAGCATGTAAGTGCCTAGTCGCATTTCCTCTGGCGGAACCTTATCGATCTTAAGTCTCGATATATGCTGGGAAAATACCATATAGAACACAAAGCCGACAACAGGAACAATGAAAAGAATCATAATCCACGCCATTGTTGCCGAAGGGTCCTTCTTATCTACAAAAATAATAACAAACGCAATAATTAAATTGAGCACATAAATGATGTTCACTATGTGCCCAACTGTTAGAAATTCAATAATGTAATTGAAAGTCTCTGCCATTACTGCTCCTGTTGCTATTAAATAAGTCTTCCCTCAAGACTGAAAGTCTTTGCATCTGTAATTTGTACTTTTACAATGGTACCATCTGTAAGGGCGATGCCTTCAGGTACTGTAAAATTAACAAGTTTAAATCCATCTGTTCTGCCACTGTAGATACAGTCATCATTCTTGCTTATTCCCTCAACGAGCACATCGTAAGTACCTCCTACGTAGCACTTGTTCTTTTCGAGAGATATCTCGTTTATACAGTCAACAAGTCTATCGAAACGTGCGTGTTTGATTTCTTCAGGAATCTGGTCCTCAAAACGTGCCGCAGGAGTTCCCTCTCTTGGAGAATAAATAAAGGTAAAAGCAGAATCATATCTCACTTCTTTGCAAAGTGAGAGAGTGTCTTCAAATTCCTCTTCTGTCTCACCTGGGAATCCAACAATTATATCTGTTGAAATTGTTATGTCAGGACACACTTCTCTAAGCTTGGCAACTCTGTCGAGATATCTTGCTCTGTCATAATGACGGTTCATTCTCTTAAGCACTCTGTCATTACCGCACTGAACAGGCAGATGAATATTATGACAAAGCTTACTGCATGTCTGATAGCAGCTGATCATGTCATCAGAAATATCTTTTGGATGGGATGTCATGAATCTGATTCTTTCAAGGCCATCTACAGTATCAAGTTCTCTGAGAAGGTCAGCAAAAGTGCCACCAGTTGCAGCATCTTTAAACGAATCAACATTCTGTCCAAGGAGCATGACCTCTTTAACGCCGTCTGCACAAAGTCTCTCAACCTCACACTTCACGTCCTTAATAGTTCTGCTCTTTTCCCTACCTCTTGTATAAGGCACTATACAATATGTACAGAAGTTGTTACATCCATATGTAATGTTGACAAGAGCCTTATGTCTGAAAACTCTCTTAGGCTCCATATCTTCTTCAACAACAGGATTGTTATCGATTATCGCCATCTGTTTCCTGCCTGTCCTGATTCTTGCATCAAGGAGTTCAGGGAACTGCTTAATATTCTGAGTTCCAAAGATTACATCAACCCATGCGAAACTCTTCTTAATCTCTTCAATAACTCTTGGCTGTTGCGGCATGCATCCACAGACACAGAGGATGAAGTCAGGATTGGTCTTCTTAAGTTTCTTGAACTGTCCAAGTACACCAAAAAATCTTTTGTCAGCATTCTCTCTAATACTGCAGGTGTTCATTACTACGATATCTGCTTCATATGCATCATCTGCATACTCATAACCCATGGCCTCGAGGAGACCTGCAATATTCTCAGAATCGTGTTCATTCATCTGACAACCGTAAGTAATAATGTGATATAAGTTTGCCATTCCTATTTAGTTTCTTCCTTCTTGTCTCTTAACATAAGCATATCCAGCGCTTCGTCAGGAGTAATATCTCCCTTAAGCACCTTGTATGTTGTCTGCGTAATAGGCATATCTACGCCAAGCTTATCTGCCAGCTGCTTTGCAGCTTTTGCAGTATAGAATCCTTCAACAGTTGAACCAACTCTTTCTACAGCCTCCTCTGGAGTAAGACCAAGGCCGATGAAAAGACCGCATCTTCTGTTTCTGGACAGGTTCGTTGAACATGTAACCATAAGATCACCAATACCTGTAAGACCTGCAAATGTTGCAGGATCAGCATTCATTGCATTGCCAAGTCTGCTGATCTCATGTGTAGCTCTTGTCATAAGTGCAGCTCTTGCATTGTTACCGAACTTCTTTCCGTCTGAAATACCTGTAGCAATAGCAATAACATTCTTAATAGCACCACCAAGCTCAACACCTGTAACATCATCGTGAGTATAAACTCTGAACTTGTCATTCATAAATGCATCCTGAACCTTAGCTGCTGCATCCTTGTTCTCTGAAGCAGCAACAAGTGCTGATGGGTAATTTCTTACTACCTCTTCTGCATGTGAAGGTCCTGATAAAACTACATAAGGTACACCAGGCATTGTCTCTTCTGCAATTTCAGACATTCTCTTAAGAGTCTTCTGCTCGATACCTTTAGCAAGGTTAACGACAACTGCATCTTCCTTTAAGTTCTTAACAGCTCTCTTTGAAAGATTTCTGAAGCTCTGTGCAGGAACAGCAAATACTACGATATCCTTATTGTTAACTGCCGTCTTAAGTGTATTTGTGTATTTAATCTTATCGCTGAGAATTACATATGGAAGATACTTCTCGTTCATCCTTGTCTCTCTCATCTTGTCAATAGCTTCTTTATTTCTGCCGAAAAGAGTTACATTATGACCATTGTGAACAAGCATGTTAGCGACAGCCGTACCAAAGCTTCCGCTACCTACTACTCCAATGTTAAGCTTTTCTTCTTTGCCAAGCTGTGGAATCTCAATTCCTTCATAATAATCTACAGGTTCCGGCTCAACAAATTCCTGAGCAACTGCATCTGCATGAGCCATTGCAGGAACCTCATCATCTGATTTTTCAGATTCATCATAATCATCCTGCTTTTTGAATAAACCAAGCTTGTCGCCCAGATTAAGATTAGGCTCCTCATGCTTAATGAGTCTCTTGATGTTTGATCTATGTGTGAACAGCACGAATAATGCCATTACAATAGCTCCATAAATGAAGTTAGGATGATCTGGCATGTAGAACCACATAAGAAGTGGATAGCATACTGCTGCCAGCATTGATCCAACAGACATTTTTCTTGAATAGCCTACTCCAATTGCAGCAATCACAAGAAGTGCAAATGCACTCGGGAAATCAAGGGCAAGAGCGGCACCAAAGCATGTTGCAACGCCCTTTCCACCTTTGAACTTATGAATAGCAGGGAAAACGTGACCAAGTACAACACATGCAAAAGCAATCATTGCACCATACTCACGACCAATCTGATATCCTGTTTTTACTGCAATAAAGCCTTTGAGAATATCTACGCAAAGAACGATAAGCGCAGCTTTACCACCAAGGACTCTAAGTGTATTTGTTGTTCCGGCATTACCGCTGCCTTCTTTCTTAATATCTATTCCTGCAAGTCTGCCAAGCATGATTGATGGTGAAATGCAGCCAATAGCATATGCAAAAATTCCAATCAGAACTAGTACTACTTCCTTTGGCATACCTATTCTCCTCTCTTCTCTTTATATATAAATTTGATTGAAGTTCCCTCAAATCCATATGCATCTCTTATCTTATTCTCGAGATAACGAGCATATGAGAAATGCATGAGTTTCTTGTCATTGATGTTGAAGCTGAAAAGCGGTGGACAAATTCCAATCTGTGCAGCGTAGTAAATCTTCAGCCTTCTTCCCTTGTCCTGTGGCGGCTGCTGCATCATGATTGCGTCCTCGAGAATGCTGTTAAGCTTTCCAGTTGTGATTCTCATCGTTCTCATCTTCTGAATAGCTTCACACTTTTCGATTACATCATAGATTCTTCTCTTTGTAACTACAGATGTAAAAAGTACAGTAGCATATGATGCGAAAAGCATCTCAGCTTTGATTTTTCTCTCATAGTCTCTCATAGTGTTTGTTTCTTTTTCTATGAGATCCCACTTATTGACAACAATGAGAAGACCTTTGCCCTCTTCATGAGCGATGCCGGCAATCTTCTTGTCCTGCTCAGTAAGACCTTCAACTGCGTCGATCATAAGAACACACACATCACATCGCTCTACTGCCGCAATAGCTCTGATAACGCTGTATCTTTCAATGTCATCATACACTTTGCTTTTTCTTCTGAGACCTGCAGTATCAATGAGCGTATACTTCTGATCATTATATGTGAAAGGTGTATCGATTGAATCTCTTGTTGTACCGGCAATTGGCGATACAATTACACGATTCTCCTTTGTGAGAGCATTAACCATTGACGATTTACCTACATTAGGCTTGCCGATTATAGCAATCTTAACTGTATCATCATCCTCCTCGTATGCTTCTTCAGGGAATCCCTCAATGATTCTGTCAAGAAGATCTCCAAGATTCAGCATGTTCACTGAACTGATTCCAATAGGCTCACCGAAACCAAGCTCATAAAAATCATAGATATTATCGTACAATCTCTCAGGCACATCTATCTTGTTAACAACAAGAATTACTTCTTTACCTGTTCTTCTGAGAATTGTCGCAACATCTCTATCAGCTGTTGTGAGACCTTCCTTACCGTCTACCATGAAGATTATGACATCAGCCATCTCCATAGCCATTACAGCCTGGTCTCTCATCTGGGAGAGAATAGTATCATCAGTCTTCGCTTCTATTCCGCCAGTGTCGATAATAGCGAATTCCTTGCCATTCCACTCTGCTTCGGCGTAGATTCTATCTCTTGTTACACCAGGAATATCCTCTACAATAGCTCTTCTCTCACCAATTATTCTGTTAAAAAAAGTAGATTTACCTACATTTGGTCTGCCTACAACAGCAAGTACCGGTTTACTCATTAAATATTCCTCCTGCGAAATCCTTCGCGTTAAATTCAAGCAGGTCGTTCATTCCTTCGCCCATGCCGATGAACTTGATAGGAAGATCAAACTCGTCGGAAATTGTAATAGATATTCCGCCACGAGCGGTTCCATCCATCTTTGTAAGAACTATACCTGTTATATCCGTAATCTCTGAGAATTCCTTAGCCTGGCTGATTGCATTCTTACCTGTTGTAGAATCAAGCACCAGGAGATTCTCTCTTTTTGCATCAGGGAATTCTTTAGTAATGACACGGCTCATCTTCTCAAGCTCCTTCATAAGATTGCCCTTATTCTGAAGTCTTCCGGCAGTGTCAACAATAAGAACATCCGTTGAATTTGCTTTTGCTGACTGAATAGCATCATAAATGACAGCGGAAGGATCTGTACCTTCTTCATGTCTTATTACTCTTACTCCAACTCTCTGACCCCACTGCTCAAGCTGTTCAGCAGCAGCAGCTCTAAAAGTATCGGCTGCTGCAAGCATTACAGACTTACCGCTTACAACAATCTTGTTGGCAATTTTACCGATTGATGTCGTCTTACCGCCACCATTAATACCGATCATGAGAATGACCAGCGGTGTTTCATCGCAAAGCTTGTTGCGCTCACCCTTATCAACAAGGCCTTCAATAATGACTTTAAGTTCATCCATAATTCTCTCAGGCTTTGTAATGTATTTCTTGTTAATCACTTCTTTGAGCTGAACCATAATCTTCTCGGCAGTATCAATACCAATATCTGCCATAACAAGAGATTCCTCAAGCTCTTCGAAGAAATCATCATCTAATGTAGGATTGTCTGCAATTACATTAGTAATGCTGTCAATAAATCTTCTGAATGTAGATTTGTTCTCAAATAATCCCATACTGTCTCCTATCCACAGTACCAGCCCTATTCAAGACCTGGTACATCAAATTCATCACCAAGTTTAAGCGAAAGCATTCTTGATACTCCCTGCTCCGGCATGGTTACACCGTAAAGTACATCAGCGTGCTCCATAGTAGCCTTCTGGTGTGTGATGAGAGCAAACTGAATATCATCGAAATTCTTAAGGTAACCTGAGAATCTCTCAATATTAACCTCGTCAAGAGCCGCCTCAACCTCATCAAGAATACAGAAAGGTGTTGGCTTCGCCTTGAGAACAGCAAACATGAGAGCAATGGCTGTGAGAGTCTTCTCACCACCTGAAAGCAGATTGATGTTCTTAAGCTTCTTTCCTGGTGGCTGTGCTGTGATTTCGATTCCTGACTCAAGTGGTTTAGTCTCATCCTCAAGTCTGAGTTCAGCATATCCACCTCCGAAAAGTTCCTTAAATGTCTCCTCGAAGTTGACAACAACTGTATCAAAGGTCTCTTTGAACTTTGTTCTTATTGTCTTATCCATATTGGAGATGATATCTTCAAGTTCTTTCATTGCCTTGGTTGTATCGCTCTCCTGTGCAGTAAGGAACTCATATCGCTTGCTTACCTGCTTATATTCCTCAATTGCACTTATATTTACATCGCCAAGCTCAGCCATTCTAAGCTTAATCTCTTTAGACTCCCTGTTACCTGTTGTAATTGCAAAGTCAGGATCTCTCAGGTCAGCAGCCTCAGCGTAAGTTACTTCAAATTCATCCCACAACTTATCTTTCTGTGTATCAAGAAGTGTCTCATTCTTTGAAGTCTTAATCTCAAGCTTGAACTTGTCATCCTTAATCTTCTCGAGATTTGAGAAAAGCTTCTTCTGATCTTTCTGAGCAGCATCGTGTTCAGCTTTGTTTGCATCAAGCTCAGCTGTAAGAGATGCAATTCCTGCTTCAAGTTCAAGCTTCTGCTGCTTAAGCTCTGACTCAAGCTCGCTTGACTCAACGCCACTGCTTGTAAGCTTGTTTCTTGTATGTTCAAGAGATTCCTTCTCATCTCGGTTCTCGTAAAGGTTATCTTCGAGGTCGGAGATTGTGTCTCTTACTCTTTCAATAAGCTCGTTCTGTGCAAAAATAGTAGCTTCACTTTCGCTGATTCTAATCTTGATCTGAACGATTGCTTCGCTGTCTTTTTCCTTAAGCTCGTACAGTCTGTCCTGCTCGTCAAGAAGGCTGGATATCTCATCCTGAAGGGCCTTAACATTATCGTCAGTAGCATCGATTTCCTTCTTGTATTCAGCTATTCTCTTATCGGCACTTACGATATCATCCGTAATATTTTCGATATCTTTTCTGTACTTCTCGCTGCTTCCCTCAGAAGCTTTGACAAGTTCCATAGCATGATCTCTATCAGCCTGACATACGTTATACTCAATCTGAAGTGCCTGAAGCTCTTCCTGGGATGCTTTAAGGCTGTCATTAATTGAAGAAAGCTCATCTCTTGCATCTTCTCTTTGACTTCTCAGTTTGTCAATTTCACTCTTATATGAAGCGATTGACTCCGAAAGGTTATCTATCTCTTTCTTTCTATCGAGAAGATTTGCTGTCTTATTGGCGTACTTACCGCCAGTAATTGAACCTGAAGAACTGATGATTTCACCTTCAAGTGTAACAATTCTGAATCCGCCAACTCTCTTCTTTGATATTGCTACAGCATTGTCCATATTGTCTGCAATAATTACTCTGCAGAGAAGATAATCTGAAATATTAGGGTAATCAGGACAAGTTACAATATCTGAAGCTACTCCAATGTAACCTGGTTCATTTGTTACTGAAGAATCAGGCTTAATCTTGTCGGCTCTGATTGATGCAACAGGAAGGAAAGTTGCTCTTCCTGCTTTAGCTGACTTGAGCCAGCTTACAGCTGACTTGGCTGAAGCATCATTCTTGCATACAATACTCTGAAGTCCATTGCCAAGAGCTGTCTCAACAGCAAGCTCATAACCAGAAGGAACCTGAATCAAGTCAGATACAGTGCCGATAATTCCCTCAAAAGAACGCTTCATTACTGATCTGACAGCATTGTTATAGCCCTCATAGTTATTCTCCATCTCTTCGATGGTATTCTTTCTGGCTTCAGCTCTGTTGATAACGTTAGTCAGTTCATTAATCTGCTGTGAATAGTCAGCAATTGTATTCTCAACAGATATAATCTTATCGCCAAAATCATTAATCTGGCTGATTTTGGCATCTCCGGCATCGGCTTTAGCCTCAAGAGCTTTCTCAAGCCTGTCAAGTTCAGCCTTAAGTTCTGCATCTCTGGCATCATTACCACTATTCTCGCTCTCAAGCTCATTAATTCTGTCCTGAAGAGCGTTCTTATAATTCTCCAGAGTTGCAATATCTGCTTTGCGTGATACCATTCTGTTATTGATTGAGATAATGTCATCTTTATCATTCTCAATCTGGTGACTTACCTTGTTATAAGCCTCTGTATCCTCGTTGAGCCTGATTACTGCATCACTATAAGCATTCTGAGCATCCTGTAAGGTCTTGTTAAGATCATTATCCTTATCAGTAAGCTCTTTAAGCCTGGACTGCTCTTCCATAAGCTTTGACTCAATATCTGTAATTGCTTCATTGACTCTTTCAAGATCCTTCTCAATATTGCTGAGTCTTTCAGTGTTAAGCTGTCCGCTGCTGCTTATCTCATTGAGTTCCTCAATCTTGGCAAGAAGCTCTGTATTGGCATTAGACAGTGCCTCATCAAGTTCAGCTTCCTTAACTCTTTTGGATTCTATAAGATCTTCAAGTTCATCATATCTGATGCCTGTATCTTCGATGGCCTTCTCGAGTGCAGCAAGTTCACTTCTGCCTGCTTCTACACTCTTTTCGAGACTGTCAAGATTATGCATTATAATATTGACACCAAGAGTCTTATATCTGTCTCTTAATCCGATATACTCTGTGGCTTTCTCTGAATCCTCCTTAAGGCCGCCGATTCTTCCTTCAATTTCGGCGATAATATCTCTGACTCTTTCCAGATTGTCGCTTGCAGTCTTAAGCTTATTCTCTGCATCATGTTTTCTGCTCTTGTAGAGCACTACTCCTGCTGCCTCTTCAAAAATCTGTCTTCTGTTCTCAGGCTTCGTACTTACTATCTCTGCAATCTTGCCCTGTCCGATAATTGAGTATCCATCTACACCGATACCGGTGTCCATAAACAGCTCCTTTATATCCTTGAGACGGCACTGATTGCCATTGATGAGGTACTCACTCTCACCAGACCTGTACATACGTCTTGTGACAGCAACTTCGTTGTACTCCAAAGGAAGAATCCCCGAAGTATTATCGATTACAAGAGTAACCTCCGCCATGCCCTTTGGTTTTCTCGTATTGGTTCCGGCAAAAATTACATCCTGCATCTTGTTACCACGCAGCTGCTTGGAACTCTGCTCTCCGATTACCCATCTCAAAGCATCACTGATATTACTCTTACCACTTCCGTTAGGTCCGATAATACATGTGATTCCATCATTTAATTCAATTGTGACAGGATCTGCAAAAGACTTGAAGCCCTGCAGTTCTATTCTCTTGAAATACAAATTATATTTCCCCCTTTTTAAGTGCTGCCTCTGCTGCTGCCTGTTCGGCCTTAAGCTTACTCTTGCCGCAGCCTTTTGCCAAAGGCTCACCATTATGTCTTACTTCCATAATGAAGTTCCTGTCGTGAGCAGGACCTGATTCTTCAAGCATTACATATTCAAGCCTGTTCTCACGATATTTCTTCTGTATCTCCTTCTGGAGCTCTGATTTCCAGTCTTTAACAAGTTCGCCTTTGACTGCGAGCCTTATCTTGTCCATAAAGAGGTCAAGAACAACCCTTTTGCATTCATCAAAACCACCGTCAATAAAGATTGCTCCGATCACTGCTTCCATTGCATCTGAAAGGATAGAAGGCTTATCAGCACCGCTGTGCTTATCCTCACCTTTGCCAAGGAGAAGATACTCTCCAAGGCTGATCTTTCTTGCTACTTCAGCCAGTGTCCTCTCGCATACAACTTCTGCTCTTTTTTTGGAAAGAACGCCTTCCTGCACCTCAGACATGATGTCATAGAGTTTTTTTGCTACTACTGAACCGAGATAAGCGTCACCAATAAACTCCAGTCTTTCGTTATTGGCTGAATAACTGTATCCCTGTTCCTGCGCATAGGAACTATGTGTGAGCGCATTAATCAGAAGCTTCTCATCGGAGAAGTGATAGCCTATTGAATTCTGCAGGTTATCTAGACCTTCTACAGTTCGCTGTGACATGTAACCGCCTTTTCAATCTGTCCTGTTACATCGTTCTCAACGTAACGAACAGCCTTCTTGATTGCATAGTATACGGCTGGAGCTTTTGAATTGCCGTGGATCTTTAGAACAGCGCCCTTGAGACCAAGGATAGGTGCTCCACCTTCTGTATCGTAGTTGAACTCATCCTTAAGTTCTCTGAGCTTTCCGTATGACAGTGCTGCACCCAGCTTGGCTGCTATTCCGTCTGTCATCTTCTCTTTGACTCTCTTCATAATTGCAATTGCAATTCCTTCTGAACTCTTAAGGAATACATTACCTGAGAATCCATCTGTTGCAACTACATCACAAACACCAAAACAGACATCTCTTCCCTCAACATTGCCTGTGAAATTAAGGCTGCTGCTCTCAAGAAGTTTAAATGCCTCTTTGTGAAGATCGTCACCCTTAGCATCTTCTGCACCTACGTTAAGAAGCTTAACCTCAGGATTATCAATGCCTTTGAGAGCTTTTACAAAAATGCTTCCCATTATTCCGTTCTGATATATGTATTCTGGCTTAGACTCAACATTGGCACCGCAGTCTACAATAAGTGTTGTATCGTCCTGACCGATTTTAGGGAAGAATGCTGCAATTGCAGGTCTCTTTATTCCCTTGATTCTGCCAAGAATGAGAAGACCTCCCGAAAGAAGCGCACCTGTGCTTCCTGCGGAGATAAAAGCATCTCCCTGGCCTTCTTTCATCATAGTCATGGCTTTTACAATAGTTGAATCTTTCTTGCGTCTTATTGCCTTTGCTGGTGCTTCATCATTAGTAATCACTTCTGTTGCATTGATTACTTCGATATTGTTTCCATTCCAGCCTTCTGCGGCAAGAAGCTCGTTAATTATCTCTTCTGGTCCAAGAATGGCAATTGTCTCGTTAATATGTGGAGCAGCCATTACTGCACCCTTAACTATTTCGCTAGGAGAGTAATCTCCTCCCATTCCGTCTACAAGTATTCTCATACGTCCCTCCTTGAGAATAATTTAAACTAACTGTTATTCCTTAGTTGTCCGCATGCTGCGTCAATATCTGAACCTAAGGTTCTTCTTACTGTTACAGCTATATTTGAAGCCTCCAGAATTGATTTGAAGTTCGCAATTCTTCGTTTATCTGAGGCGTTGTAGTCTTTACCTTTAACTTCATTAAGTGGAATAAGATTAACATGAGTCAGCCAGCCCTTAAGCTTGGCTGCAAGCTCCTTTGCACATTCATCGGAATCATTGACTCCATTAATCATTGAATATTCAAAACTTATTCTTCTTCCTGTCTTCTCTGTATAATCTCTGCATGCTTTGAGAAGCTCTGCATGAGAGTATTTTCTTGCCACAGGCATTGTCTCACACCTTATATCGTCATTAGGTGCATGGAGCGATACTGCAAGATTCACCTGTGGAAAATCTTCTCCGAACTGTTCTATCACAGGAACAAGTCCGCATGTAGAAACGGTAATGTTTCTCATGCTCAGATTATATCCGTCCTTATCGTTGATAAGTCTTAAGAAGCCTGATACTTCTTCATAGTTATCAAAAGGTTCGCCCATTCCCATAATTACTATGTGATTGATATTCTCCCCTGTGATATTTCGCATCTTGAGGACCTCACCGAGCATTTCTCCTCTGGAAAGGCCTCTTTCAAGACCATTAATTGTCGATGCACAGAATGTGCAACCCATTCGACAGCCAACCTGTGATGAAATGCAGATTGAGTTGCCGTAGCTGTACTTCATAAAGACAGATTCTACTCTTCTACCATCTTCAAATTCATACAGTACTTTAATAGTTCCATCGGTCTTTGATTCCTGCATTCTTACTAATTCCGGAAGACCGATGTAATAATCTTCGTTCAGTCTGGAACGAAGCTTTGAGGGAATGTTTCCCATCGCCTCAAAGCTTTCTGTTCCTTTTGCAAGCCATCCAAAAATCTGTTTAGCACGGAAAGCCGCCTCTCCATACTCAAGCATTACCTGCTTAAGCATATCAATATTGAGGCTCAGAATATTATGCTTTCCGTTAACAGTTGTCATTTCTTAATGGTTTCCTTTAATTGTTCTACTGAATCTTTTCTACTGCGATACCTGTCTTGTGACCGTTGATATCGTACTCATCAAGTCCGCTCTTAGGGCTGATTGACTTAGCAAGAGTCTCATCCATGATGAAGTCCTTAGCATTCTCGATTGCAGATGAGATCTCCGCATCAGCCTCTATGAAGATGTTGATGTTATCCATCATCTCGAAATCATTCTGCTTTCTGAGCTGCTGAATCTTTGAGATGATCTCTCTTACATAACCCTGCTCAATAAGTTCTGGTGTAAGTGTTGTGTCGAGAATTGTGAATACGTTGTTCTCCATTCCTACAACGAATCCTTCCTTAGCAGAAATTCTTACATCAAGGAAGTCCTCAGTAATCTCGTATGTCTCTCCACCTATCTCCATTGAGATTGGTCCGTTAGCAAGCTGAGCAATAATCGCCTTTGCATCAGCAGCAGCCATCTTCTGACCGAACTCCTTAATGTTCTTGCCAAGAACAGGACCTGCAGCTCTGAAGTTTGGCTTAACTGAGTAGTTCATGTACTGGTCAAGCTCATTCTCAAATACTACTTCCTTAACATTAAGCTCCTCAATGATAAGATCTGTAAGGTTGGAGATAATCGACTCATACTTACCGTCAATGATTACCTTCTGGAGCGGCTGTCTAACCTTGAGCTTCTCCTGCTCTCTTGTTCCTCTTCCAAGGTTAACAAGAGTCTTAACCAGATCCATTCTCTCCTCTACCTTCTCATCGATGAGGCTCTCATCCCACTTAGGATAGAATGCAGTGTGAACTGTCTTCTCACCTGTGAGCTTTGTGTAAATCTCATCACTGATGAATGGAGCGATTGGAGCCATCATCTTAGCAACGCCGAGAAGTACCTCGTATGTTGTTGCGTATACAGCCTTCTTGTCATCATCCATGCCCTCAGCATAGAATCTTCTTCTAGCTCTTCTGATGTACCAGTTTGAAAGGTCCTCAGAGATGAACTCTGTGATTGCACGTACAGTCTTCATGTGATCATATACATCCATGCTCTCTGTAGTGTCCTTAACAAGCTTGTTGTACTTTGAGATGATCCATCTGTCCAGCTCAGGTCTGTCAGCATATGGAATCTCAATTGCAGCAGCATCGATATCATCAAGATTTGAGTACAGTGTGAAGAAGTTGTATGTATTTCTGAGTGTTCCAAATACCTTGCTTACTACGTCCTTTACGCCGTCCTCGTCGAACTTTGTTGGAGTCCATGCAGGTGAAACAGATACCAGGTACCATCTCAGTGCATCTGCGCCGTACTTGTCGAGAAGCTCAAATGGTGATACTGTGTTGCCTCTTGACTTTGACATCTTCTTGCCTTCCTTATCGAGGATAAGGTCGTTAACAAGAACATTTCTGTATGGAGCGCATCCCTTAACGATTGTTGATACAGCCATCAGTGAGTAGAACCATCCTCTTGTCTGGTCAATACCCTCACAGATAAAGTCTGCAGGGAACAGCTCGTCGAATCTCTCCTTGTTCTCAAATGGGTAGTGCCACTGAGCGAAAGGCATTGCTCCTGAATCGAACCAGCAGTCCATTACTTCAGGTACTCTGTGCATCTCCTTGCCGCACTCTGGGCAAGTAAGAGTTACATCATCAACATATGGTCTGTGAAGCTCTATTGTCTCATCGATGTCCTGGTTAGCAAGCTCAACCAGCTCTGCTCTTGAACCGATGCAGTGAAGATGACCGCACTCGCATCTCCAGATTGGAATTGGTGTACCCCAGTATCTTGATCTTGAGATAGCCCAGTCCTTAACATCTGCAATCCAGTTACCGAATCTCTTCTCACCGATGTAATCAGGGAACCAGTTAACTGTATTGTTATTTGCAACAAGCTCATCCTTAAGCTTGCTCATCTCTATGTACCATGACTTGTTAGCATAGTATACGAGAGGTGTGCTGCATCTCCAGCAGTGTGGGTAGTTGTGCTCAAGCTTCTCCTTCTTGTAGATCTTATCGTCCTGAGCCAGGTACTTGATAATCTCTACATCGAGGCCTTCCTCCATTACGAAGTGACCCTTCCAAGGAGTCTCTGTGTAGCATCCCTTCTCATCTACAGGCTGAAGAACTGCAAGGTTGTACTTACGTCCGCACTGGTAGTCATCCTCACCAAATGCAGGAGCTGTATGAACGATACCTGTACCATCCTCAGTTGAAACATAATCCATGCAAGTTACGATGAACTTAGCCTTACCTGCTTCAGGCTGACAGAATGGCATGAGCTGCTCATATGTCCAGCCTTCCATCTCAGCACCCTTAAGCTCTTCAACAACCTCATACTCCTCCTTGCCAAGAGTTGCACTTACAAGGCTCTTAGCCATCCAGAAAAGGTTGCCCTCATTATCACCGGAAGTCATCTTAACCTTGACATAATCAATGTCAGCACCAACTGTAAGAGCAATATTTGAAGCAAGTGTCCAAGGTGTTGTTGTCCATGCGAGGAAATACTCATTTGTGTGATCAACGCCTGTTCTTCTGAACTTGCATGTCAGAGTATTAACCTTAACCATCTTGTAACCCTGTGCTACCTCGTGTGAAGCAAGACCTGTTCCGCATCTTGGGCAGTAAGGGAGAATCTTATAACCCTCATATACAAGATTCTTATCGAATGCAGTTCTGAGAATCCACCAGCCTGTCTCGATGTAATCATTCTTGTATGTGATGTATGGATCCTTCATATCAGCAAGATATGCCATTCTCTCTGACATGTCTGTCCACATCTGTGTGTATGTGAATACAGACTCACGGCACTTCTCGTTGAACTCTTTGATTCCATACTTCTCGATATCCTGCTTGCCACTGAAACCAAGCTGCTTCTCGACCTCGATCTCTACAGGAAGACCATGAGTATCCCAGCCACCTTTTCTCTTAACCTGGTAGCCCTGCATAGTCTTGTATCTGTTGATTGAATCCTTGAGAGTTCTTGCCATAACATGGTGAATTCCAGGTCTTCCATTAGCTGTTGGAGGTCCTTCATAGAACACATAGCTTGGCGCACCCTCTCTCTCTGTTACGCAGAGGTCGAGAAGATCCATTTCGTTCCAGTTCTTAACCTGTTCGCTCTGATATTCAGCAACAGGCTTGTCCGATAATTTTTCAAACATTTCTCTCGTCTCCTATATTGATTTTTGTAAAAATAATTATCCCTGTTGATATTCTTCCTACTTGCCGAAAATACATCGGCTGAAGATGTTGAAATAATAATTTTTTTAACAAATTTAGCTTATTTTTGCGCACGCAAAAAGCGCAAAACATACACAACTATCATACCATAGATTGTGTAATTTTGCACTTTAAAGTTAGTGTTTTTGGGTGTATTATTAGTTACTTTTTTGTTATATAATTACATAAACCATTATAGATAATCTGGAGGTTACCATGCCATTAATTATACTTGGATTAATAGTTCTAATCGGTCTGCTCATATATGCAATTATCAACTACAGACAGAGCGGCAAAGAGTTTGACTCAAACTCAGTTATTCGCAATCACAGACAGGATTACGATGACGACAGCGAAGAGAACAAGACGCTTTACTTCCCTACTGAGAACATCGAAACAGAGAAGCATAAGCGCAATATACACTAAGCAATTGATTTAATCAGACAACCTGAGACTGCTTCATAAGCATCTGCTGGCTGTCTGTTTTTTTGTTGCCTGCAGGCTTTTTCTTATATGTACCATCGCTTGTCAGCACTCTTCCCTTTACATTGTCTATGTAATTCAGATAAAGCACCGCCTTGATTCTGTTACGAAGAGAAGTGTTATATACAGGACATGCAAGCTCGACTCTCTTTGTCATATTCCTTGTCATGAGATCAGCCGATGCAATGTACATCACCTCGTCTTCTCCCTCTCCAAAGACATACACTCTTGAATGCTCAAGGAATCTTCCCACAACATTAACAACAGAAATATTCTCTGTACAGTACTCTATGCCAGGCAGAATGCAGCAGATTCCTCTGACAATCATTCTGATTACACAGCCCTTGCATGAAGCTTCCATGAGTTCTTCTATAAGCCTTACATCTGTCACAGAATTGACCTTAATGAATATTCTGCCGTCCTTGCCCTTGTCAGCCTCTCTTCTTATGAGCTTAACAAGAGTATCCTGCATAGTTTTAGGAGATGTGAGTATGTGCTTATATTCTCCTTCTTTGTTCTTGAAAACATCTTCGAAGAAGTCATCAACATCTTTGCCGATTCTTTGATCATAAGTGATAAGAGAGAAGTCAGTATAAAGCTTTGCAGATTTCTCATTATAGTTGCCTGTCGAAACCTGCGATATATACTTCTTATCATCTCCATCATCAATAACAATCTGGCACAGCTTCGAATGAACCTTATATTTCTCATCACCGTAATATACTTTGCAACCGGCTTCTGATAATTTCTCAGCCCAGTCAATATTACGCTCTTCATCGAACCTTGCTCTTAATTCAATGAGAACCTTGACTTTCTTGCCGTTCTTTACCGCTTCAAGCAGGTGCTCAACAATAATCGGATGAGAAGAAAGTCTGTAAATGGTCATTCTGATTTCTTTAACTTTCTTATGGGTTGATGCTTCTCTGAGAAGTTCAAGGAAAGGATCCATTGAGTCATAAGGATATGACGATAGTATATCCTCTTCTTTAACGATTTCCATTACAGGTCTGTTCCTGAGTTTAAGCTGATTGAAAGGCGTAAAAGCCTCATAACAGAGCTTTTCGTTAAGCCACTCCGGAATAATATCTCTCACATCAGAAATATATGAATATGAAGTTCTTGATGCAATATAGACCTGTGATGGCGCAAGATCAAAGACAGACAGAAGATAGTCTTCAAGTCTGCTGCTCAGCTTTGTATCTACAATAAGCATGTCAGGATCAGTAGTCCGTCTGCGTTCAACTACAGATTTCATCTCCTTAAGCATATTTTTTGAATCAGTGTCTGCAGGAACATCTCCGTTCCTTGTGATGGCGATTCCTACAGTTTCAACCGGCTTAAAGGGACTGAAAAGCTGAGGCAGAATTGTTTTGACAAGGTCCTCTGTAACGATATATCTCACCTCGCCGCCTGCATGAATACCCTCATCAAAAACAAGAATTTTTTCAACATCTGAAGGAATCTCTGCAATAGCATAGAAGCCATCGTTGCTGCTCTCAAGGCGAGACAGTATATATGGCTTATTGCTTTCAAGCATAGGAAACTCATCATCAGCCTTGATAATAATCGGGCTGATTCTGTCTCTTATCTTCTCTTTGAAAAAATCTGCAGCTTTCTTCGCTTCATCTCTTCTCAGTTCAGTTACACTTAGTCGATTGAGACCCTTTGCCTTGAGTTCGCTGTCAATAAGTCTGTACGCTTCATCTTTACGAGCAAGAAGCTTGGGTATCATTTCATAGATTGCCTCTAACTGTTCTGCAGGATTCATGCCTGATTTGATATCAATGCTGTCATCACCGTTCTCATCATCGCTGATAAGACTTCCTACCCTTACCTGAAAGAATTCCTCAAGATTGGATGTAAAAATAGAGATAAAATTAAGGCGCTCAAAGAGAGGCACAGTCTCATCAAAAGCCTCTTCAAGCACTCTCTCATTATATCTGAGCCACGAAATCTCTCTATTCTGTGTGAATCCTTCTTCGAATAATTTAGCCATATATCTTTATTTATCTCCTGACATTGAATTCAACTGCCTCAAGAGGGCCGAATACAAGTTTATTCAATTCACTCTGCAGATTTACTATCATTGAATTCATTACTACAATATCACAATCATAATCACCACTTATGCCAAATGGTTCATACCAGTCCGGGCCTTTAACATCAACATATTCAAAGGTTCCGGCGAAATGTCTTGAAATGTTGAAAGCAAGAGCATAAGGCATAAGCTTGAAATAGTATCCTGAGTCCTCTTTGCACAATTGCGCAATCTGTTCTTTGGAACATGTATTCATAAACTGCTCAAGGCCTTTAATCCTTCCGGTAAAATATATATTTCTCTTACTTCTCGATTTCATACCGGTCACCATAAATGGTGCAATGATGAAAAATACTACTTCAAAGAGAATTACACTCTGGTCACCTATTCTTCCGTTGTAGCTGAATCTGAAGAAATACGTAAACAAAGCGGCGCCTGCAATGTAAGCCAGAATCGCAAATGTCAGAACCTGCTTACCATCCTTAACAAGCCTTCTTCTCATCTTGTAATAAGATACATTGAGATTCTCCATGAGAACACACATAACAGCTGCAACTGTAAGAGAAAGAAGCAGACCTTTTGCAGTTTCTCCACCTGATTGTGTTATGTAGATAATATTCAGAAACGGCACAGCAGCACATACAAAGGCATATGTCATCCAAAGCATTGTATTACCAAAGTGTGAGACTGCACTGAAGAATTTGTATCCGCCAAATATATCAGATGGCACATTGCGTCTTATCTTTCTGTCTGCTTTCTGTAGAGCCGCTGCTCTGTTCTCCAGCATGACCGTATCACCAGCGGAACATTTATCAAAGAGCGCATCAAATAGAACTTTTGTAGCTTTCATCTCACCTTTAGGATATTTCATATACGTGAAGCTGAACTTCCTGCGCTCAACTTCTTTAATACGCATATATCCCTTTCTTGCCATATAGAAGAACATAGCCGTTATATCAGGATTATCAACAACTTTGTCTACAAGATACCCTACATGAGCAGGTGAAAGATCTTCAGGTGGATAATGCT
This sequence comes from Candidatus Crickella merdequi, assembly GCA_018064645.1. GTDB lineage: Bacteria > Bacillota > Clostridia > Peptostreptococcales > Anaerovoracaceae > Crickella > Crickella merdequi. The sequence goes on along the minus strand of JAGHUT010000054.1, from coordinate 12,751 downwards.
CTTCTTTAACACTGATCACAGGGTCTTTGCCAAAAACAAGTTTAAGAAGAATCAGAATAATTACACCTGCAAGAAGTACTATAAGTGATAGATTCTTTGTAATTCCAATACTTGTAGCATTAGCCCAGTAAGCAGCAGGAAGAGTTGCATTAATACAAACTTTAGCATTAGCAGGTATACCTTCACCGGAATATGTAATTCTGAAATTGGTTTTATCTCTTTCCCACCTTCCGTATGCATTTGTCATTGTAATCTCATCACCGACAACATACTGAATATTCTTGAACCTGAAATTCTCAGGATACTGAACAGTAACCTGTATGTTATCAATAACACCAGCATGTCCATTGTCAATCATAGGTAATATAAGAACATCATCCTTTTCACCCATATAGTCAATGCCGGTCAGTGTATAAGAAATATCGAAGGCAAGCAGAGTATTGGCACCAAGTTCATCTACTGTGATATTCAGCACATTCGTCGTTTCGTCAAAATCATACTTATAGCCCTTTACGCTGACATCAGTTACACGACCTGTATATGACTTATCTATTGTGAACTGAAAATCGATGTTCTCAGGCATCTCTTCGTAGGCAGAAGCATCTATTACTACGGTCTCACGATAATTAAATGTATTATCGTTGTTAACATTTATCTTCAATTTACAACTTGTTGTATTGAAATCAGAAATGTCTGCCGCAAGAACCATCGATGCTGATGCCAGGGCCAGCACAGACGCTGCTGTAACAACAGCAGCAATTCTTCTAAATCTATTTCTAATTTGGAATTTGTGCATTACAACACACCTCCCCAAAGCGAGTTGATTTAGTATATTGTAACACTTTACGCAAGCGTAGTCGAATGTGCATAATAAAAAATCGTGAAGCATTAAACTTCACGATTTCTTTAATTCATAAGCGCTCTAATTAGAGAAGTTCTTTTCTTGAGAGATTGATTCTGTTCTGGCTGTCGATCTCAGAAACCTTAACAGTAACCTTATCTCCGATATTCATAACATCTTCTACCTTCTCAACTCTTTCTTTAGCCATCTTTGAGATATGGAGAAGACCTTCCTTACCTGGAAGAATCTCGATAAATGCTCCTACTGAACCCTTTGCAGTTGTAAGAATTCTTGTAACAGTTCCCTCATAGATTCCGCCAACCTCTACTTCTGCTGTAAGAAGCTCGATTTCCTTCTTGCAGGCCTCTGTCTTCTCACCATCTAATCCATAGATTGATACAAGACCTTCGTCTGTAATATCGATCTTAACGTCATACTTCTCAACCATTCCGTTGATAGTCTCTCCGCCCTTACCGATTACGATTCTGATCTTGTCAGGATTAATCTGAAGTGAGATAGCTCTTGGTGCCCACTTTGAAAGCTCTGCTCTTGGCTCAGGAATCTCCTCAAGCATGTTAGCAAGAATCTCAGCTCTTCCAACCTTAGCCTGGTCAAGAGCCTGCTTGAGAATCTCTCTTGAAAGTCCATGAACCTTGATATCCATCTGAAGTGCAGTAACACCGTCTGGTGTACCAGTTACCTTGAAGTCCATATCGCCAAGGAAGTCCTCCATACCCTGAATATCAGAGAGAACAGCGAACTTGCTTGAACCATCCTCATTGAATCCCTCGATGAGACCCATAGCGATACCTGATACAGGCTTCTTGATAGGAACACCAGCATCCATAAGTGCAAGTGTTGAACCGCAAGTTGAAGCCATTGAAGAAGAACCGTTTGAAGAGAGAATCTCAGATACGACTCTGATTGCATATGGGAACTCTACCTCGCTTGGAAGTACTGGGAGAAGTGCTCTCTCAGCAAGTGCTCCATGTCCGATTTCTCTTCTTCCAGGTGCTCTTGAAACCTTAGCCTCTCCTGTTGAATATCCAGGGAAGTTGTACTGGTGCATATATCTCTTAGTTGTAACATCAGCATCAATGCTGTCAAGGTTCTGAGCCTCGCTGAGTGGTGCAAGAGTACATACTGAAAGCGCCTGAGTCTGTCCTCTCTTAAAGAGTCCGGAACCATGTGTTCTTGGAAGGAAGCCTGTCTCTGACCATACAGGTCTGATCTCTGTAAGCTTACGATTATCAGGTCTGATTCCCTCCTCGAGAATCATTCTTCTAACCTCTTCCTTCTTGATAGCATAAGTAACATCAGCAATCTCTGATTCTCTGCCCTCGAACTCCTCAGCGAAGTGCTCAAGTGCATCCTTTTCAACTGCATCCATGTTAGCAAGTCTCTCAAGCTTATCAAAAGTCTTGATAGCCTCAACCATCTTCTCTGTTGAGTAAGCTCTAACAGCAGCATCTACATCGTCTCCAGCCTTGAAAACCTTGTACTCCTGCTTCTCCTTGCCTACCTCTGCTACGATTTCCTTAATGAATCTGCAAAGTACCTTGATCTCCTCGTGAGCAAACATGATAGCATCAAGCATTACATCTTCTGGAAGCTCCTTAGCTCCAGCTTCTACCATCATGATAGCCTCCTCAGTACCGCATACTGTGAGGTTAAGCTCAGAAACCTGTCTCTGCTCAAATGTAGGGTTGATGATGAACTCGCCATCAACTCTGCCAACTACTACTCCAGCAGTTGGGCCATCCCATGGAATATCAGAAATAGCAATTGCTACTGATGAACCGATAACTGCTGCAATCTCTGGTGAGCAGTCATGATCAACAGACCATGCAGTACATGTAACTACTACGTCGTTTCTGTAACCCTTAGGGAAAAGTGGTCTGAGAGGTCTGTCGATAAGTCTTGAAACGAGTGTTGCATGCTCGCCTGCCTTACCCTCTCTCTTGATGTATCCGCCTGGAATCTTTCCAACAGCGTACATCTTCTCCTCGTAATTGCAGCTAAGCGGGAAGAAATCTGCATCCTGCTTAGGCTCCTTTGAAGCTACTGCAGTACAGTTTACTACAGTATCCTCATATCTTACTGTAACCTGTCCATTAGCCTGCTCGCAAACTTTGCCGATCTCAAACTCGAGAAGTCTGCCGCCGAGTGCTGTTCTAAAAGTCTTATAATCTGTGAATCTTGCCATTTTAATTAACAACTCCTTCCTGTTAATTGAATATAATCCCTTCTACTACGATTCATACAAAGATAAATCAAGCGGGATAGCACAACTGCGATCCCGCTTTCTGACCAGTTATTACTTTCTGAGTCCAAGTCTAGCAATAAGAGTTCTGTATCTCTCGATATCAGTCTCCTTGAGGTACTTGAGAAGGTTTCTTCTCTGTCCTACCATCTTAAGAAGTCCTCTTCTTGAGTGGTGGTCCTTGTGGTGCTCCTTGAGGTGCTCGTTAAGGTCGTTGATTCTGTATGTAAGAATAGCAACCTGAACCTCTGGGGAACCTGTATCTCCCTCACATGTAGCGTACTCTTTGATAATTTCCTGTTTCTTTTCTTTTGTAAGCATAATAAAAATCTCCTTTTCTTTGCGATTCGCCTATGCATTGTAACCGCCGGAGCAGCATGAAACGAAGCATAGGTATATTAATATAACCTTATGTATATTACCATACGATGCAACCATTGTCTATCATTATTTGAACAAATTTAAACAAGACCATGGTATTCCATCGCAAGGTTTACATCGTGACTGATCTGGGATGTCAGTGCCTCTATATTGTCAAATTTAACCTCAGGACGCTCCCATTTGAGGAATTCTATAGTTACCTTCTCGTCGTAAACATCATCATTGAAGTCGAAAATATTTGTTTCGATAGATTTAACCTTTGTGTCTTCAACTGTCGGTTTAACTCCAATATTTGTAATGGCTTTAAAGGTCTCTCCCCCTACAGCAGCATTTGTAAAATACACTCCGTTAGGCGGAAGTGCCATTGTCATCGGCGCTGTAATATTCATTGTCGGAAATCCGATCTCTCTTCCAAGGGCAAGACCATGACTTACTGTTCCACTAAGGGCATACGGTCTTCCCAGGAACCTTGTAAGGAGCTCCATATCTCCTTCCTTTATAAGCTTCCTGATTTCTGTAGAACTGACTACTGTTCCATCAATCTCCACTGCATCGTGGACATTAACAGTAATTCCAAGGTTACTGCATTCTGACTTAAGAAGCTCAACATTGCCCTCAGCCTTAACGCCGAAGCTGTAATTGAAGCCGCAGCACACAGCTGCCGCATTAAGCTTGTCTTTAAGAATTGCATGGATAAAATCCATTGCTCGCATTGTCATTACATTCTCATCAAAAGGAACATTAACAACAATATCAAAGCCTAGCTTCTCAAGCATATCCAGCTTATCCGCCTCTGTGCATATGAGCTTGACACACTTCTCAGGCATGCCGTTTTTTTCCATGAAGAAATTAACAGGATGATTGGAGAAGGTATAGCAGACAGCAAGAAAACCATTCCTGTGGGCGCAATCTACTGCACTCTCAAGGATTGTTCTGTGCCCCATGTGCACGCCATCGAAATTACCTACTGCAACAGCGGTTCTCTCAGATATTCTAATGTCTTCAAGTGATTTAATTACCTGCATATATTACTTTAAGAGGTCTTAATTCCTTTCCTTCAACAAGATCAGCAATTCCCAGGAACTCATCTTCAGCATACACCTTGTAGAAGGTCGCAAGCTCTCTGATCCTGTCGTCAAAATCGTATCTTTCGTCTTTGATAAAATCACTATCTCTTGTAATTCTGTATTTTGCCGGAGAAGTTGTCATTCCATTTCGGAACGGAGCTCTTCTGTCCGGGGTAATAGTTATCTCACCATATCCTGTAAGTGTATCATCACAAGGAATCACAAGTGATTCAATCTCTTCATCAGTCATATCAATAAGCTGATTAAGATCTACCGCTTTGTCAATGGTGAAATTTCCACTTTCCGTTCTAACAAGAGAAGTCATTACTGCTCCACAGCCGAGAATTCTGCCGATGTCATCACATATTGTTCTTATATATGTCCCTTTGGAGCAGGTTATGTCAAGAACAGCTTCAGCCCTGTCTTCATCAATCGAAACAAGCCTTATGTCTTTAACATAAATCTCACGTGACTTAATCTCAACATCCTGCCCGTCTCTAGCATATTCATACAGACGCTTACCATCAACTCTAACTGCTGAATACTTAGGTGGAACCTGCATAACCCTGCCCATAAAAGTATTCACCACTTCAGGCAGGCGCTTCAGGTGTTCATCCGTAACTTCAGTTGTATTAAGAATCTCTCCGGTAGAATCAAGCGTATCGGTAACCTGTCCAAGTCTGAGTCCTGCAGTATATCGCTTGAAATCTCCATCAAAATACTCAACAACCCTTGTTGACTTGCCCACACATACAGGAAGTACACCTGTAGCCATAGGGTCTAAAGTTCCTGTGTGACCGATTCTCTTTATTCCAAGTCTTCTTCTAAGCTTTGCTACAACAATGTGAGAAGTAATACCCTCAGGCTTGTTAATATTAATAATACCATCAATATTCATTTATTCGTTAACCGCCTTAGTTAATTCCTCAACAAGAGCAATCTTCTTCTCTATCAGCTCTTTGCCGAGTGTACAGCCTGCAGCCTTAATATGTCCGCCGCCACCGAAAACAGCAGCAACTGCTGCAACATTGGCATAGCTCTTTGCTCTCAGGCTTGCTTTAAACACTCCATCAGGATTCTGTTTGATAACAGCACCAACCTCAACGCCTTTAATGCTCATTACTCTCTGAATAATCGCATCAGCATGTGAAAGCCTGCAGCCTGTTGTAGCAAGAAGCTCCTGCGATACAAGACCTACAGCCACCTTGCCGCCAGCATAGAATTCAAGTCCCGAAAGAACAATAGTCTCAAGCTTGAACTCAGCCTTTGATTTGCGATCATAAATCAAAGCACTTACATACTTTGAATCAAAACCCTCTATATCGTATAAATCAGCAACAATCATATGGCTTCTTCTAGATGTATTGCTGTGCTGGAAGTTTCCTGTATCTGTTGTAATAGATGCAAAAATACAATTCGCTATATCGAGAGTAATCTCTGTGCCCATTTCTTTAAGCAGAAGATATATAATCTCGCCGGTAGCCGCCGAGTCTGACTCACAATGATAGAAATCGTATTCTATATCACTTGAGCCTACTGCATGGTGGTCAATACATCCCTTAACAGCACCTTTACAGAATATTTCTTCTCTTCCCCTGATTCTGTCATAACCATTACAGTCAACCATGATTGTTGCACCAGGCTCTTCAATCACAGATGCATCATCTGTAACACAATTCATCTCAAGAAAATCAAGATTATCCGGAGTATTCTCGCACACAAAAACGTATGCATTCTTTCCCATCTGTCTTAAAGCGAGGCAAAGGGCACTTGCTGAGCCTATCGCATCGCCATCCATATTAATATGTGGAAAAATCAATATATTATCGAGTTCCTTAAATCTCTCAGCAATTGCTGTCAATGAGTCCTGCATTCTCTTCCCCTTACTCTTCTTCTGAACGATCAGGAGTATTCTCCTTAATCTCAGCAAGAAGTGAATCAATATGTCTGCCGTAATCCATTGATGAGTCTATTCTAAAAACAAGCTCAGGAGTATGTCTCAGTTTGATATCCGATGCAACTCTGTTACGAAGAAGACCCTTCGCTTTATTGAAGCCGGCCAGAACTTCCTCACAAACCTTATCCTTATCCTCATTACCAAGCACCAGCGGTGTAACATAAACATAGGCATAGCTTCCATCACTTGTTACATCTACGCCACTGATTGTAATTATCCTATTTGCCAGTCTTGGATCCTTAACTCCATTAATAAGAATCGAGCTGATGCTCTTCTTAATCTCTTCGCCTAATCTACCTTGTCTGTGTCTTGCCATATTCATACCTCCAACAGCCTTATATTATACTATATAAAATACCATTTTCAAAACATCAATCTATGTATTATTATATAGTTATGAGAAGTATATTAAGTAAATTTGAATATGAAGACATCTTCAGAATGCTTGATGAAGTATCTCCTCTGGATATTGACTGCGGTACGCTTTGTAATGCAGCCTGCTGTTCCTGTGCCCAGGATGTACTCGATGACCCAGAGGAAGCCCTTGGAATCTATCTACTTCCCGGAGAAGACAAACTGTACAGCCACAATGAAGAATGGCTTGTCTGGGATACCTGCAGGGCCAGGGACTATGATTTTCCTAAATCGTGGCACGGCAAGGTGTTTTTTCTCACCTGCAAAGCAAACTGCTTCTGTGAGAGAGAACTTCGTCCGATGCAATGCAGAACTTTTCCACTTCAGCCGCATATAGATGAAGACGGCAGCCTTCACCTGATTTATGATACAAACGAGCTGCCTTATGTTTGCCCTCTCATAGAAGAGCGTGACAAATATCCACTGAACGAGGATTTTATAAAAGCCACGTTCAAAGCATGGAAATACCTTATGCGAGAACCAAAGATAGCTGATCTCATAAAGATGGATTCACAATATAGAATCGAAGATGAAGACGAAATAATAATTGTATACTAAAAAATGCCAGGATAAGGAGGCCCTGGCATTTTTCAGTAAGAATGTATGTGAACTGTGACTATGTCAACAGTAAACATGTATATTATTCGGCTTTCTGTCCAAAGACATATGAACCCTTCTTGATCTGTCCACGGAAGTAAATAAGTGCTACAACAGCCATGAGTGCTACACCGATACCGAAGCAGAAGATTCCTGTGTAAGCAGCATTGCCATACTTGTCGAGCCAGATTCCGAACATTGTGTGCTCGAAGATGTCTGGAATATATCCGAGTCCTGAAGATACTCCTACAGCTGTAGCAAACAGTCTTGCAGGAACCTGTCCTTCTGTGTTCAGAGCGAACATTGCACCGTATGCTCCTGAGTTGAAGAATCCACCGAGGAGTACGATACAGATCAGAAGAGGAACAATCTTGAGAGTCTCAGTTGGGAGAACAAGAAGACCAACAAGAATCAGGGCTGTAAGCACGTTTGCAATTGATACAACTCTTGATGCTCCGCCGAGCTTATCTGAGAGAATTCCCTGGATAGGAGCTCCAATAGCCTGCATTCCATAGTATCTCATTACTGAAAGGAATGCTCCAAATGTTACTGTCATTCCAAGAACATCTGTAAAGAATGATGTTGTGTATGAAAGTGCAATCTGTACTCCATATGTTCCGAACATTACTGCTCCGAATACCCATACTGACTTGTACTTGATAACGTCCCTAACATTCTGCATGAATCCTGCGAATCCCTGCTGAGCCTCTACTCCGTCGTCTGTCATGAAGTCCCAGCCGTTCTCCTGCTGCTCTTTTCTGCACATTCCGATGAGGAACCAGGCTGCAATAGCATAGATGAAGCAAAGCACTCCAAAGAATACGAATACAGCTACCATTCCCATTCCGTCTGTTGTCTTTGAGTAGTGATCATATACAGGAACCATTGCTGTGTTTACAATCCAGTATCCAAGACCGGATGCTCCTGAATAGAATCCTACCATTCTTCCCTGATACTCAGCAGGTGCAAGCTCTCTCAGTCCCTTGAAGATTGCTCCCCAGAAAATGAAGAGTGATGTGAAGATAAGCAGGAACCATACGAGTGCTGTTGTTGCGTAACATGGCTTAGCTACGAGAAGGAAGCAAAGCAGTCCTGTTGCAGCACATGAGAAGCAAAGACCTTTTCTTGAGTCAACCTTATCAGCGAATACACCACCGATAGGAAGTCCAAATAATTCTCCAAGACCGTAAATAGTCATGAGAAGTCCCAGCTGAGCATTAGTACATCCAGTCATCTCGATCATTCCATAGTAGAAAGTATACTTGATGTATGGAATAGTGAATACAATTGAGTTAACCAGACCGATTGCAATTACAGCAAGATATACCTTGGCTGTTAGCTTAAAAGGTTTCTTTTCAATCATTTCTTTCTCTCCTTAATAACATTAGGAATAATTTTTTTATGAAGGCTGAAGATATTACTCTTCAGTTTCAACGTTTTTGTTTTCCTTTGCACGCTTGTAAATTGTAATACCGGTGATTCCAAGGAAAATTGATACCAGTGGTGATACCAGACTCAGGTAGCAATATGGCAGGTACTTAATGGTTGGTATACCAAGTGCAGCTACCATTACTGCGGCGCATGAGCTCCATGGTACCAGTGGTGAAGTTACTGTGGCCGAATCCTCAAGTGCTCTTGACAGATTCTGAGGTGCAAGACCTCTGTCTTCGAATTCTTTTCTGTACATCTTTCCAGGTAGAATAATTCCCAGATACTGGTCTCCTGTAATAATGTTAGTTCCAAGACAGGTGAATACTACACAAGCAATCAGTCCTCCTGTTGACTTTGCAATTGTAAGAACCTTTGAAGCAAGTATGTGCAGCATATGTGTTGAATCGAGAACACTACCGAAGCAGATTGCACAGATTGTCAATGACATTGACCACATCATATTCTGGATTCCACCACCAGAAAGCAGGCTGTTCATCATCTCCGAGTCGCTCTCAAATTCGAAGCCGTACTGGAGCGAAGTCTGAATATCGTTAAAATTTGCACCCTGAAAAACCATACAGCAGATACATCCAAGAACTACTCCAAGGAAAAGACTTGGAACAGCTGGCTGTCTAAGAATTCCCATTACGATTACCACACATGGAACGAGAAGCAGGAATGGACTTAATGTAAATCCAGACTTGATTGTCTCCTCAATCTCTGCAACCATCGAAAGATCCGCCCCACTTCCGCCGTACTTGAATCCGATGAACAGATAAATGATTCCAGCAATAATCAGTGAAATACCACTGCTGACCATCATATGTCTGATATGGTCGAATAAGTTTGAGCCGGAAATGGCAGGTGCAAGGTTAGTTGTATCCGACATAGGTGAAATTTTATCTCCAAAATACGCACCTGATATCGCTGCACCGGCTGTGATTGGCATTGGAATACCGAATCCCGCGCCGATACTGAGGAATACAACTCCCATTGTTCCTACAGTTGTCCAGCTGCTGCCTGTAGCAACTGAAACAAGGGCACAAATAATCATTGCCATTACAAGGAAGAACTTTGGATTAAGGATCTTCAGTCCGTAGAATACGAGTGTTGGAATGATGCCGGACATAATCCAACTGGCAATCATCATTCCAATAATTCCGTAAATCAACAGTGTTACTGCAATCTCCTTAATTCCGTGTCCGATGGCAGACATCAGGTCATCCCAGTAATATCCAAGTCTCACTACTGCAAATACCGATATAACTGCAGTTGCAACAATGAGAGGAATATGTGCGTCGCCCTTAAGAAATACTACGTTGTACATCAGTAGTCCCAGAGAAAATGAAACAAATATCAAACTCTCTACGGCTGTAGGTTGACGCTTAGCACGTCTAGTTTTTGTCATTTTGGAGCCTCCTTTATTACCCCGGAGTCCTAACGACGGAGTATTACGAGCGCGTCTGCTGGCGCGACTCCCTCTCCTTCCGGATAAACGAAGACTGGATTAATATCCATCTCTGCAAGATCATTCTTATGCGCTACCGCAAAGTCTCCTACACTTACAAGCAGATCTGCCAGAGCATCAACATCAAGCTTTGGCTGACCTCTGTAACCAGTCATCATCTTATAAGCCTTGAGAGACTTAATCATCTTAAGTGCATTCTCTTTCTTAAGTGGTGCCGGGAAGAGAGATACATCTTTGAATACCTCAGTGAATACTCCACCCATTCCACAGAGAACCATAGGTCCGAAGGATGGATCGTTAGTAACACCAACGATTACCTCAGTTCCAGCCTTAAGCATCTTCTGCATAAGAATTCCATTAATTGAAGCGTCTGGACACTTCTCAGTGCAACTATCCATAATTGCCTGATAAGCTACCTTTACTTCCTCTTCACTCTTAATGTTGAGCTTTACTCCGCCAACATCTGATTTGTGAAGAATGTCGTTGGATTCAACCTTCATTACGATTGGGAATCCGATTTCATCAGCATATTTAACTGCTTCTTCAACGCTTGTCGCTATGCACTCAACAGGTACCGGTACGCCGTACTGCTTGAGTAGCTCTTTTGACTCGTGCTCAGAAAGAGCCACCTTCTCGCCTGTGCAAGGACAATCTGGAACTGCATCTTCAAGAGCCTCAACATCTGTTTCCTTGAGCCAGTTAACATAATTTGCAACCATACCAACATGCTTGTATCCATAGTAGCAAGGAGCAGTTACAGGAATGCCTGCGTTCTTAAGGTTGGCTACATAGTCCGGCATACGGCCTGACTCTACAGCAGGAACTACAAAGATTGGCTTTGTAACTCTTCCCTCCTTAACGAGTTTAATGATTCCTTCTGACATGTGCTTAACGCAGAAGTCTGTAAGCTCATTAACGATAGTGATTCCCACGATTGCCATATCAAAGTTCTCATCATTGATGATTACCTCAGCAGCATCGGCAAACTGATCTGTGTCATAGCAGATATCAGCCGTTGTATCGAGTGGGTTGTTAATTGTTGCGAACTCGGCAAGATGTTTTCTGAGTTCTACTTTGCCTGCTTCTGAGAAATCAGGATATTTGATGTTGTAGAGTGATCCTATATCGCAGGCAACTCCGTTCTCACCACCTGAACCATTGAGTGATACAACTCTGTCTCCCTCAGGAAGTCTTGGCATTGTTGCGAACATATTTGCAAGGCTTGCAATATCCTCAAGGTCATCAACTCTGATTACGCCGTACTTATCGAAGATAGCGTTAAATGATGCATCTGAACCTGAAAGACTTCCAGTATGTGATGAAGCAGACTTGCTTCCCTTCTCAGATCTTCCAATCTTAAGAAGGATTACCGGCTTTTTCTTAAGGGCAGCCTTCTTCAAAGTCTCTATGAACTTCTTAGGATTTGTTACTCCCTCAATGTATGAAACGATAACCTTTGTATCATCGTCATCGATAAGGAAATCGATATAGTCAACAACCTCTACGATTTTGCTGTTTCCACATGAGATAACATATGAGAAGTCAGCTTTACCGCTGTCAAGAAGCAGCGTGCAGATCATTCCGCTCTGTGACACCAGTCCAACGCTTCCGTAGTGATCTGGAACTGATGTCATAAATCCCATTGCAGGGATGTTGTCTACACAGTTGATATATCCAGCGCAATTAGGACCCATGAGAGCCATATCAAGTTCCTGACAAAGAGCCTTGAGTTCTGCCTCTGCCTGTTTATCCTCAGGTTTTCCTGTCTCGCCGAATCCTGCAGCAAATACAACAGCACCACCAGCACCTTTGTTCTTAGCCTGTACGAGCAGATCAGGAACCGTCTTTTTGCCAGTTGCGATAATAACCATATCGATTTCTTCTGGAATATCATCGATACTGTGATAGCACTTAAGTCCAAATACCTCATCTCTCTTAGGATTTACGAGATAAATATCTTCAAGTCTGTCTGCAGCAAACTTCTGCATTAGCATAACTGCGAATCCACCATAAGTTTCCTTTTCAGTTGCTCCTACGATGGCAAATTTCTTTGGCTTTAAAAGTTTAGTTAAATCCAATGGTTTCCCCTCCCTTCCTTTGCTCTGTAAATTAATTATTCTCCTGCTTAGCCAGTTCAGCTTTGAATACACCTGCAAGACGTCTGATTCCTTCCTTAAGTGCAGGAATATCGTTTGCAGAGAAGTTAAGTCTCATAGTATTCTTTCCGCTTCCATCAGCATTAAACGAAGCTCCAGGAATGTAGGAAACCTCCGCATCAAGGGCATCCTTAAGCATTTTTCCCGTATCAAAATTCTCAGGACATGTTACATAC
>JAGHUT010000002.1 GCA_018064645.1 Candidatus Crickella merdequi | reverse complement strand
CGTAAAAATAGTCATTGAAAACACAGAGGATTTGTAGTATATTTTTTGTAAAATAGAACGGCGTTCTATTTTCAACCATTACATTTCCTACATTTTTTCGACAAGAAGGAGGTCTCATAAATGGACTATAAAGAAATCATTTCGTCTAGCATTAATAAAAACGCTGCAGATCTCAAAGCTCTCAGCGACTGGGTTTTCGCTCATCCAGAGACCTCCATGCTCGAAAAAGAAACCTCAGCATACCTGGCTGAGTTCTTCAAGCAGCGCGGCTTCGAGGTTGAGACTAACCTCTGTGGTCTTGAGACTGCATTCAAGGCTACAAAGAAGAACGGTAACGGAAGAAGAGTCTGCCTCATGCAGGAATATGATGCTCTTCCTGGTATCGGCCATGCTTGCGGACATCACCTCATCGCAGCATCATGTGCAGGCGCTGCTCTTGCTCTTGGCGATGCTCTTGATGCAGGTCTTGAAGGAGAGGTTGTTCTCATCGGCTCACCTGGAGAGGAGACTGGTGATGGCAAACCACCACTGGTAGATGGTGGAGCATATGACAACTGCGATGCAGCAATGTCACTTCATCCATACTGCAATAACATCTACAAGCCACAGTGGATTTCAATCGGAGGAATGGACTTTCACTTCACAGGCAGAGCCGCTCATGCAGGTTCATCTCCTTCAGATGGCGTAAACGCACTCGATGCTATTGTGCTTTTCTATAATGCATTCAGTGTTCTCCGTCAGCAGCTTAAGGACGGATCAAGAATTCACGGAATTATTCTCGGTGGCGGAACTGCAGCTAACATCATTCCTGATGACTGCACTATCAGACTTGAGTTCCGTTCACCAGATGCTAAATACTACTATGATATCGTAGATAAGGTATGCAAGTGTGCTGATGCTGCCGCAATGGCAACTGGCTGTACAGTTGAGTATCACGAGTTTGAGCCAACATGCTGCGGCGTTCTTCACAACGATATTCTCGCTAAAGAATATGCTGCTCAAATGGCTGCTCTCGGCATTCAGGAGAGCGGTGCTGAATTCCTGGGTTCAACAGATGTCGGCAACGTTTCTGTAATGACTCCAACATCACATCCGCTTCTTCAGGTTACAGACCTTCAGTGCGGACTCCACACAACAGAGTTCCTCGGCGAGGTACAGACTCAGGAGGCCTTTGACAGAATGATGGTTGGATCAGTAGCAATGTGCAACACACTTCTCAGAGTTCTTGAGGATGCAGATTTCGCAGCATCACTCAAAGAGGAGCTTGAAGCAAATAAGCCAATGTAGCCTCCAAGGATAGCTGCATTTAAACAAAGGACAGCGTCGCCAGCTGTCCTTTTTCAATTGCCGTATTTAGTTGTCTTTTTAAATTACTATTCCATTGCAGTGGTCTACTTCGTGCTGAATTATCTGAGCCGTGAAGCCTGTATATTCAGTCTTCATGTGCCTGAACTGCATGTTGTCGAATTCGACTGTGATCTTGTTGTATCTTGTCGTCTTACGCTCTCCGTTGAGAGAAAGGCAACCCTCCTCCGTTTCGTAAGGCTCGCTTTTTGCAATAATCACAGGGTTGAACATTACGAGAAAAGCTCCGCCGTCTGCCACTGCGATGATACTCTTTGCTTCTCCGATCATATTAGCTGCCATGCCAACGCATGTCTCGCGCTTTGATGCAAGAGTCTCAAGAAGATTCCGGGCTGTCTGGATATCAGCAGGTGTAGCCGGTGCCGCTTTGCGCGCAAGAAACATTGGATCTTTAACAATTGGTTTAATCATTTTGTCACCTTCTCATATGCATATCTTGGATCATTGTCCTCGACAACGTAAATTGTGCCGGTTCTCTCAAAGCCCAGCTTAGGCAGAAGCCTCTGCAGCACAGCATTATCATAATGTGTGTCAACTCTCACATGACCGCACTGGTCAAAAGCCCAATTAAGACAGAAAGTTCCTACTCCCGGAATCTCGCCTGAAGAAGCAAGTCTGTGAACAGCCCCATATTCAGAGTCATCGAGCCACTGTCCATCCTCAATGTTGAGGTAAGTTGGGTCCACATCCACTCCCTGAATGTACACGAAAGTTCCCACAACTTTACCCAGGTGTGTGCAGACATAGCTTCGCCCAACCTCGATATCCTCATGAAGCAGGTCCTCCGGTGGCCAGTGCGTAATACCCCACTGCCTTGGATTACCAGTCTCCTCCATGAAGCATCTTGCTCTCTCGTATATCTCCAGAAGTCTGTCGAAATCCTCTGGTCTGGTCTTTCTTATCTCAAGTGCATTCGCAACATAGCCTTTGTCCATAAGAAGCTCCTTTTGTTTTCTCGTAAGTTTCTTGATATGCCACTCGAGGCTCATGGCCTCTTCTTTGCTGGTCGATTCCCTGAACCACATCAGTTCAACAGGTCGTCTTGTCTTTGTGTATTTTGCACCAGCGCCAGAATTATGTGCCTCGAGGCGTTTATCCAGGTCATTGGTCCATCCGGTGTAAAAAGTGCCGTCACGGCACTTCACTATATATGTGTAGTTACTCATTCTTGCAAAGGCCCCATTTCTCGAGAATTGGTTTCTCCCACTGCATACTCCATTTCATCACAAGTCCAAGTATGAGAATTGAAAGCACCGCGAGCTGAAGCAGAATCACGGCAAAAGCCCGGAATACAGCTGTCGCACCTATAGCCAGTGCGCCGCCAATATACCGATTAAGCAATTTACTGTCCAAGGGCCACCTCTTCAGCTGATGCCAGAAGCCTTATTGCGTCATAAAGAGACTCCGCAAGGTCTTCATGAGCAGCTGCGGTCAGATGTTCACAGTCAACGAGAGACACCTCCAGACTGCTTGCATTTACGTATGTGCAGTCAAGCTCATCAGCCAGATTCTCATATAGTGATGCCAGCGCCTGCGACTTGGCAACAGAAGACTCATCCAGGTCATCTTCAAAAGGTGTTCCCTCAAGTTCCGGCCTGATCGCTGCAGGGCAGACAATAATGATCTCAGGCTGCTCAACAGCAAGCCAGCTGTTAACCTCTCGTGCTTTAAGAACAAGCCGTCTCATTCCATCAGCAATCTGCTCAGGCTCAAGGAACATATCATTATTACAGTCGTTAGTTCCAAGCATGATAACAAGATAATCGATTGGATAATGAGTGTGAATTGCCGCTGCTATTACATCAAGACCGTTCTGCCAGTCGCTTCCAGGTCTCTTGTACGCTGTGGTTCTTCCATTCATTCCCTCATTGATGACATCATAAGAGTCTCCAAGCTTATCTCCGAGAATTGTTGTCCATCTCTGCGCCTTTAGATATCTTCCGCCAGTCTCCGGGTTGAAGCCATATGTGTTTGAATCTCCATAACACAGAACCACTCTCTTACCATCTACGTTCATCTTGTTCTTTTCCCTTCACTATCTTTTCTTATTCTTGCGATTAACTTTCGCTATCTGTTTAAACTTTTCTTCTTTTGCCCTGAGATAGCTGCTGCCATCTGCCGCATACTCATTCTCCATCTTTAATTTGAGATATGAATTCCAGCGCTCTCTGGTCAGCGTTCCGTCTCCAATAGCAGCCATAACTGCACAGCCCGGTTCTCCGCTATGAGTGCAGTCCGCAAAACGACAGCTCTCCGAAAGCTCTTCAATATCGGCAAAAGTCGTCTCGATTCCGCTCTTCGAGTCCCACATTCCAAGTTCTCTCATTCCCGGTGTGTCGATTACATATGCACCGCATGGAAGTTCAATGAGCTGACGATGGGTTGTTGTATGCCTGCCCTTATCATCATTCCTGAGTCCGTTTGTTGCAATCACATCCTCACCAAGGAGGCGGTTAATCAGTGTAGATTTACCTACCCCTGAAGAGCCTATAAAAGCTACTGTCCTGCCCTCCTGAATATATGGGAGAACTGCGTTATAGTCGCCATCAAGCGATGCGACTGTCAGAACATCAACGCTTATTGCAATTCTTTCAACTTCAATTACTTTGCTCTGTACATCATCGCACAGGTCTGCCTTTGTCAGCAGAACAACAGGAGTTGCTCCGCTTTCCCAGGCGATGGCCAGGTATCGTTCAAGGCGTCTCAGATTAAAGTCATTGTTCAGTGACATGCACACAAAAAGCGAGTCAACGTTCGCTGCTACAACCTGCTCCTGCCTGTCTGTGCCTGCCGCCTTTCGAATAATGCAGCTTTTTCTTGGAAAAAGCATCGTTATCGACGCGTTGCTTTCGTCCTCCGGCCATGTTGCAATTACGTAATCTCCAACACCAGGATAATCTGACACAGTCTGTGTATCGTGTCTGAATCTGCCTGTTACTTCTGCAAGCTTCTCTTCGCTACCGTTACTTATTCTATAGAGTCCTTTCTCCTGAGAGATGACTCTTGCTCTGATTTCATTCATTTCAATTAGCCTTTCTGTAATTCTCCTATAACGTCCAGTACGCTACCGAACAATCTCCATTTCAGCTAACTTGTTAATTCTTCTCTTCAAAAAACCTCCCCCGCTCCCATCAGCAGGATTCACGCTGTGGGCGCATGTTCATTGTATTCCATATTGGGCTTTGCCGCAACCTGTCTCCCCGCGAAAAAAGGTGTTCCCGCTCGGGGAACACCTTTGCTTTTGCCGAAACTAACCTCTGCCTCGAACTGTTATTGCTTTCTGTGGACACATCTCCTGACAGCAGTAACATCTTATGCACTTTTTATAATCGTATACTGGCGGTTGTGTTCTGTCTCCGTTCCTGAAGTCTACAGCCTTGCCTGGTACAGGGCAGTGATCTACACAGATTCCGCACTTGATGCAATCTTTCTTCTTAATCACAGGCTTCTTCGCGAAGAACATGGATACCGCCGATAATCTTCCCATCAGCGACTTGCTGCCGCCCTTACGGTCAACCTTAAAATCTCTTTTGCCGAAGAGCTTCTGCAGCTGCTCGACTGTGATCTCCTCGCTGATTCCACCATCTACGAGAATATACTCGATAAGGCTGTCATCATATGTTCCGATTCCCATAGCCTCGCCCTGGGCATTTGTTGGTACGATTTCCGGATTCAGATATACGATATGGCAGAACGCTGTATCGAGAGCGACAGGGTCCTTCGAGAAAAGCATTACGCCCATCTCAATTGGATCTCCGCCGCTTGGACCGTTGCCTTCCATTGCGATGATTCCATCCATAATGTGGACTCTTGTATCTGTGCTATTGTGGATGTCTGCAAGCATTCTGGCAAAAATCGCCGGATTTGGATACTTCACATGACCGGCGGCTTTGTGGGCACCGCATATATATCCATACACATTCTTGACTGCACCTGTGATTCTTTCGAGGGCGTGCGTCTTCATTTTGCAGAGATTTATTATTGCATCTGCTTCCACAATTCCCTTGCAGTAGTGGAAACTCTTTGCCGTCTGTCCTTCAGGATATTCTGTAAGAATGCTCGTCTCCATGTCGGCTCTCGCAACTCCGTACTTGTCTGCAATCGGCTGAAGATCAAGCTTCTTTGCTGCGCCTTCACAGCTGCCGTGTCCAGGGGAATCGCCATAAGCCACATCTGCAAAGCCTTCTTCATTCAGGATTCTGAACATTCCCTCTATAACCGCAGGGTGGGTTGTAATAGCTTTGTCCGCCTCTGCTGCCGAAAGGAAATTAGGCTTTACGAGAACCTTCTCCTCTGTGCCAATTATCGATTTGATTCCGCCAAGGGCATCGATGCCGGCTTTCATTGCGGTGTACACCTGCTCACTGTCATACCTGTCACAAGGGACAATTATTACTTTACTCTTGTCTGCCATTTTCAATACTCCTTATCTCTTCTTCCCCCATCAGGTTCAATATAGCACAGATTACCGCTTTCCCAAAAGCTCTTCGTATATTGCAAGGTCTTCATCTTTAAAAACATTGAAAACCACTTTAATCTCATTACCCACCAGGTATCTGCGAACCGTTTCGACAGCTATCTCTGCGGCTCTTCTTTGCGGGAACATAAATACTCCCGTTGAGATGCAGCAGAACGCAATGGAGTCCACATTGTTCGCTGTGGCTGTTTCGAGGCACGACTGATAGCACGACCTCAGGAGCCTCTCGTCCTCTGTCGTCACATCGCCGCTTACAACCGGACCGACTGTATGGATTACATAGGTTGCAGGAAGATTGAACCCCGGTGTTATCTTTGCCTGCCCCGCAGGCTCCGGATGACCCTGTTTGTCCATCAGGAACTGGCAATAGTTGCGAAGCTGTATTCCCGCATATGTGTGTATGTAATTATCAATGCAGTTATGGCAAGCGCTGTAGCAGCCAGTCATTCCACTGTTGGCTGCGTTGACAATCGCACCTGTTGTGAGACGCGTAATGTCGCCTTGCCAGAGGTAGATCCCCGGCTCCTTCTCTTCAATATCTTCGAGAGTGACGACTCCGCGCTCTCTGGAGGTCTCCTGAAGATACTCATTCTGGATCTGCTTAAACTCATCTGTTACAGGTGCAGCCATTCTGATATTCATTAGTCCGCGGAGAGTCTGCCTCTGTGCAAAAACATCCTCCGGTATCTTCAATTCTCTATAGTCGGCATTCTCTTTAATGAGTTCTTTAATCAGATACTGTCTTCGTTCGTTCTGGTTCATTGTTTACTCCATTAAGTTTATATATCGATTCTAGCACATCTCTAGCCGACTTCGTATTCCCTCGCACGAAAAAACCCGGCCGCCAGGCCGGGATTTTTGCCGTTTATAGAACTATCGTTACGGTGAGGTTATTATTATATGTATGTATGGTTGGAGTTATGATGAATTGTTCGCATTCATCTTACAACCATATATTAGCGCGCGATTGTGTCGATACAGAGAAGATAAGATATACGGATTGTGTTATATGGGTGTTATATCTAGAATTCTTCAACTAATCCAACCTGCAGCGTATGCATTATATCGCCAAGCTCCTCGGTGAGAATTCTGCAGCCCTTCTTCTCGGAACAGTGTCCAGTACAAATATACTGAGCACCAGTCTCCTTAATCTTAGCGGCCAGGTCTTTGATCTCACTCTCGGGTTTATTATAAAGATGGAATCCGCCGATAAGCGCATACACGCTCTCCCCAGGAAAAGCCTTCTGTACTTCCCTGATGATATTGGCAGCTCCTCCGTGAGAACAGCTGTTGAAGACAACGAGACCCTTGTCTGTCTCAAAAATCAGGCTCTGCTCATGGGAAAAATCATCTGGATAGTATCTGCCATCCTTCTTCTGGTACATTTTCTCTCTTTTGCCAATAGCAGATAAGCCCTCCGTTGTGTGGCCGAGGATGTAGATGCCCTCCGCAATCTGCTCTTTACCCTTTGTGTAGGCAATTCTGTCACTGAACCTGGCGAGGATGCCTTTAGGGATTCCAATGTATTTGTGAATGAACCAGTATCTATAGTAACAATTGTCTGAAGTTGCCTCCTGCACATAGAATTTCGCCTTGTCGTTCAGTTGGAAGAACTTCTCCATTCCGTTGGCGTGGTCGTAGTGGGCGTGGCTGAGCGCAGCAATATCAACCTGTGACAGATCAATACCGAGAGCTTCGGCATTCTTTGCAAAAAGGTTGGATGCGCCCGTGTCGAGCAGGATCTTCTTGTCACCGTATTCAATGTAAATGCAGAGACCCCACTCGCCGCGAAGGGTCTGGGATTCAATATTATCGACAACTACAGTATATTTGAGTTTGTTCATGATTTCTCCTTCATAGGGGGGGGGACGGTCCTCGCGGACCAAATGGTCCAAAAAGGTACCGACTCTCACTTGCACTTTCTTATTATAACCCGACTTACACCTGTAACCAATTCGATTTGATGATTATTCAATCCAGCAGCTTTCATTTCTCGAATTATTGCATCTCTCTCGGATTTACAAAGCTGTTTTACCATGATGGAGTTATCCCAGTTGTTATTGAAATGTTGTTTAACCACCTCCTGTCCGATTTGACACGTTGTAGCTCCTATATCGAAATCCATAAACATTTTGTCATCGGCGCTTTTGCTAAATTTAACGAAATCTTCTACTCCATCGAAGTAGTTCATCACTATATCTGTATCTACAAGCGAAGCCCCTCTGATATATTCTCCGTAACTGCTCCACAGATATGCATCTCTTTGAGCAAACCCTGCTTTTACCGGATTATTATGGATGTACCTTACACATGCCAGCAGGTACCGCTCATCGCAAATCGGCTCACTCAGAAATCGCCCCTGAAAAACAGCTCCAACATGATCGTATTTCATATTATAGTAGTTCGCGTAGCTTGTACCAATTCTAGCCATTGCTTTAGACAGGGTTTTTAAATTGCACGCCCGAACAAGAATATGGCTGTGATTATTCATAAGGCAATACGCCACTAACTGCACACCTTCATTGCTTGTGCACTCTTTCAATCTATTTAAATACTTAACACAATCATTATCATCCTCAAAAAGAATTTGCTTTCCGGCACCTCTCTGCATCACATGATAGAAGCCCGTAGGGCTTTCCTTTCTTGCCGCTCTACTCATTTCTACTCCTCCCGAAAAAAAGACCCGCTACGGAAGTAGCGAGTCTTGAACAATCGATGCTCGATTATAACGTGTCGTTAAGGTGTTTTCAACCGAGATTCTGTGAAACACTTTTCACCTTCACATCATATTTAATTTGAAAAAGAGCAGAGTCGGTACCCTTTTGGACCATTTGGTCCGCGAGGACCGTCCCCCTTACTTGCCTTCTGGCTTCATTGTTGGGAACAGCTGTACGTCTCTGATTGTTGCGCTGTCGGTGAGGAGCATAACAAGTCTATCTACTCCGATTCCGATTCCGCCTGTAGGTGGAAGACCTACTTCAAGAGCGTTTACATAGTCTGTATCCATTGGGTGCGCTTCATCATCAATTCCGCAGTCAAGTTGTCTCTGCTGCTCTGCGAATCTCTCGTACTGATCAATTGGATCGTTCAGCTCTGAGAATGCGTTTGAAATCTCCCAACCGTTGATATATGACTCGAAACGACGAGTGAGTCTTGGGTCCTTAGGGTCCTTCTTTGCAAGAGGTGAAATCTCCAGTGGGTGACCGCATACGAAGCAAGGTCCATCGAGGAATCCAGGAATATCCTCGCAGTAGTCCTCGAACATCTCAGCAATCAGCTTACCTCTTGTCCACTCTGACTCATTCTCAAAGTGCATTCCATAAGCCTTTGCAGCTGCAAGAGCCTCCTCATCTGAGTCAATTTTGTCAAATGGAATTCCAGTAACCTTAATTACAGCCTCTGTCATATCAATCTTGTTCCATGGAGGTGTTACATCGAACTCCTTATCACCATACTTGATAATAGGTGTTCCATTAACCTCCATAGCGCACTTATATACAACCTGCTCCATGAGATCCATCATTGTCTCAAGGTTTACATATGCCTTGTAAGCCTCCATTGATGTGAACTCAGGTGAGTGGTTCTTATCCATTCCCTCGTTACGGAAAACCTTGCCGATCTCATATACACCGTCAAGTCCACCAACGATGAGTCTCTTAAGGTGGAGCTCAAGTGAGATTCTGAGGCTAAGATCAATATCCAGTGTGTTGTGGTGAGTCATGAAAGGTCTTGCCGCTGCACCACCGGCGATATTGCCGAGTACAGGTGTCTCAACCTCGATAAGATCATAATCCTCCTCGAGAACGCGTCTCATTGTTGAAATGATCTTTGATCTCTTTCTGAAAGTCTCTCTTACATCCTCATTCATGATGAGATCTACATATCTCTGACGATATCTGAGATCCGGGTCCTTAAGGCCCTGCCACTTGTTAGGAAGAACCTGAAGTGACTTACAGAGAAGCGTAACCTTCTCAGCTCTTACTGAAATCTCACCAGTCTTTGTTCTGAAAACAACTCCGTTTACACCGATGATGTCACCAACATCATATGTCTTGAATACCTGATACTCATCAGCTGTAATATTGTCACGCGCAACGAAAATCTGGATACGGCCCTGCTTGTCCTGCATGTCAACAAAAGCAACCTTACCCATTCTTCTGAATGCCATGATTCTTCCTGCAACTGCAACCTCCTGGTCCTCAATTGCCTCGAAATTGTCCTTGATATCCTTACTGTGAGCTGTTACATCAAAAGTCTCCTCTACAAAAGGATCTCTTCCCATCTCACGAAGTGCCTCGAGCTTGTCTCTCTTGATCTGACGCTGCTCATTTACCTCAGCTGCAGTAAGTTCGCGCTGCTCAACATTATTGTTATCAGCCATATTACTTTCTTACCTCCAGGATTTCATACTTAGCAATACCTTCTGGTACCGGGAACTCAACAACATCTCCAGCCTTGTTGCCCATAAGAGCCTGTCCAACAAGAGAAGCATTTGAAAGCTTGCCGTTGAATGGGTCAGCCTCTGTATTACCAACAATCTTGTACTCTACTGTCTCATTGTAAACAAGATCCTTTACAGTTACAGTACGGCCTGTCTGAACTGTTGTGTAATCCTCTGCAGAATCCTCATCCGCATCTTCATCGATTACTACAGCAGTGCGGAGGATTGCCTCGATCTCGTTGATTCTTTCCTCTGTCTCAGCCTGTGCATCCTTAGCTGCATCATACTCGGCATTCTCAGAAATATCTCCGTATGAGATAGCCTCCTTAAGTCTCTCTGCGTTCTCCTTACGAGTGACAGTAATGAGCTCCTCAAGCTCAGCATTCAGTTTATCATAACCGTCTCTCGTCATTTCATTAATGTTTGCCATTAATAAGCTCCTTTCAATCTCAATCCCTCGAAGGGCCTTAGTTAACTATTTAATCTCTAAGCGCTTAACATTCTCACTTCCGCAAAGTCTCATAATTGCGCTGTATTTGAGTTTACATTCTATTATATCACCTATGGCAAGCCCCTGTGTACAATCTTCTATATCGACAATTGTATGGTCTCCAGAAGCGCCAACAACAGTTGCTCCTTCAAGCATCGGAACAAGATCGTCAATGTCGCCATAGTCCTGTCTGCCGATTCCAAGGAGAACTCTCGCCCTGTTGCCCCTGTCGATATAGACAGGTTTTTTGCCAAAAGCATCTACTCCGAGAGTTCCTATAGGATGTGTAGGCTTTGTTTTGGCCTCGATGACCTGCGCTTTTAAGATAAAAGCATCGTCTCTCAGCTCATCCATTTCCTTCACGTCGTAGAAAATTCTCACATCGTCAAGTGGTCCGTCAACCATAGCGGCGCCGACTCTAAGCATGTTGATTGCCTCCGGCATAACGCCGTCCATCAGAGGCTTAAGACTTGATGTTGCTCCGCCCGAAACAATCTCCAGCTTGCGGCCGATTGCTGTTTCAATTCGCTCTGCAAGGTCAGCCAGCTGCTGCATGTTGACCGCATCCGGCATTACCGAGCCGTAGCAGCCCAGATTTGTGCCAATGCCTGCAAGAACAAGACCATCCATCTCATTCTCAACCTTAACTGCCATCTTAACCAGCGCGTCGTGGTCGATATAGCCCTCACGAAGGTCGCCAAGATCTGCCATGAGAATTACTTTGTGAGTCTTGCTCTGCTTAAGAGGCTCTTTGTTCAGCGCCTCCAGTGT
>JAGHUT010000072.1 GCA_018064645.1 Candidatus Crickella merdequi | reverse complement strand
GTCTTCCTGTCCTATACGAAGGTTACTGTCTGAGATACTGCATCGAAATGAAGTCTCTTACCAAGCGCGATACCTTTCTCGATTTCAACTGAATATTTGTTAGGCGGAAGTCCAAGGAATCCAACTTTGGCCATAAAAATCTTGGTAATCAGTTCGTCAAATGCATCGACTCCTTCGTTAATGTCGAATTGCTCAAGCATATTGAACTCAAGTGAGCACATTGCAATTGTTGAAGTCAGCATTGTGCTTGGATTGGCTGGGTAATTGCCATCCATGAAGTCTGTAAACAACTTGTAGTGAGTTGTGTAATATGTGTTACGAAGAGCAGGATGATTAATTGCATCCAGATAGATTCGGCGAATCTCCTCTGTAAAGTTAAGTCCTGTAGCAAGACTGTACTCTGCTGCAAAATATCCAACCCATGGATCGTGTTCATACAGGTTTGCAGGCAGATTCTCCAGGAAGAAGTTCAGCAGGTCATTGTGGATCTGCATAATAATTGATTCCTTCTTTGGAAAATGATAGGACAGGTTGCCGACAGCAATTCCACATGCATCAGCAATCTGGCGCATGCTTGTTGCCGTGTAGCCTTTCTCCTTGAAAAGCCTGTAACTGGCCTGAATAATCTCTTCTTTAATTCCGCTGTTCATTGTGCTCCTCTCTTTTTTCCATTCTCGCTTAATACTACCACACAAATAGAGTATAATGTTAATGAAAAAATTTACTAATCGAAAGGAGCGGTACTATGGCATTCAAGAGATTGATTATTGAAATCGGACAGGGTGTGGATATGCATGGAGGTGACCAGAACAATGCAGTTCTGAAGGCTACCAAGGATGCAATTCATCACTGCTGTATGGCAGGAATTTCGGAAATTTTTGAAATTACAGACAGAAAGACTCAGGCACACATCAAGGCAGATATCTATGCGCCTCATCCTGAAGAGGTTGACCCAAATGTAGTTATAGATTATCTGGAGTGGTGGAATGTTGAAGCGGAGGTGCACCACGGCGGCGCAAATCCTGTTGGAATCGCCCTTGGAGACAAGCCGCAGACAGAGATTACAATAGCGCTTGTAGTGCTGACAGTATCTGTTGATGTGTAGATAAATGTAAAGCACGCTTTACATAATTGCGTTAGCGAAAAACAAGAGGATGTAAAGAACTCTTTACATCCTCTTTGCTCTATTCAACAGTTACAATTCCATCTTCTCCGATTGTAATGATATCTCCTGTCTGCACCGTCTCAAGGAAATCATCTCCGAGGCTGTCTACTACAGGCATCACTGCATCAGTCCACACATCTCCGAGAATTGCACCGGAAGCCGCAAGTGAGTCGATCGGCTTGGAGAAAAGCATGCATGCCGGCTGCTTGCCTGCGGCACATGCTGTGTAAAGAATCATTCCCCCGGTAGTAGAGCCGATTGTCATTGGAAGGCAGAGTGCTTTTCCAATCATTGGCTGCTTATAGAGATCAGGGTTGTTCTGGTCTCCGCACTTAACATTCTTATCGCCGAACATCAGCGCCATCTGGTAACTTGCCAGAGTGTTGAAGCCGCCGTGGCTTACAAGGGCTTCGGCTGTACAAGTACCAGGGACGATTACTCTTCCTTTGAACTCTTTCATTTATTTGGCCTCCTTTCTTGTGATGATCTCAAGAATCTCGGATTCCTTATAGAAGCGTGCACTTGTATATGTACGCAGCTTGTTTGAACATGTTATTACAGCTTTCTTCTTGCACAGAGGGTTATTCATGTACATAAGAGGGCAGATATAACTTACGATAATTCCGTAGCTCTTAAGCTTATACGCATAGATAGTCTTGTTAAGCTCCTTTATTACAGCAGGTGATGCTGTAAAAACCGTAGGAACTGTTACTCTGTCAAGTCCGTTCTTGCGAAGCTCTCTTTCCAGGTCGTCAGCCCAGTCCTCCATCTGCTTAAGTGTCATGTGTGGACAGCCTACGAAGCAGAGTTCAGGCCTGGCATTAACATCTTTCCAGATAATCGGATAATTCTGCTGCACTCTTTCGAGTTCAGCATCATCAATAACATACACCTTTGCATTCTTTTTGATAAGCTTTTCGCCCTGCTGTTTTGCTTCAGGTGTAAGACCTTCAATGTGGTACAGTCCCACAGCACCGTTTGACGCTGTAGCTGCACCGAAATCCTTCAGGTATGAGCAGGCATCCTCGTCAAGTTCATTGCCGAGCCATTTCTCCATTCCTTTTACATAAGGAACATCCTCCATGACTTTCATTCCTATGGCAGAACCGAGAAGCTGGGCCTCAGGCTTATTCTCGCATTTAACTTCAATTACCCAGTCGGCTTTACGACCGGCATCAGTCAGAAGACCGAATTCCGGAACGAAACCAGCAACTGACCCCATAAGCTCAATAATTCCCGAGTTGCGGTTGCAGCGAGCACCAAGAACTGAGTTGGCGTACACTACTGCTGAAGATTCAGCCCATGAAAGAATATCTCCCTGCTTAGGCCTGTTATCCATCTGGTCAACGTAGCAGGTGCATGTATATGCATCATCATCGATTATTCCAAGCTGTTCAAGCTGTTTCTCCATGAGGTTCTGCTGTGAGTACATTATCTTCTTGAAAACAATATCTTCAAGTAATGATGATGGTACATTCTTGTCCAGCGGTCTTGGATCTGCTGTAAACTTCTGACCTTCTGTGAGACCGGCATCAATGAGCTCCTGGAACAGGGCATTGACCGGCTTCATAGCAGATAGTCCGTAAGAGATAACTGTATGTCCGTAGTTACTTGTTACAGGCACCATTCTCTTAGCACCAAAAGCTTCTCCGTACATGACAAGAGTTTTCACTACTTTTGCCATAGTCTCGCCTTTGGAACCATCAAGAAGCGCCTGCTGTGCTTTTGTCAGCTTCATAAAAACACCTCCATATGATGTTCTCAAATGATAAGCAAGGTTACTTGCGTATGTTAAAGACAGTATAATACTTTTTACACAAAAGAATTACGATGAATATGTGAACTTTGTTATAATTATGATATATTATAAATGAATAATTATAAGAGTAGGATTAATGGAGGGTAATATGCCTTTAGTAACAACAAAAGAAATGTTTGAGAAGGCTTACGAGGGCGGATATGCTATCGGTGCTTTCAACGTAAATAATATGGAAATCGTGCAGGGTATTACAGAGGCTGCTGCAGAGAACAATTCAGCTGTAATTCTTCAGGTATCAAAGGGTGCCAGAGCTTATGCAAACCATGAGTATCTCATGAAGCTTGTAGAAGCTGCAATTGCCAATTACCCTGACCTTCCAATTGCACTTCACCTTGATCACGGTCCTGATTTCGAGACATGCAAGGCTTGTATTGATGGCGGATTTACATCAGTTATGATTGACGGTTCTTCACTTCCTTTTGAAGAGAACATTGCGCTTTCAAAGAAGGTTGTAGACTATGCTCACGCTCATGGTGTAGTAGTTGAGGCCGAGCTCGGAACTCTTGCAGGCATTGAGGATGATGTAGTAGTTGAAGAGGGTAATGCTTCATATACAAAGCCGGAAGAGGTTGAGGAGTTCGTAAGACGTACAGGCTGTGACTCACTTGCGATTGCAATCGGCACTTCACATGGCGCTTATAAGTTTAAACCGGGCACTAATCCTGAGCTTAGATTTGATGTACTTGAGGAAGTATCAAAGAGACTGCCTGGATTCCCTATAGTTCTTCACGGAGCATCTTCAGTTCCACAGGAATTCGTTGATACAATCAATGAGTATGGCGGAGCAATGCCTGGAGCAATTGGTGTTCCTGAGGACCAGCTGCGTAAGGCTGCCAAGTCTGCAGTATGTAAGATTAATATTGATTCAGACATAAGACTTGCAATAACAGCAAGCATAAGACAGTACATGGCTGAGCATCCAGATCACTTTGACCCGCGTCAGTATCTGAAGCCGGCAAGACAGGCTGTTAAAGACATGGTTGCGCACAAGATTGTAAATGTTCTTGGAAGCAACGACAGTATCTAATAATAAAGACGGGGGC
>JAGHUT010000094.1 GCA_018064645.1 Candidatus Crickella merdequi | reverse complement strand
TCTGATACCTCTTGAAATTGTACCTACTCTTCTCTCATCACTCATACTCCCTATAATTAACAGCTGCCTGTTATATGACATATATCGTCAATAAGCTGTCTGCATACATTCATTATATCAGAATATCTGTTTGCAGCTTCTCCTTCTGTAGCTCCGGTTGTCTTTGTATAAACCTTGATTACCGGCTCTGTACCAGAAGTTCTCAATATAATCTGGCAGTCATCCTCAAGCTGAAAGCACAGCATATCAGTAGGATTAAAACCATCATAACCATTAAGGTAATCCTTCACTCCGGTTACTCTAAGTCCAAATTCAGAAGGAATGTTA
This sequence comes from Candidatus Crickella merdequi, assembly GCA_018064645.1. Lineage (GTDB taxonomy): Bacteria > Bacillota > Clostridia > Peptostreptococcales > Anaerovoracaceae > Crickella > Crickella merdequi. The sequence continues at coordinate 5,764 of JAGHUT010000094.1, read as the reverse complement.
CCTCTTAAATGTGTCATAACAGCTGCCATTCTGTCCTGTACACCAAAGCCCCCAAAATCAATTCGGTCGCTCATCTCAAGACAGAATCCATACTTATTATACAATGATTGAAGCCCTTCGTATACACTGAGACCCTTTGACTTGTAAAAGCATGTGATTTCGGACATCAGCATTGCTGCAAGAACTGCATCCTTATCTCTTGTATAAGTGCCCGTAAGGAAGCCTATGCTCTCCTCAAAACCAAAGACGAAGGAGTATTCTCCCGATGCTTCGTATTGCTTTATTTTTTCGCCAATATACTTGAAACCTGTAAGAGTCTCTCCGCAGCTTATTCCGTACGCACTGCATATTCTTTCGCAGAGGCTTGACGAAACTACACTCTTAAGTGCAATGGCATTTGAAGGAAGTGTACCCAGCTGACTTCTTCTTTCAAGAATATAATCCAGCATAAGAATACCCATCTGATTGCCGGTAAGCGCCTTATAGCCGGATTGTGTTCTTACTACTGCTCCGCATCTGTCACTGTCAGGATCTGTGCCAATGATAATATCAGCATTCTCCCTTTCAGCATACTTGATTGCAAGGTCGTAGTTTGTTGCAAACTCAGGGTTAGGTGTTGGCACAGTCGGGAAATTGCCATCGATAACAAGCTGCTCTCTGACAGGAATCAGATTCCTGATTCCAATTCTTTCGAGGACTTCAGGTACCAGCCTGAAGCCCGCCCCATGAAAAGCACTGTAAACGATTCTTACATCATCAGCTGTATCAGACACATAGTCTCCAGCCAGTGACTGGGCAAGCACAGCCTCTATGTATGATTCATCCACTTCTCTGCCGATAACAGTAATCAGACCTTCCTTAACAGCATCCTCAAAGCCGTGAAGCTTAACATCATCAAAAATATGAAGTTTTTCAATCTCCGCCGCTACTTCGGCTGCTTTGTCAGGCGCAATCTGCGCACCATCATCCCAGTATACTTTATAACCGTTATACTCTTTAGGGTTGTGACTGGCAGTAATATTAACCCCTGCAACCGCATTCAGTTCTCTTACTGCAAAGGAAAGTTCAGGCGTCGGTCTTAAACTCTCAAAGAAAAACACCTTCACACCGTTTCCTGCCAGAACCTCTGCAGCAGCCTGCGCAAACTGCCTGCTGTTATTACGAGAATCATAAGTCAGCACTACGCCGTCAGCTGCTCTGCCTTCACTTGTGATAAGTGCCGCAAGTCCCTGCGTAGCATATCTGACTGTGTATACATTCATGCCGTTAAGACCTGCTCTCATCAGACCTCTGAGACCTGATGTTCCAAAGGAAAGCATCTTCTCGAATTGATCCTTTAGTTCATTGTCGTTGCCGGCAAGAGCTCTTAATTCATCCTTTGTCTTCCTGTCTACAAGGATGGAATCGAGCCACTCCGTGTAATTTGCTCTGTAGTTATTGTTCAAATTATGCATCCTCTTTCGAATGTTCTATGATACTTCCTCGAACTGTGAATTATATAGATCTGCATAGAATCCACCCTTTTCCAGAAGTTCTTCGTGAGTACCCTGTTCAACGATGTCACCGTGGTTCATTACAAGAATCAGGTCAGCATTCTTAATAGTTGACAGTCTATGAGCGATAATAAAGCTTGTTCTTCCCTTTGTAAGATTGTCCATGGCTTTCTGGATTCTCTCTTCAGTTCTTGTATCTACTGATGAAGTAGCTTCATCAAGAATCAGAAGTTCCTTGTCAGCAAGGATCGCTCTTGCAATTGTAAGAAGCTGTCTCTGTCCTTCTGATACATTCGTTGCATCCTCGTTGAGAACCATGTTATATCCACCAGGGAGAGTCTTGATAAAATGATGGGCTCTCGCCGCTTTTGCTGCTGCGATTACCTCCTCATCAGTAGCATCAAGCTTGCCATATCGGATATTCTCCATAATAGTACCGGAGAACAGCCATGTATCCTGAAGAACCATAGCAAAATTGTCTCTCAGTCCCTCTCTTGAGTATTCCCTTATATCGACTCCATCAAGTTTAATTGAGCCTCCCTTTACATCGTAGAAACGCATGAGAAGCTTAACCATGGTAGTCTTTCCAGCACCTGTAGGACCTACGATAGCAATCTTCTGACCATCTTTAACTTTTGCAGAGAAATCATTAATTACAATCTGATCATCATATCCGAAGCGAACGTGATCAAACTCAACCTCTCCCCTGATGCTGGTGTGATCGGCAGGAGTCTCAGTCTCAGGAGTCTCCTCTTCTTCATCGAGAAAAGCAAATACTCTCTCTGCAGCAGCTGCCATTGACTGCACCTGATTCATTACCTGTGCAATAGATTGCAGCGGACGAGTAAGATTCTTTACATACTGGATAAAAGCCTGAATATCACCAATTCCAATTGCGCCTCTTATGGCAAGAATTCCTCCCGAAATTGCGACGCCGGCATAGCCAAGGTTGCCTACAAACTGCATAGCAGGCATCATCAGTCCTGCAATGAACTGTGACTTCCATGCTGACTCGTAGAGAACATTATTAGCCTTATCAAATTCTTCAGTTACATCCTTCTCCTTGTTGAAAGCTTTAATAACAAGCTGACCTGCGAAATTCTCCTCAACCTGACCGTTGATGATTCCCAGATACTCCTGCTGTGTTCTAAAGTGCTTCTGAGAGAATTTAATGATGAATGCGATAAGTGCAACTGAAAGTGGAATTGTCACCAGCGCAATCATTGTCATAAGAGGAGAAATAGTAAGCATCATTACTATTACTCCAAGCATTGTGGCAATAGCTGTAATAATACTTGTTATACTCTGGTTCATGCCGTTACCGAGAGTATCAACATCATTTGTAATTCTTGATAGAACCTCGCCATATGGAACACTTTCGAAGTATTTCATCGGCATCTTATTAATCTTCTCTGCAATCTCTTTACGCATTTTGAAGATCAGGTTCTGTGTAATATGTGTCATTGTCCAGCCCTGTACGAACTGACAAAGCGAACTGATTGCATAAAGAGCCAGTGTGAGGAAAAGAATGTGCTTGATGGCATCGAAATCTATTCCTCCTGTTCCTGCAATCTTCCTCATGAGACCTTCAGCAATCTCTGTAGTTGCATGTCCCATAACTTTAGGTCCGACAACCTCGAAAACAGTTGCGGCAATTGCAAAGATTATCACTATCATAACACCGAACTTGTATGGTCCCATGTACTTGATTATATCTCCGATTGCCTTGCGGAAGTTCTTTGGCTTCTCACCCGGTGCGATTCCACCAGGTCCGTGTCCCCTTCTTCTTCTAGGAGTAGGTCTGTACTGTGGATTATTCTCTGCCATTTACTTCACCCCCTCCAGTTCCTTCCTGGAAAGCTGTGACTCTGCAATCTGTCTGTACACATCACAGTCGCGAAGGAGCTCTTCATGAGTTCCCTTGCCAACAATCTCTCCGTCTTCAAGTACAATTATCTGTTCAGCATGAAGAATAGTACCAACTCTCTGAGCAACTATAATCTTCGTGCTGTCCTTAACCTTCTCGGCAAGTTCTTTTCTTAAAATGGCATCTGTCTTCATATCAAGAGCAGAGAAGCTGTCATCAAAAATAAGAATCGCCGGCTCCTTTGCAAGAGCTCTTGCAATAGACAGTCTCTGCTTCTGTCCGCCAGAAACATTGGAACCGCCCTGAGCTATGAAGCTTTGATACTTCTCGTCTTTCTCTTCTATAAAATCTTCAGCCTGTGCAATCTGCGCGTACTTCTTTACATCGTCTTCTGTTGCGTTATCATTGCCGAATTTGATATTAGACTCAATCGTTCCTGAGAAAAGTACTCCTTTCTGCGGAACGAGTCCAATGGACTTGCGAAGAGACTCTGTTGTGTACTTGCGTATATCCCTACCATCAATCTCGATTGATCCTTCAGTTACATCGAAGAAACGAGGTATGAGATTAATAATTGTAGTCTTGCCTGATCCTGTGCTTCCAATAAGTGCTGTAGTCTCTCCCGGTCTTGCCTCAAAGTCTATGTCGTGAATTACATCTTCTTCTGCACCTGGATATCTGAATGAAACATGGTTGAATTTGACAACACCCTTGCAGTCAGTAAGCTCAACTGCGTCATCAGCGTTAACAATAGATGTCTTTGTTCTTCTTACCTCATCGATTCTCTCTGCAGCAACGCCTGCTCTAGGCAGAATAATTGACATTGCAGTAATGATGAGGAATGAAGTAATAATCATCATTGAATAAGTGATGAAAGCTGTCATTGCACCAACCTGAAGTGTTCCAAGGTCAATTCTCTTGGCAGCAACCCATGTGATTGTAATTGTGATACCATACATTACAATCATCATTACAGGTGACATCAGTGTCATAACTCTGTTAACAAAAAGCTGTGTATTCTTGAGATTCTGGTTTGCTTCGTCGAATCTCATCTCTTCAGTTTCCTCTCTGCCAAAGGCTCTGATTACTGGAATACCTGTAAGAATCTCTCTTGAAACTCCATTCAGCGCATCTATGAGTTTCTGCATAATTCTGAACTTTGGCATTGTTACTGCCATAAGTCCGCCTACAAGGACAAGAATAATTGCAACACCGATAACGATAATTGAACTCATATGGGCTTTTGTCTGATAAACCTTAATGATTCCCCAGATACCCATAATTGGTGCCATGAGAACCATTCTGAGAATCATCATTGACACCATCTGAACCTGCTGAATATCGTTGGTTGCTCTTGTGATGAGAGATGAAGTTGTAAACTGGTCCATCTCAGAGTTGGAGTATGCCATTACATTTGCAAAAACCTCTTTACGCAAAGTACGACCTATTCCAGCACCGACTCTTGATGAAAGGATTGATGTTGCAGCAGCAATGAGAACCATGAAGAGAGAGAGCAGGAGCATCTTTGCTCCACAGCTCCAGAGATAGGCTTTCTGAATCTTCTCACCATCAATTCCTGCCGCATTATTGCAGTCAGCTGCATACCTGATTCCCATAGCCTTGAGTGTCTGCGAACCAACAGCGTCGAGCATATCATTTATTCCAGCCTTTGACTCCTCAATTGACGCATCATTCATCAGTCCACTTCTGATCATAGATTGCATCATCGGTCTCATGTCAACATATGTAGTAACTGTACCCTCTTCGTTCTTTGCTTCAAAAGTATCGAAATCTACATGAAGAAGTATCTCTATCTCCTCAAGTGACATGTCCTTGATTCTGTCGGCCATCATTGCCATCTGCGGATTGTTCCTGAATGATTCACTGATCATTTTTCTAAGTGAATCTTCTGACATGTGGCCAAGCTGATATGTAATTACAATCGGTTCAAGCAGCTGCTCATCAAGCTTATCAAGCTTGTCCTCGTCTGTAATCACACACTTGTAATTATCCCCGTCCTTCTCGAAGGCATGGGCCCATTTGCTCTTCTCTTTGTCCGTCATAAAGATTTGAGCATTCTCGTACTCCGATTCAGTTATGCTTGTAGGAATAATATGCTCTATTCCAGCGTTCTGAATACCTACATCAATCAGATTCTGTGTATACTGCGGAAGTGTCATGTCGAAGTAGCACTGAACTGTGACGAGCAGAACAATAACAAGCACTACTAACTTGTATGGAGCATAGTTTCTAATTAAGTGTTTCACTAGTTAGTTACTCCTTTAATATATTGTTTATGCCAGATGGCATAGCCTATGCATTGTAACTTGTATATTTTATCATATCCTGTGGTATACTAGTGTGTAGCAAATAAGAAATTTAATATTTTTTGACATATTAGAGG
>JAGHUT010000062.1 GCA_018064645.1 Candidatus Crickella merdequi | reverse complement strand
TGTATTTCGGTGCGAAGACAATGTGATACTGGCAGCGCCACTTTGAGTGTGATAAACTTGCTATATCGTTATTTGATTTCATAAATATTTCCTCCTTTGCTTTAGAATGCGGTTGGCCGACCACATCCATCATAGCACAGGGGGATTTATTCTTTTCATGCTTGAAGCTAAAGCTATTTTAATCACACCGGCAAAGCCGGTGGTATATTGATCTGCCTTGCTTTGCTTCGGCAGATCCTCCGCTAAAGCTAATACAATAAAAAACGACCTGCTCTCGCAGATCGTCTTTAGTGGAGGTGACACCCGGATTTGAACCGGGGAATAATGGTTTTGCAGACCATGGCCTTACCACTTGGCTATGTCACCACATATGCCGACCTTCGGTCGGCATACATACTTGGCTAGGGTAGCAGGATTCGAACCTGCGCATGATGGAATCAGAATCCATTGCCTTACCGCTTGGCGATACCCCATCAGAAGATATTAAATTAACTGGGGTGGGTAGTGGGATTCGAACCCACGTATACAGGAGCCACAACCCTGGGTCTTAACCACTTGACGATACCCACCATATTTGGTTTAAAATAAAAAAGTTGGCGACCGGGAACGGGCTCGAACCGTCGACCTCCAGCGTGACAGGCTGGCATTCTAACCAACTGAACTACCCGGCCAGAAAATGGTGGACGCAATAGGGCTCGAACCTATGACCCCCTGCTTGTAAGGCAGGTGCTCTCCCAGCTGAGCTATGCGTCCATAAACTTGGTAGCGGCGACTGGACTTGAACCAGTGACCTTCCGGGTATGAACCGGACGCTCTAGCCAACTAAGCTACGCCGCCACATTTGCGCACTTTTCGTGCCGCTTGAATATATTAACAAAACTACAGCATATTGTCAACAATATTTTCTAATAATATTCAAAATATTTCCCGCTTGTAAGACATTATCTGTAATATATGTTATACTTGTGTGGCAATTATACTTATGAGAGGTGTCAAATGCAATCACCGGGACCAGTTGCCTTTAGCATTTTTGGAATAGACATTATGTGGTATGGCATTCTTATTGCATCCGCAATGCTCCTGGCTGTGTTTATATGTTATAGACGCGCTGGCAGTTTCGGAATAGATCCTGAGAATGTTCTTGACCTTTGTCTCTTTATTATTCCTATCGGTGTTGTGGGTGCAAGAATCTACTATATTATCTTTAATTACAATTTGTACAGTGGTGATATAGGAGCAATGCTTAATTTCCGCAATGGCGGTCTGGCAATTCACGGCGGTCTCATTGCCGGTCTTATAACAGCTTTCATAATTTGCAGGAAGAAGAACATTATTATGCTCGATATGTGCGATCTTGTTCTTCCTGCAGTAGCACTGGCACAGTCTATTGGTCGCTGGGGTAATTTTTTCAACAGCGAAGCTCATGGCGGACCTACTGATCTTCCCTGGGCAATAGTCGTTAATGGACAGCATGTTCATCCGACTTTTCTTTATGAATCAATATGGTGCCTGCTGCTGTTCCTTTTCCTGAGCTATATGTGCAGGAAGCGTCTTTTCCCGGGACAGATTGCGTGTCTTTATGGAATTCTGTATTCAGTGGAACGCTTCTTTGTGGAAGCACTTCGAACAGACAGCCTTATGATTGGACCATTCAGACAGGCTCAGGTATTAAGCTTATCAATAATCGTTATCTGTGCAGTTCTGTACAGATATCTTAAAAAACAACATTTTTCAGACGAGAGGTAATATATGAAGTTAGGAATCGTAGGACTCCCAAATGTTGGAAAGAGTACCCTTTTCAATGCTATCACAAAGGCTGGCGCAGAAGCAGCAAACTACCCTTTCTGCACTATTGAGCCAAATGTTGGCGTAGTAACTGTACCAGACGAGAGAGTTACCAACCTTTCAAAGGTATACAACTCAAAGAAGACAATTTATACAACAATAGAGTTCTGTGATATCGCAGGTCTTGTTAAGGGTGCTTCAAAGGGCGAAGGTCTTGGTAACAAGTTCCTTGGTCACATTAGAGAAGTTGAAGCTATTGTACACGTTGTAAGATGCTTTGATGATGGTAATGTTGTACATGTTGATGGCAAGGTTGATCCAGTATCAGATATCGAGACAATCAACACAGAGCTGATTATCTCTGATATGGAAGTAATCGACCGTAGAATCCAGAAGACAATGAAGCAGCTTAAGGCAGATAAGAGCGCCCAGAAGGAGCTTGATATTCTAAAGAAGGTTAATGATTTTATCGCTGAAGGAAAGTCCGCGAGAATCATGGATCTTGACGAAGAAGAAGCTGAATTCGTAAAGAGTCTTGATCTTCTTTCATATAAGCCTGTAATCTATGCAGCAAATGTATCAGAAGATGAGGTTTCCGGCGAAGACAACGATTATGTTAAGGCCGTTCGCGAGTATGCAGCAGCCGAGAAGTCAGAAGTTGTTGTTATCTGCGCTAAGATTGAAGCAGAACTCTCTGAGCTCGACGATGAAGAACGTGAGATTTTCCTGGAGGAACTTGGTATTACTGAAGCAGGACTTGATAAGCTCATTAAATCATCATATGCCCTTCTGAACCTTATTTCTTTTATTACTACAGGTGAAGATGAGACAAGAGCATGGACAATCAAGAGAGGAACTCTTGCACCTCAGGCCGCAGGAAAGATTCACACCGACTTTGAAAAAGGCTTTATCAGAGCTGAGACCATCGCTTATGACAAACTTATGGAGTGTGAAGGTAAGCTTTCAGCCGCAAAGGAGCATGGCTGGCTGAGATCTGAAGGTAAAGACTACGAAGTTAAGGACGGAGATATCTGCCACTTCCTCTTTAATGTTTAATTACAATCAGACACTTTAGTATTTTTACTAGAATTATATTGACTATTGTTAAATTGTAGATATAATTAAGTTAGGAATTACAGTATGTGGTTCCTATAATCTCTAGTCCCAATACCCTTTTTGAAACAGACTGCTCCCCTGCAGCCTGTTTCTTTTTTATAAGAATTATGAAGACATTTACAAGAGACTACAGAATTCCACATTTCGAAAGCAAAATATTCGACTGCTACTTTGGTGGCAGGAAGCTTTGTGTATTCGATATTGAAACTACCGGGCTGTCAAGAACAACCGGTAAGGTAATCCTTACAGCAATGCTTACACTAACAGATTCCGGTGTAAGAGTAACCCAGTTCCTGGCCGAGAATTACTACGAAGAGAATCGTGTCATCAAAGAGACTCTTGATTTTATAAAGGAAGAGAAAATCGATTATCTTGTAACATATAACGGATTAAACTTCGACATCCCTTTCTTCAATGCAAGATGTGAAGCAGTTCTTCCAGGCAGTAAACTTAGACTCTACAACCTCGATCTCTATAAATTCCTGAGAAAGCACAGCTGCTTACCTGACAGAATGTCATCCATGAGTCAGAAATCGGTTGAATACTATTTCGGAATATCAAAGACAAGAGAAGATGTAATTAACGGGGCCGAGAGCGTTAAGCTCTACAGCGAATATGCAAAGACAGGCAATACTGTAATCGAGAAGCTTATATTAACCCATAACAGAGAAGATGTAACTCAGCTTTACACCCTTCTCCTTCTTGCAGGCAAACGCGACTTCGAAGACATACTCAAATGCAGCTGTCTGCACGAAGCTTTTGCATGCTATGGATTCCCAAACGGAGATACTGTCATAAGAGCAGCCTTCGACATAAAGCACAAAGCGCTCAGGATAAACGGAGACCAGCTTGCCAACAGTGTCAGCGTAGAACTTTTTAATGATGAAGAGCAGAAATATACAGCCAGTTTCAACAAGGAATTAAACAGCATTACAGCAACTGTCCAAATAGAAACATATAACGAAATTCCTTTCATCAATATTAAAGCCCTCGGGCTCAATGAAGAGCTGCGAGAGCTTGATAGTTATGAGAATGGTTTCCTGATTCTCGGCGACGGCGAAAAACTTGACTACAAGAGCTTAAATGCATTTTCAGCCGCTTTTGTGAACATGATTATAGACCGGTATTGTTAGAGATATATTCTCTTCCGAATACATCAACTACAATAAATGCGATTTCTCCCTTTGAGATGAATCTTATATTTGAGAAATCCTCTTCAACAATCATCTCTGGTGAGAATACGCCATTATAGTATGGATCGACCATAATATAGTCAATCAGTGAGAACGCATCGTTTCCGGTAAGACCTGAGACAAGCGTTCTTTCTTTGAGAGGAACATGACCAATGTCAAAGTCTGGCATGAATGACTCAAGAGCATATGTATACCAGCATTTGCCGCTTTCAAGCTGCTCCCTGCTTATCTGTCTGAAGAACGCCCTTCTGCTTCTGTGAAGCTCTTCATTTCTGGTTAAATAATCATAATCAGCTTCAATTCCGCCGAGCCTCTTCTTAGTCATTGCAGTAGCCAGTTCTTCTGTATCACAGCCAATCCACCTGCGTCCAAGCTGCTCAGCCGCTACAAGAAAAGAACCTGACCCGCAGAAGAAGTCTGCGCAGATATCACCCTCATCTGTAGCCGCCTCAATAATCCGCTTCATAAGTTCAATCGGCTTCTGTGTCGCATAGCCTGTCCTTTCGGAGGAAGTTCTTCCCACCATATCGATAGACCATACGTCCTTCATATTTACCATTGTATACCAGCCGAATTCATCCCTGTACTCCTTAACACCTTTGAAATTATAAGGTTTAAGGCCTCTGTTATATGACTTCTCTGATGGAATATTAAGCTTGTATTTACCCGTCTTACTGTATACAAGGATTGAATCATGCTTACGGGAGAAATGACGCTTGCCTGAACCACCTGACTTGTATTTCCAGATTATTTCGTTGACGAAATGCTTTTCGCCCATTATTTCATCAAGCAGCAGCTTGACGTAATGAGATGAATGCCAGTCCAGATGAATCCACATAAGACCATCATCAGCCAGCAGTTCTTTCATGAGAAGCAACCTTACTGTCATATTCTCGATATAACAACCGAGATCTCTCTCGAAACGGTCATCATATGCGAGATGGTGAACTTTGTGTTTCTTTCCCTCTTTGTCTGTCAGCGAAACACTTGCATTGTACTTCGCTTTAGTGAAGAATGGCGGATCTATATAAATGCAGCTTATTCTGCCTCCATAACCTGAGTCTATGAGCCACTTCATGTATTCAACATTATCGCCACAGGCCAGCATGTTATTCTGACCATCTTCATTTGTTCCATCAAAAGTGTGAGTCTCAGCTAATCTGAAGCCCTCGGTACCAGTCTGTTCTTTAATCTGCGCAAAAAGTCTCTTTCCTTCTTCAAAACCCTTCGCTATCTCACTAAGTACTGCCATTTATTCATCCTTTTGTAGCTTTTCCAAAAGAATCCCGAGCAAAGCTCGGGATTCAGTATAATCACATATTAGTAATTTCTATTAGTTAAGAACCTCAATGCCCTCGAAGTCAACATTAACAAGATCCTCGAGCTCAGCACTGATGCTCATAACGAAATCGATGCCATAGTCGTTTGAAATGTCCTTAATCTTATAAACAAAGCTTGGGATATGCTCAACCTCAATATCAGCATGTCTCATAACTCCATCGAGATAGATTGTCTCGATATCGCTGTTTGAGCTGAGAATACCAAAGATGAATCCAATGTACTCATCCTCGTTAGTTACATGTACGAAATCGTCCATGCAGATAACTCTGATCTTATAGTGAAGATCATAGATAAGTCTTGTATTCTTATTAATAAAAATGATATCGCCCTTTGCTGTCTCTACAGCATCGTTAGCCAGCTCAATCATCTTCTTTGTCTTGCCTGTACCTTTGTTTCCAACTAATACTTTCACCATGGCAGTGACCTCCTGTTAGTAAAAATGTTACATTCATTATACAATAGCAAACACCTGCGTTCAAGCCTTAAAGACCTAAGAAACCAATCAAAACATCAGTAGTAAATGATGAATTTACAATATATCCTGCCGCAACAGAAACAAATGCCACAGGAATTGCTGTTACAGCATCAATTATTACATGCTGTTTTGTAAGTTGTGTTGCCGCAACGATAGCAAGCACAAGAACAATAACTGCAACTCTTAACGAAACTGCCAGCCCAGGGCATGCAAGTGCAGCATAACCGATTATGTAGCACATAGAGCAATGCATGCTTGGTGCACAATTATATCCTTTGAAACTGAAGAAATATATAAACTTAAGGGAATCTCCAAAGAACCCCTTATCCGGCTTTTTTCTCTCAAAAGTGGTTGGGTATATAACATACGCAATGGTGCTTATAATCACATCAGCAATTATAGCTACGGTATAGATAATATAAATCTTCTCTGAGAAGAAATATATCATAACGGGAAAGAACAGTATAAGCGGGAACCAGAGTACATAAACATAGACCCATGCAGGCCTTAAAGGAATACGCTCGTCAAAAGACTTCTTAACGTTATGCGGATTATGCTGCAGCAGCTCACAACCGAAGTACATTACCACCTGGAAAGATAGAACAGCCACTTCGATTATGAGCAATTTTTCTAATACATTTAACATACCGATATTATACAGCAAAAAAAGCAAGCCGTAAGATACACTTACGGCTTACTATGTTACTTTTCTTTTTGTTACTTAGCTACTTTGCCTCAGCAGCTTTCTTTGCATCAAGCTCCTTGCATACTGCATCGATTCTGTGAGCAACCTCGATGAAGTCCTCCTCCTTGAATCCACGTGTTGTCATTGGAGCAGTTCCGATTCTAACACCTGATGTCTGCATTGGTGATCTCTTCTCGTTAGGAACGCAGTTCTTGTTCAGAGTGATTCCAACTTCATCGCAAGCGTTCTGAAGATCCTTACCTGTGAACTCTCTATCTGAAAGATCGAGAAGGAATACATGGTTATCAGTTCCACCTGTAACTACGTTGTATCCCATCTTAACGAACTCCTCAGCGAAAGCCTTGCAGTTCTTTCTAACCTGCGCCTGATAATCCTTGAACTCAGGCTTGAGAGCTTCCTCAGCGCAAACAGCCTTTGCAGCGATTACATGCTCAAGTGGGCCGCCCTGTGCATATGGGAATACAGCACTGTCAACCTTCTTAGCAAGCTCAGGCTTAGCGAAAATCATTCCGCCTCTTGGTCCTCTAAGTGTCTTGTGAGTTGTTGTTGTAATAATGTCAGCATATCCGAATGGTGTTGGATGCTCGCCAGCAGCGACAAGACCTGCGATGTGAGCCATATCTACCATGAAGTATGCTCCAACTTCCTTTGCAACCTCAGCAAATGCAGCAAAATCAATTGTTCTTGAATAAGCACTTGCTCCAGTAAGGATAAGCTTAGGCTGAAGTTCCTTAGCCTTAGCCTTAAGATCCTCCATATCAATAAAACCATTGTCATCAACATCGTAGAAATGCACATCGTAAAGCTTTCCACTGAAGTTAACAGCTGAACCATGTGTCAGGTGACCACCGTTATCAAGGTTAAGTCCGAGGATTGTGTCACCTGGCTCAAGAATTGCCTTGTATGCAGCGAAGTTAGCCTGTGAACCTGAGTGAGGCTGAACATTTACATGATAATCAGTTCCAAAAACCTCTCTCCACTTGTCGCAGCAGTACTCCTCAAGCTGATCTACGAACTCAGTTCCACCGTAGTATCTTCCCTTGTTACCTGAAGTTCTCTGATAAGGGTAACCCTCAGCATACTTCCAGACAAGGCAGCTTCCGCCTGCAGCCATAACAGCCTCTGAGCAGTAGTTCTCTGAAGCAATCAGCTCAACATTATTCTTCTGGCGGTTGTACTCTTTCTCGATCAGATCAGCAACAGTAGGAGAAACCTTAGCTACCTCAGCGATAATCATCTGGTTGTAATTGCTGTTGTCATTTCCAAACTTGTCAAACATTGATTCAATTCCTTTCATCAAATAAAGATTTAATTTCACCTATAAGATAAATAGAACCAAGAGCCAGTATCGCATCACACGAATCAAGAACCTCTGGTTCAAATAATGATTCCGGCTTTGGGGATGCCGTACATCTGCAGCCCTTTGCTTCAAAGAGTTCTCTAAGCTCCTCTGCTGGAACAGCTCGCTCGCTGTCCGGCTGGAGGGCAATCAGTGAAGCGTTACAGAATGCATCTGCTATCATCTCTACCATAATATCATAATCCTTGTCTTTTAAACACCCAAAACTCACAATTAATTTGTTGTCATCAACAAAAGTTCCTAATGTAGTCCTGTATGCCTCAATTGCAGCCTTAATTCCATTTGAATTGTGAGCTCCATCAATTACGATATAAGGTTCCTTCTGTGTAAGGAATTCAAATCTGCCTGGATTATATGCAGCTTTAAAGCCCTTTCTTATAGCCTCTTCAGAAACAGGCATTACTTCTGCCACAGCAAGTGCCGCAGTAATTCCATTTCTTACCTGGTGTTCTCCCAGCATTCTGGTCTCAAGGCCTTTATATTCGACGCCTGCAATTGTAGCATCAAATCTGCAGAAAATACCATCTTCAGTCTTAACAATCGGCTCTGTAATGGAATAGTCGCAGAGAGAAACATCTATTACATCTGCTCCTTTCTCCATTGCGATCTTGTAAATTACATCCCTGACCTCACTCTCCTTCGACTGAGTTACAACAGGAACTCCAGGCTTTATTATTCCGGCTTTTTCAGTCGCAATCTCAGTAAGAGAGCTGCCAAGAATCTCAGTATGATCGAAACCAATCTGGGTAATAATGGAAACAAGTGGTTTTTCTATGGTATTAGTAACATCAATTCTTCCACCAATTCCCACTTCCATAATTACGTAATCCGGCTCATGCTCAGCAAAAAACTGATACGCTATGGCTGTCATTATTTCAAACAAGGAAAAATTGCCAAGCCCTTCTTCTATTACAGTTTCCCTGCAATCAAGAACGTTGCCGGCATATCGCTCCAGATCTTCATCGGAAATCATCGCTCCGCTGATCTGGAATCTTTCGTTATATTTCTTTACATGTGGAGACGTATAAATTCCTACGGAGTATCCTTCTGCCTCAAGAATTGCTTTAAGGAAAAAAGAGGCGGAACCCTTTCCATTTGTTCCGCCTATGTGGAAAATCCTCAGATTCTCCTCCGGATTTCCGAGGAGTTCCAGGAGCCTTCTCATCCTAGGAAGTCCCGCTGGTCCTTTAGTCTTTGCTGTCTCGTGAATTCGGTCAATAATATTCATTTATTTATTAAGTGCCTCAAGTCTTGCTACTACTGTCTCAAGCATCTCCTTGTACTTCTCGCCCTTTGCCTTCTCCTCTTCAACAAGTGCAGCAGGAGCCTTAGCGATGAAGCCCTGGTTAGCAAGCTTCTTCTCAACTCTCATAACTTCGCTCTCAAGCTTAGCCTTCTCTTTATTGAGTCTCTCAATCTCAGCTTCCTTATCAACAAGCTCATCAAGAGGTACGAGAATCTCAGCTCCGTTAATTACAGCTGACATTACATCTGCAGGTGCCTCTGCACCACTCTCTTCAACCTTGATGCTTACAACATTTGCAATGTTCTTTACATATGTCTCTATTGCAGCAACAGTATCAGCAAGTGAATCTGTCTTGATAATGAGGTTAAGCTTTCTGCTTGGTGCAGCCTCTGCCTCTGCTCTGATGTTTCTTACTGCCTTAATGATATCCATTGCAGTCTCAATTCTTGCAACAGCATCATTGTAATCCATAGCCTCATCATATACAGGCCAGCTCTCGAGAATAAGAAGTCCATCAGGATTCTCTGCTGTTGCAGGCTCTGCAGGGAGGAAGCTCCAGATTTCCTCTGTAATAAATGGCATAAATGGGTGGAGAAGCTTGCAGAGATCCTTCAGTGCCTTCTGAAGTACGTATCTTGCAGTCTTCTTGTCCTCTTCATCATCGCCCCAGAGTCTCTTCTTAATGAGCTCAATGTACCAGTCACAGAATACATCCCAGATAAGCTCATATACCTTCTGTCCAGCAAGACCAAGCTCAAACTTGTCAAGAGCATCTGTAACGTACTTAACACCCTCATTAATTGTAGCAAGAATCCACTTATCCTCATCCTTAAGAGCTGCTGTCTCTGCATCAGCCATAGGAAGGAACTCATCGTTCTCACCAACAAGGTTCATGATAGTGAATCTTGAAGCGTTCCAAAGCTTGTTGGCAAAGTTTCTTGTTGCCTCAAGTCTGCTCTGGATAAATCTCATGTCATTACCAGGTGTAATACCTGTAGCGAGCATGAATCTGAGAGCATCTGCTCCGAAGTCATTGATAATCTCAAGTGGATCAATTCCATTGCCAAGAGACTTTGACATCTTACGTCCCTGCTCATCTCTTACGAGACCGTGAAGGAATACATGCTTGAAAGGAATCTCTCCCATTGACTCACATGATGAGAATACCATTCTGATTACCCAGAAGAACAGAATATCATATCCTGTTACCATAACTGAGTTAGGATAGAAGTAGTCAAGCTCAGGGGTCTTCTCAGGCCATCCAAGTGTTGAGAAAGGCCAGAGAGCTGAACTGAACCATGTATCGAGAACATCCTCATCCTGTGTAAGATGTGTGCATCCGCACTTAGGGCACTTTTCAGGCATCTCGTGGCCAACTACTACCTCACCGCACTCATCGCAGTAGTATGCTGGAATTCTGTGTCCCCACCAGAGCTGTCTTGAGATACACCAGTCTCTGATATCATACAGCCAGTTAAGATAAATCTTCTCGAATCTTGCAGGAACATGAATCATCTCACCTGATGTAGCAGCCTCGATAGCAGGCTTAGCAAGCTCCTTCATTGCTACGAACCACTGCTCTGATACCATTGGCTCAATTACAGTGTGACATCTGTAGCATGTACCTGCAGGAATTGTAATATCATCAATCTTTACAAGATATCCTGCATCTGTCAGATCCTGAACCCATGCCTTACGACACTCATAACGGTCCATGCCGGCATACTTGCCTGCATTCTCGTTCATATGTGCAGTCTGGTCGATGCAGACAATCTGCTCAAGATTATGTCTCTGTCCAACCTCAAAGTCGTTAGGGTCATGTGATGGAGTAATCTTTACAGCTCCTGTACCTTTCTCAGGGTCAGCATGCTCATCTGTAATTACAGGAATCTCTCTTCCGATAATTGGAATTACTACATTCTTACCGATAAGGTGAGCGTATCTTTCGTCGCCTTCTGCAACAGCAATAGCTGTATCACCGAACATTGTCTCAGGACGTGATGTTGCAATTGTGATACCTTCTGAGCCATCTGCAGCAGGGTACTTGAAGTACCAGTAGTGACCTGCGAAGTCCTCATGCTCTACCTCGGCATCTGACAGTGTTGTCTCGCAATCAGGACACCAGTTGATAATTCTGTTGCCCTTATAGATAAGGCCCTTGTTATAAAGGTTGATAAAGAACTCGTTAACTGCCTTGTTGCAGCCCTCGTCCATTGTAAAACGCTCTCTTCTCCAGTCACATGAATCTCCAAGCTTACGGCACTGCTTTGTGATTCTTCCGCCGTACTCTCTCTTCCAATCCCATGCATACTCAAGGAACTCTTCACGAGTGAGATCGTGCTTGTCCTTGCCTGTCTCTTCTTTAATCTTCTGTACTACCTTTACCTCGGTTGCAATTGAAGCATGGTCTGAGCCTGGAAGCCACAGTGCGCTGTAGCCCTGCATTCTCTTCCATCTGATGAGTACATCCTGAAGTGTCTGGTCAAGTGCATGTCCCATGTGCAGCTGACCTGTGATGTTTGGAGGTGGCATAACAATTGTGTAAGGTTTCTTGTTCTCGTCAACCTCAGCATTGAAAGCACCTTTCTCTTCCCACATCTCGTAAATACGATCCTCAAACCCCTTAGGATCGTAAGTCTTAGCAAGATTTGCCATCTCTATTCCTCCTTAGTAATCTGCATATTCGTTGTCACTCTTCAGAACCTGATGTCTGATGTGACTCATTTTCTCATCAATCTGTGCAAGCTGTCTTGCACACTCCGCCAGCTGATCCTGTATCTCCTCGTTAAGCACTCCCTTGTTCTTATATCTAAGCTCATGCTCGAGGCTGGCCCATGTATCCATCGCAATACTTCTGAACTGAATCTCCAGTGGTACCATTGCCTTCCTGTTTACGAGGTATACAGGAATGGCGACGACTACGTGAAGACTTCTATAGCCAGATTCTTTTGGATTCTTGCAGTAATCCTTGATTCTTATAAGCTCAATATCAGACTGTTCAAGTAGCAGTCCTGACATTGTGTATATGTCCTCTTCATAGTTGCATATTACTCGAATGCCACCTATATCGAGAACTTCCGCAAGAACCGTGTCCAGATTATTAATCGGGTCCTCAATTCCGTATCTCTCCGCCTTGTCTATGAGGCTGTCGAAGGATTTGAGTCTCTTCTGGACATGATGGATAGGCATATATGAATGTTTCTTGTCGAAATCATCCGAGATAATATCAAGCTTCGTATCAAGCTCCTTCAAAGCTGAACCGTACAGAAGACTGATGTCATCAATTGCATCCTGCAGTTCCTCATCAGTTCCCTTATAGGTCGGCATCTTATCTCTGATTCTCTCAGCGCTATAATATCTGAATGCCATTGTCTCTCCTACTATATGTTATTGCCCTTAGGCATATTTTAACAACTAATTATATCACATAAATCAGTTGTTCAGTGCTTCCTTTGCCAATTTATCGGCAAGTTCGTTATATTTATTACCCGAGTGGGCTTTGACCTTTACAAAAAATATTTCGATCTTTTTTCTCGCTTCTGCTACATGTGCCTTATAGGCCTGCGTCATCTCGAGGTTAGCTTTCCACTTATTGTCGCCCCACTTGCCTACACCTTCATAATCATGGTAAATGGTAACTTTATCAAAACCCTTTGAAATACAGTAATCAATCGCAAGTTTTGCGCCCATGATCTCACCTGCAACATTCCGTAGCTGAGACTGATCTCCGTCATTATATGCCTGTGAAAGCTCCGTAACTCCATTGTCTTCCACAATTACGGCTCCGCCTGAATATCTTCCTGTTGCCACATCATAGCTTCCGTCCACATAGGCTCTTATGCCTTCGACAGTGTCTTCGCTGCCAAAACCAAGTGACATCTGTTCGCCGGCGCTCTTCCATCCGAGATACGCCCTTGCATCGTCAGGATTGCTGAAGCTCTTATACTCCGCTCCGCTGAATCCTTCCACACTCGCCTTGCACGCATCCCATGTACTGAAGATTCCAATGTCTCTGCCTTTTCTTACGGCATATAGCTTCTTTGCCATCTCTGCCTCCTCAAATTTCTTTAAGAAAGTCTTCCTGTGAATAGGTGTCATTCCAAGAAGCCTGAGTCCTTCATAATGAGCAACTGTTCCATAGCCCTTGTTGCCGGCAAAATCATAGCCCGGGTATATTTCGTCCATTTCAGTCATATATGAATCTCTTGCAACCTTGGCAACAATAGAGGCTGCTGCTATAGAAAGGCTCTTCTCATCACCTTTGATGATTGACTCCTGGCGAATATCTGTATCAAGCTTAACGGCATCTATCAGAATACAGTCAATTGAATCTCCCTCAGGCAGCTTTGCATTTGCCGCAGCTATAGCCTTGAGCATTGCATTCTTTGTAGCATTAAGAATATTCACCTCATCAATCTCATGATTATCTGCTATTCCGATACCATAAGCAACTGCCTTCTCGCGGATAACGATGTCAAGTTCCTGCCTTTTTTTGGCAGAAACCTTCTTTGAATCATTAACTCCGAGAACATCGAAATCTGAAGGAAGAACAACACACGCTGCATAAACGGGACCTGCAAGAGGGCCCCTGCCAACTTCATCTATTCCTGCGATGTACTTGACACCACTGCTGCGAAGTTCATCCTCATGAGCCTTCATTTCTATTAACTTCTGCTTCTGTAATTCAAGTCTTTCCTGTTTAGTCATAATTATCTGACTGGTCGTTCCAGTGTGATTCTTCCCAGTTTGCCGCCTCTGAATTCATCAAGGACAGTTCTTCCTGTTCTCTCGTAATCTATGCGCTTACCTGCCATGAGAAAGCCTCTCTTCACAGCAATTGCATCCATGTTCTCGATTGTCTCTTCTGATATCTCTTCAAGACCGTATCTGTCCATAAGATTCTGTGGATAATCCTTTTCAAGCACCTTGATAAGCTCAAAAGCCAGGTCCTGAACACCAAGAATATCATCTTTGATGCTGCCGCAGAAAGCAAGATTAAGACCAACAAGTCTGTCCTCGAACTTAGGCCACAGAATACCAGGCGTATCAAGAAGCTGCATTCCGTTGGAAAGTGTGATCCACTGCTTGCCTGTCGTTACGCCAGGTCTGTCTCCCGTTCTTGCGCTCTTCTTGCCAGTAAGTCTGTTGATAAGTGATGACTTGCCAACATTAGGAACTCCTACAATCATGAGTCGCAGAGGTCTCTTGAAACTCTTCTCGGCATTGCGCTGTGCCTCTTCTGCCTCGAGGGCCTTGAGAAGAAGCTTGATGTTGTCTCCTGACTGGAGATTGAGCGCCAGTGTCTTATCTCCCTTGCTCTCGAAGTATTCTCTCCATGCGGAAGTAGCCTCAGCATCAGCAAGATCTGATTTGCCGAGGACTATGAGTCTTTTTTTATTTCCAACAAGCTCATCGATAATAGGGTTTCTGCTGGAAAGCGGTATTCTGCTGTCGAGGATTTCGATAACAACATCAACCGCCTTGAGATTATTGGCGATGAGCTCGCGTGTCTTCTTCATATGGCCCGGATACCAGTTAATATGTTCTAGTGCCATTATTCCTCCTTCAATAAAGAAAAAATGCATACCCTCTGCCTATTGCTCAGGTATGCATCTCTTGCTTCTTGTGTAAGATTAAGCCTGCTTGATTCTTGCAGCCTTACCAGTTCTTGAACGCATGTAGTTGAGCTTAGCTCTTCTAACTCTGCCCTTTCTAACCAGTTCAATCTTCTCAATTCTTGGTGAATGAAGTGGGAAAGTCTTCTCAACTCCGATTCCGTTTGACAGCTTTCTTACTGTGAAAGTCTCGTTAACTCCACCGTGCTGTCTCTTGAGTACATAACCCTCGAATACCTGAATTCTCTCTCTCTGGCCCTCGACGATCTTGACGTGTACTCTTAAAGTATCTCCTACGTTGAACTGAGGGATATCCTCTCTCTTGTAGTCCATTGTAATCTGATCTAAAATGTTCATTATTCGTTATTCCTCCTCTCCTCAAAGACGTTCTTGGTTCCTTTATGTCTTCTTCCGCATATCCCCAGCGGAACGCCCGTAATAACCTAAAAGAGTATATCACTATAGCACAGTAATGTCAAAGCTTTTTGCATAAATTCTGTTCAATTTTCAGGGGATTTTACGCCCTTGGATGTGTCCTTGTAAACACTTCTTTAACATGAATATCTGTCACTGCCAGGTAAGCAATTCCCACGCTCATATCATCGAATCCCATGAGTTCCTGAAGGGTCTTTAGATCTCCCCCATTCTGAAGAATGTGTACGGCGAAGCTGTCACGCAGCACCTGCGGAGTCATTTTATCTGCAGTGCCTATTACATCACCGTAATCCTTGAGAATCTTCCATATTCCCTGTCTTGTAAGCGGCTTGCCCATCTGATTGAGGAATAGATAGTCGCCAGGCTTAATCGCCCTGCCGGTAATCACAGGATATGCCTTATCGATATATTCAACCAGCGCATCGTGAGCGTATCGACCGATTGGAACGATTCTGCTCTCAGCATTGTATTCCTTGATAGTCGCGAAATTCATTCTGAGATTGATGTCCTCGTACTTCAGTCGAACAACTTCCGTTACTCTCGCTCCAGTTCCATACATGAACTCCATAAGAGCCCTGTCACGAAGACCTTTAACACTGTCATCAGTTGATTCAAGAAGTTTCTTTACCTCATCTACTGTAAGATATTCTATCTGCCTCTTATCATTCTTTGCAGCTTTGATTCTGTTAAAAGGATTATCTGTTCTTATACCCTTTCTCACATTGTAATCGCAGTATGTTCTGAGAGCCGAAATCTTTCTGTTAATTGTTGCCTTTGACTTATTGTTGTTGCCAAGTTCCATTACATATGCCATTGCATCCGACTCAGTGCAATCTGCCAGAGCTCTTCCGTTTCGTCCTTCCAGAAAAGCCTCAAAGGACTCAAGATCTCTCCTATAGGCCAGAATTGTATTATCGGCCTTGCGCTTCTCATTCTTAAGATATTCCAGGAAATCTTTCATCTATATCACCTGCCTTAAATAAGCCCTGCCTGTCTGGCAAAAAGTATTCCGATTATTGTCTTACCGTCCTCAATTTCACCATTAAGAATCATTTCTATGAGTTCATCTGCAGTGAACTCATATGTATCAAGATCTTCTGTCTCATCAAAATCAGTATCTCCTTCTGTGAGATCTGTGCAAAGATAAATATGAAGCTTCTCAGCTGAATATCCGCATGTAGGTGTATATGTAACCATATGCTTAACTTCCGATGGCGTGTATCCCGTCTCCTCTCTAAGCTCTCTGCCTGCTGCATCAAGAGGCTCTTCGCCTGGGTCAATCTTGCCTGCAGGAAGTTCAAGAACCACCCTCTCCAGAGCCTTCCTGTACTGTTTAACCATCAGAATCTTTCCATCATCTTTAACTCCGAGCATCACCGAACCGCCAGAATGCTCCAGAATATCTCTATAGGAGGTTACGCCGTTCACACACTCAACCTTGTGCTTGCGAATCTTGAAGACCGGACCCTCATACACAATCTCGCTGTCTATAGTTCTCTCTTCAAATGCCATCACATACCCTCCTTAACGATAATTATTATTTATGTTATTCTACCACCTGCTATTTGCCTGTGTCCATACAGAAAAAGCAGGCTCTCCGCCTGCTTCTTCTGTGTGTTCCGTTATTTAAATTGAATAAAAGATTCAGTTGATAAGCATAAGATTAACAGCCAGTTCATATATAAATCTCTGCTGCCACTTCTTCCAGGTATTCTCATGAGCATAGTCATCGAAGGCTTCCCTGTCCTTAACATGCCTCATAATGCCCAGTCTGTATTCTTCTGGAACAGCATAGAGCGCTGACTCGATTGCATCAGTTCTCTTCCTCGCTGCAGAAGATACAGATTGATCCACTTCATCACTCAGAGCAAGCCAAAGCAGTCTTTCGGAATCCCTGACCATCCAGACACACTGATAATATACCTCCTTGGGCACCAGATAAGAAGTATTGCACCTGAACTGATAATCTTTCATTTGACCTATCCCCCTGCAGCAAGGATAACACTCACATTGCAGCGAAATCAACGGACAAATGTCGCCAAATATCGAGCTGCCTTCAGGCAGTTCTTTTTCTGTTCTTAAACTTAAAAATTACAAAAGCCATTGGCGCAACAATAAGAGCTCCACAGATCAGACGAATCCAGTCCGCCCATGTTGCAGCATCTTCTCCAAAGGCCGGAAGCACTGCGCATATTATGCTTACTGCAGCTGTACCGATAACAACAGTTCCTATTCTCTTTGGTGACATAAGCTTCCTGAGTGGAATATCAGGGAATGCTACCTTGAGACCGATTGCAAGAGTGCCAAGGACGACACACGTAAACAGGAACCACCTTATCAGGGTGCCAAGTATCGGAACGCTCAGTCCTGCCAGAAGGAACTCAACAAGCTTAAGAATTCCCATTCCAGCCAGATAAATCGGAGCCATAATAACACTTCCAACAGTTATCTTGCGTTTCTGCTTCTGCTCATCATCCGCTGTCGCTTCGTCTGTTACCATATCGAGATTGAAATCGCCGATATCCTGAACGATAGCCGCCTGCTGTGTCATCTCCTCGTATGATGCAGGATTGTCTACGGCTGCGGAAGCACCGATTGCAGTAGCAATTACAAGAGCTCCTGTGGCAAGTTTCTTTGCAGTCTTGCTGTCTTTGTTTGTTTTCGTATCCATACTGATAATATATATTGATTGAACCAAATATTCAACTGTTCTGTTTCTACTATGACTTGAAGATGTTTAAAGATAATGATATTGTTTTGAATGGTAGTAATTTAACGGAGATGTGAATAAATGGAAAAGAAATACACAGGACGAATATTCTACGGATGGTTCATTCTCATTGCCTGCTGGCTTCTCATCGCTGTAGTTACAGGTCTGTACAACAACAGCTACAACCAGTTCCTTAAGCCGATGTGTGATCATCTCGGAATAAGCAGAGCAGAATTCTCTATCTCAACATCAATCGTATCAGTATGCGGTATAATTCTTTATCCGCAGGTGGGTAAGATTTTTTCAAAAATCAAACCTTCGACAGTAGTAAGGTTATCTCTTGTCACCTCGCTTATAGGATGGTTCGGCTACTCTGCAGTAAATAATATTGTGACCTTCTATATCATGTCAGTCTTCCTTGGCGTAGGCTCAGCTTTCACAAGCGGCGTTGTAACTAATGTGCTTGTCAACAACTGGTTCCATAAACGCAAAGGTTTTGCCATGGGTTTCGTAACGACCGGTTCTGGCATTGGAAGCGCTCTCTTCAACCCTATAGGCAGTGCTCTCACTATGGCCTACGGCTATCAGTTCTCAATGAGAATGCTCGGACTTATTGCAATCTGCTGTATGCTTCCTATTGCATTACTGTTCAGATACGAACCTTCCGAAATCGGACTAAAGCCATACGGACTGAATGGAGAAGCAGCTGCACAAGATGATTCAAATAAGCAGCCTGTACCCGACTACGATGAGAACTGTCTGATGAAAGAGGATGCACTTCGAAGTCCTCGTTTCTGGATGCTCTCGATAATACTATTCTTCTTCGCATTCGGAGCAATCGGAATCTTCTCCCAGATGGCCGCATACCTGACAGATGTCGGATACTCAGCAATCGCAGCAGGAAGCATCATCAGCATCATAAGCATTTCTATGGCAGCTGCTAAGATTTTCTTTGGCTGGCTGAACGACAGAATCGGAACTCTGAAGAACTTTATCTGTATTATGACACTTGGAATCGCAGGAATGTTCCTGATGCTCTATATCGATAAGCCTGGGCTGATGATTCCGGCAGCCGTGCTCTTCGGTGTAGCTTTCGCAACGACCAATGTAATGTCACCAATAGTAACTGTCGGCGTAACCGGAGCCAAAGACTTTACCAACATCTTCGGAATGGTATCTGTAGCAATGAATCTTGGTGCACTTATTGCTGGTCCAATGTCAGGAGCAATCTTTGATATTACAGGTTCGTACAGAGGTGTATATACCTTCTATGGATTCAGTTATGTGGCTGCGCTTATTCTCGGAATCATACTTCTTAGAAAGAAACCTTCTGAAGAGTAGATTATTCCGCAAAAGTATAACGGAGGCTTAAAGCCTCCGTTTTTCTATCCAATCATTGACCTTGCAACGCCGTCGCTTACAAGTCCACTTCCTCCAAATACGTATACGTTCTTTTGCAAGTGCAACCTTCCTACAGCTGTCAGCGAAAAATGTCTTAGCAACCTCAACCGATGTTGTATATCTGGTTGCGCCCGCAATTCGTTCTGGTTCAATACCAGTCAGAGCTTTGTATTCAGCAATGTCATAAGCATCACAATTATAATTGTGGAAATCTTTTTCATACAGTCTCCTTCTACTACAATTTAAAGCTTTATGTCTTTGACCATTACCATTTTATTTGAGTTTTTCCACTGCTACTGCGGCATGCATTCTCATAGCTGTAATCAGCGCACCCTCAGTCGGAATAAACTCTGGAGAGTGAAGAGGCATCTCACAGCCAGCTCCAATATGATAGAAGCAACCGCCGCATTCATCGATATAAAAACCGAAATCTTCTGTAGTCATCAGCGGTCCTTCAATTATTACAACGCTATTCCTGCCGAACTCTGTAAGAGCTGCCGTCTCCGCTGTAATAACCTCATTGTGAGTATTAACTATTCCCATATAACTCTCTTTAAAGTTAAAAGCTGCTGTTGCTCCATACTTATCGCAGGCATCATTTACACTTTTAATCAATCTGCGTCTGAGATTCTCTCTATTATCTGCACCAAGAGATCTTATGATTCCTGAGAATTCCGCCGTATCTGCAATCTGATTTCTGACTGTTCCTGCCTTGAACATTCCAGTTGATACAACACACTTATCCTTCTCACCCTCAGGAAGCCCCTTTATTCTTACAACTGCCTCAGCAGCTGCCGCAAGAGCATCAATTCCCTTCTCAGGCTGCGCCCCATGTGATGCTCTGCCGCGAACAGTAACATCAAACATATCTGCTGCAGCATAGAATTTGTCATACCTGATTCCAACTGTGCCTTCCGGAAGATCTGGCGCGACATGGGCGCCATAAATAGCTTCTACACCATCAAGAACACCCTCCGCAATCAGTCTTTTCGCACCTCCATCACCTTCTTCGTCAGGCTGGAATATAAGAACTGCGCTTCCACTCAGCTGATCCTTAACATCGATCAGCAGCCTTGCAGCACCTAGAAGTGCCGCCGTATGCACATCATGACCACATGCATGCATTACGCCTTTAACCTGCGAAGCATAATCAACTCCGGTGCTCTCTTCAACAGGAAGAGCATCAATATCTGCACGAAAAGCAATTCTTTTTCCAGGCTTATCGAATTCAATAATTCCAACAACAGCAGTGTCAAGATATCTGCGAGTTGGAATGCCAATTGAATTAAGATATCGCTCAATTAAATCAGCTGTTTCGAATTCCCAGTTGCCAAGTTCAGGATTCATGTGAATCGAACGCCTTATATCTGTAATCTCTTTAATTATTTCGTTCTTAATGCTGTCAAATAGAATTGCCATCTTTTCCCTCTTCTTCTAGAGCGTAGCAATAAATCGCTCCAGTCTGTCAAGTCCTTCCTTAAGTTCTTCGTCTGAATAACAGTAGGTCAGTCTGATATATCCCTCTGTGCCGAAGCAGCTGCCAGGTGTACACGCAAGACCGCCCTCTGTAATCATTCTTCTGCAGAAGTCAGCTGAAGGAATTCCAAATTTTTCAATCGAAGGAAATGCATAGAATGCACCCTCCGGAATGTTAATATCAAGGCCCATCGCATCAAGCCTGCCGAGAACGTACTCTCTTCTTTTGCGATAAGTCTCAACCATTGGAGTAACATCGCACTTAAGAGCCTCCACTGCAGCTCTCTGAAAAGGCGCAGGTGTTGATACTATAGTGTACTGATGGATAAGCTCCAATCTCTCTTTGATATCCGAAGGCATCATGAGATATCCCATTCTCCATCCAGTCATAGCATAAGGCTTGGAGAAACTCTGAACAACAATAATCTGATTCCTAAGATCATCGTACTCAGCTAAGGTTCTGTATCCCTCTTTGTAAATAAGCTGTCTGTACACATCATCGCAAATAGCAAAAATCTTCTTCCCTGCTATTGCATCATGAATCGCATCGAGGCTTTCTTTATTATACACACATCCCGTCGGATTGTTAGGTGAGTTAATGACAATGGCCTTGGTCTTCTCGTTGACCAGTCCGTTCAGCTTCTCAGCGTTAATCTGAAAACCATCCTCTGCAGTATCAAGGAAGACTGGAACGCCTCTGCACAGCTTAACAATCTCTTCGTAGAGCATGAATGCTGGCGTAGGAATGATTACCTCATCACCAGGGTTTATTATTCCAAAAAACGCTGTCCACAGCGCCTCTGTTGCTCCTGCAGTTACAATTATCTCATCAGGTGTGTAATTAAGCCCGTTATTTTTGCTCTCATATTCTGATATCGCTTCTCTAAGTTCTGCAATACCGTTATTAGCTATATAGTGAGTCTCACTGTTAGAAAGAGCCGCACCTACAGCCTGACTAACCGACACAGGTGTATCGAAATCAGGTTCGCCAAGAGTAAGGGCAACGCATCCAGGCGTAGCTTTTGCAAGGGCCGAAAACTCTCTGATAGCACTTCTTTTGCTATTATATACAGCGCTGTTAAGACAGTCTTTCATTTCTATCGCCTTGCCTCCATAAATTCTTCATCACAATCAAGCACACGGAAATAATCATCCATAGTCTGTGCTCTTCTGATCATTTTAAGCGCTCCGTCTCTCTTCATGAATTCAGCAGGACGAAGCTTGCCGTTATATGTATATCCCATTGAATGACCATGTGCGCCGGCATCATGTATAACTATATAATCACCAAGCTCAATCTCCGGAAGTTCTCTATCAACCGCAAACTTGTCGTTATTCTCGCAGAGTGAGCCCACCACATCAAAAGTACCTGCAACCGCCTCATCCTCTTTGCCGAGAACTGTCATATGATGATATGAACCATAGATTGCCGGTCTCATAAGACAGCTTGCAGTTGCATCTACTCCTATGTACTCCTTATATATGTGCTTTTTTCCTATAACCTTAGTAACGAGATATCCATAAGGGCCGGTAATGTATCTTCCCATTTCTGTATAGATTGAAAGTTCAATTCCGTTGGCTTTAAGAATCTCGTCATAAGCCTTGCGAACACCCTCTCCTATTGCTGCGATATCAACAGGCTCCTCCGAAGGTCTGTAAGGAATTCCAACTCCGCCAGACAGGTCAATGAAGTCCAGTGTGATTTCCAGTTCTTCCCTTATCTTAAGTGCCAGGGCAAAAAGCTCTCTGGCGAGAGCAGGATAATACTCGTTGCTTATACAGCAGCTGGCAAGCATTGCATGAATACCGAATTTCTTTGCTCCCTTATCCTTCAGCAGTCTTAAAGCCTCAAAAAGCTGGTCTTCAGGCATTCCAAACTTCGAGTCATAAAGATTACCCATGAACTCATTAGTAGTCTCCCACTGTCCTGGATTATATCTGCAGCATACCGCTTCAGGAATATATCCCACCGCCTTCTCCAGAACATCCACCTGAGTCAGATCATCAAGATTGATGATGGCACCTGCCTGAACAGCAGCTCTGTATTCATCATAAGTAGTCTCATTTGATGAGAATACAATCTTGTTCTCAGTCATTCCTGAGCACTGCGCCATTACTATCTCAGGAACTGATGCGCAATCTGCACCGCAACCTAGACTTTCGAGGAGTCGGAGAATTGCAGGAGTAGGACAGGCTTTTACCGCGAAAAACTCCCTGAATCCCTCGTTCCAGCTGAAAGCATCATAAACGGCCTCAACGCACTCTCTGATACCCTCTTCATCATAAACATAGAAAGGCGTAGGATAATCCTCCGCCCATCTCTGTACATCATTTAAAGTGAATGGTGTAACCTTCTTCATTATATCCCCCTACAGATTTCTGAGATCTGCTTCAAGTGCAGTCTTGAGAGTTGTCTGTTCGTCCTTCATCTTGATGACTTTTGCAGGACAACCAGCAACTACTGCGTTCTCAGGAGCATCCTTTGTAACAACTGCTCCGGCAGCTACTACAGCTCCTTTGCCGATTCTGCAACCTTCGATTACAACTGCATTAGCACCGATGAGAACATCATCCTCAACTATTACCGGTGTTGCTGAAGCAGGCTCTACAACTCCTGCAAGTACAGTTCCTGCACCGATGTGACAGTTGTTTCCAACAATTGCTCTTCCACCGAGAACAGCTCCCATATCAATCATTGTTCCTTCACCAATAACAGCTCCGATATTGATAATTGCGCCCATCATGATAACAGCATTCTTACCGATTTCAACCTGTTCTCTGATAATTGCGCCCGGCTCGATTCTTGCTGGAATATCCTTAAGGTCAAGCATCGGAATTGCGCTGTTGCGGCAATCATTCTCAATTACGATATCTGCAATCTTGTCCTGATTAGCCTCGATGATTGGAGCCAGCTCCTTCCAGTCGCCAAATACAATCTTATCGGCTGCTCCGAAAACCTTAGCATCTCCGTAATCTATTGCTTCATTCTCCTTAACATAAAGCTTAACTGGAGTCTTCTTCTCCGCCGTTGCAATATAATTAATGATTTCCTGTGCGTTCATGTATTAATCTCCTTATTTCATAATATTCTGCATGTTGTACATTCCTGCAGGCTGTCCTGCCAGGAAGTCTGCTGCAACGATAGCTCCATCAGCAAAAAGCGCTCTGTCATGTGCTTCGTGCTTGATTGTTATTGTCTCTCTACCTGTTGAGATTAATACCTTGTGCATGCCGACAACATTAGCAAGTCTGATTGAATGAATACCAATCTCTTCTTTCTGTCTCTTGCCGTTCTCATGTCTTCCGATATTGAACTCTGCCTCTTCCCTTACTTCTTTGATAGAGTTGGCAAGCATGAGTGCAGTACCGCTTGGGACATCGACTTTTCTATTGTGATGAGCTTCAACAAGCTCAATATCAGCATTAGGAAAGAATGATGCAGCAGTCTTTGCAAGTGCGCATGTTACAGCAACACCGATTGACATGTTACCAGAATAGAAAACAGGAATCTCAGCTGAAGCTTCAGCAATCATTGCTTTCTCTTCATCAGTCTGACCGGTAGTTGCAATTACCACCGGCAGCTTCCTTTCTCTGCAATATGAAAGAAGATCTGCAGTTGCTGAATGATGGGAGAAATCAACAACCACGTCAGCATCACCGCTATAATCCGCTATAGCCTTGTATGTTCCCGCCTCTTCGCAGGTATCAAGCTCCAGACTTACTGCAGCTGCAAGTACAAGATCATCTCTCTCTGCTATTCTCTCTGCAACCTTCTGTCCCATAACGCCTGCTGCGCCATTAAGAATAATATTCATAGTCTTTACCTTTAATGCTTTCCTGTATTAGTTATATAATGCCGTGACCTCTCATAATGTCGAGCATCTTCTCCTCGTTCTGTGGCTCCATTGGTGTAAGTGGAAGTCTGATATAGTTCTCCATGAATCCCATTGCAGCTACCGCAGCCTTAACAGGAATTGGGTTAACTTCACAGAAGAGAGCGTTAACAAGAGCAAGATACTCACACTGCATAGCAGCTGCACCTGCAACATCTCCTGCAAAATACTTATCGCACATCTCTACAGTTTCCTTTGGAACTACATTAGAAAGAACTGAGATTACTCCCTTTCCTCCCATTGAGAGAATTGGAACAATCTGGTCATCATTTCCTGAATAGATGTCAAGCTGATCTCCAACAAGTGAGAACGCCTGAACGATCTTTGAAATATTGCTGTTCGCTTCCTTGATAGCAGCAATCATTGGATGCTTAGCAAGCTCAACATAAGTAGCAGGCTCAATGTTGACACCTGTTCTTGATGGAACATTATAAACGATGATTGGCTTTGTTGAAGCATCAGCAATTGCATTATACATAGCAACGAGACCCTTCTGAGTTGCCTTGTTGTAATATGGTGTAACAACAAGCATTGCATCACAGCCGATTTCACATGCATACTTTGTAAGATCAATAGCATAAGCTGTATCATTTGAACCTGTACCTGCAATACAAGGTACTCTTCCAGCAATTCTATCTACTGCAAACTTAAGAACATCTCTGTGCTCTGCATCAGAAAGAGTTGATCCCTCGCCTGTAGTTCCTGCAATTACAAGGGCGTTGATTCCCTCCTCAATCTGCCAGTCTATGAGCTTACCAAATGCCTCGTAATCTACGCCTGCCTCTGTCATAGGTGTAACGATTGCTGTAGCTGCTCCCTGGAAAATAGTATTCTGTCTCATTGTTATTTCTCCTTTGCTTCTTGATATTGAATAATAGCTGATACTGTTATTGCAATATCAGGAAAAAAACAGCCAATGCAATTGCATTGGCTGATAAATCATCGACATTAGTCATGCTGTCGGAGCATTCCTCTTCCAGCACGATCAACAATTAAACCTAGCACTCCGCAACTGCGACAGTCAAACGAATGTTATTCGTTTGCCCAGAATAGAATTCGTCAGATTCTTTCTTCGGCGAACACCCCTTCCACTTCTTCAACGGTCTGACCACCTTCTACAAAGAAGCTACTAATGGTAATTCGCACCTCTATCCATTAATTGCAATATTCAGTTTATAGTATGTTAACAGAAATAATATATTCGGTCAACAAAAAACTATCCTATTTCGCTCCAAATTTGTGAAAAATCACAATTTCTATCTGTATACTCTCTTATTATTGTCCGAGTGGAAATCTGAACCAGTTGTTGTCTTGAGCTTGTACATTGCTGCGTATTCTCTAAGACCTCTGGCCTCATCTTCCGTAGCTGACGGATGACTGCATTCTATAGCATCGATTCCGTACTCTCTGAATCTATCCATAAATCTTATGATTCTTTTATAGAAGATTTCGTCACTTTCGTCTTTACTGCGCTGCTGCATAGGGTGAGCAAGAACAGCAATACCGCCGGCTTCATGAATAAGTCTGATTACATAATCTGAGCGAAGCGTTTTTTTGACTATACTCTTAATCTCAGGCTCAACTGTAAATACTTTGGCAAATACCTCTGAGAGATTCTCGAAATATCCTTTGTTAACCATAACCTGAGCAAATGTAGGCTTGCCGATAAAGTGTCCTCCATTAACTTCAATCAGATCATCAATCGATATATCGTACCCCATATCATTGAGGACCTTCAGCATAATATCATTACGCTGAGCTCTCCACCTCTTTACCTCTGATAGCGCCTTCTTGAGAGCCTTGTTATCATAGTCGATATTATATCCAAGAATATGAATCTCTTCGCCAAGTTCATCACAGGAATCAAACTCTATTCCCGGAATCACAACGATTCCACGACCCTTGGCATAATTATATGCGATTCTGGAACCTTCGATATCATCGTGATCAGTAACAGCAATAAGCTTATACCCTTCACTTTTCCATCTGTCTACAATAGTCTCTGGTCTTAGTGCCCCATCAGAGAAACATGTATGAATATGTAAATCCTGTTTAATATCCATAATTCCCCTCCAGGTGATTACAGCTTCTCGATATCTTCCTCGTTCAGATAGCTTACATATGGGAGATTCCTGAACTTCTGGTCGAAGTCAAGACCGTAACCTATTACAAAAAGATCTTCTACTTCGAAGCCTACATAATCTCCGTGTATGTCAGCAACTCTTCTTGACTCTTTGTTGAGCATAGTGCAAATCTTAATGCACTTAGGACCTCTCTCCTCAAACTTCTTCAGGATATATGAAAGTGTGTTACCTGTATCGATGATGTCCTCAACGATAATGACATTCTGGTTATAAAGATTCTCTTTAGGCTCAAGAGAGAACTTTACAACACCTGAACTTACTGTTGATGAACCATAGCTGCTTGCAATCATAAAGTCAAGAACGCAGTCAAGGTCAATGTGCTTGATAAGTTCAGCCATCCATGGAACTGAGCCCTTAAGTGTTCCAATGATGATAACCTTCTCTCCCTCGAAATCCTTTGTAATCTGTTCTCCGATTTCCTTTGCTCTCTGTCGGATCTGTTCCTCTGTAATAAGAACGCTTCCAATCTGTGTATGCTCTGTTGCCATAATTGCCCCCTATTTGTCCTCAGACTTTTCTCTGGCACTATCAAGAAGTTTCTCAATCTCATCAAGAAGAATGTCATGTCCTGTTCTTTTTAATGCCGAAACTGGAATAATTATATCACTTTTGTCCATATCAAGTGTAGTTCTAATGAGTTTCATGCTCTTCTGAATCTCATTTCTCGATACTTTGTCGGCTTTTGTAGCCACAACAATACCGCTGAGGCCGTAATACTTGAGATATTCGTACATCTGAACATCCTGTGCACTTGGCTTGTGTCTGATATCAACAAGCTGCACAACCTTGAGAAGATTCTCCCTGTTCTCAAGATAACTTTCCATCATCTGGCCCCACTTCTCGCTCTCGCTTCTGCTGACCTTGGCATATCCGTAGCCTGGAAGGTCTACAATGCGAAAATCATCATTAATCAGATAGAAGTTGATTGTTCTTGTTTTGCCTGGACTACCCGATACTCTTGCGAGACTCTTTCTGCCGGTAAGCAGGTTAAGAAGAGAACTCTTGCCGACATTTGATCTGCCGGCAAAAGCAATCTCGAATCTATCTGGTTCAGGATACTGTGCAGGTTTAACTGCAACAGTTTCTATATCGGATTTGTTAATCTTCATTAATTATCTCCCTGAGTGCATCCTCGACTGTGTCGAGGCAGATGAACTCTATCTTCTTTCTTACGCTTGCAGGGATATCTTCAATATCAGGCTCATTCTCTTTTGGAATGAGAATCTTTCTGATTCCCTGTCTGTATGCAGCAAGAGCCTTCTCCTTGAGTCCTCCAATTCTGAGAACCTTGCCTCTTAGAGTAACCTCTCCTGTCATTGCGATGTTTCTGTTAGCCTTCTTACCTGTCAGGCATGAGAATAACGCGCATGACATTGTTACACCAGCTGAAGGACCATCCTTAGGTGTAGCTCCTTCAGGAATATGAATCTGAATGTCATAATCCTTAAAAACTTCTGCCGGAATGTCATACTTCTCAGCGATTGAACGAATATAGCCCATTGCAGTCTGAGCAGACTCTTTCATTACATCGCCCATCTGTCCTGTAAGTATCAGCTTGCCGGTTCCAGGCATCTTAACAGTCTCGATTTCCAGTGTTACACCGCCTACAGCTGTCCATGCCATGCCGGTTGTTGTTCCAACCTCAGGCTCAAGGTCTGACATATCCTCAATATATACTCTCTTACCGAGATACTTGTCGACATTACGTGCACTCACGCAGTACTTGCCTTTTTTCTCAGTAACAATACTCTTGGCAACCTTACGGCAGATGTTTGCAATCTCACGCTCAAGATTACGAACACCGGCTTCCCTTGTATAGTAATTAATAATCTCTCTGACAGCAGGTTCGGTAATTGTCAGCTGATTCTTTCTGATTGCATGCTCTTTAATCTGCTTAGGAATCAGATAATCCTGAGCAATGTGAACCTTCTCCTCCTCAATATAGCTGGACAGCTCAATAACCTCCATTCTATCGAGGAGCGGTCTTGGAATAGTAGAAGTTGTATTAGCTGTAGTGATGAACATTACCTTTGAGAGATCAAATGGGATCTCAAGATAGTGATCGGTAAAATCTCTGTTCTGCTCTGGATCCAGCACCTCCAGCAATGCGGAAGCAGGGTCTCCCCTGAAATCTGCACCGATCTTGTCAACCTCATCGAGGAGGAACAGCGGATTATTAGTACCAGCCTCAATAATTGCATTGATTACTCTACCAGGAATAGCTCCGACGTATGTTCTTCTGTGACCTCTGATTTCAGCCTCGTCTCTAACACCGCCCAGTGACATTCTGACGAACTCACGGTTTGTGGCCCTTGCAATTGACCTTGCAATTGAAGTTTTTCCTACTCCCGGAGGGCCTACAAGACAGATGATTGGACCCTTGATAGCTTTAGCAAGATGCATAACGGCAAGATTCTCAAGGATTCTTTCTTTAACCTTAATCATGCCATAGTGGTCTTCATTAAGAATCTTCTCAGCCTTCTTAAGATTGATGTTTGTCTTTGATGAAGTGTTCCATGGCAGTTCGAGAATAGTCTCGATGTATGTTCTTGAAACATTTGCATCAGGGCTGATAGGACTCATCTTAGAAAATCTGTCGATTTCCTTTCGTATCTTCGCGTCAGTCTTCTCCTCAAGCTTAAGCTCATCAAGTTTCTCAAGCCACACCTTAATCTCGTCATCAGTATTATCGTTCTCTCCCAGCTCCTCTTTGATTACCTGAAGCTGCTCTCTGAGATAATACTCTTTCTGACCTCTGTTCATGTTCTTGACAACTCTATTGTTGATATCCTTGCTGATAGCAAGAATATGATTCTCTTTTCTGATAACATTAATCAGCTGTTCAATTCTGACCTGAACAGAATCAATCTCAAGAATTGTCTGCTTTACATCAAAGGCAACCTCAAGCTCTCCTGCAATAATGTTACAAAGAGTTGCAGGCTTCTCTACGCCTTCTATGAGTGCTCTTGCAGCACCTTCCCCAGAATTATTCTTCTCCACATACTGAAGATAACAATGCTTAAGCATTCTCACCAGCGCCTCAAGGTGAAGATCCTCTTCATTGTCATCTGTATCATAAGCGATCTCATAATCACAACGGAGCATTGTTCCGTCATCTGAGATGCTGGTAACTCTAACTCTTTTTTCGCACTCGCCAAGTACTCTGATGTACTCCTCATGTCTCTTTACAACCTGCTTGAGTTTAATAAGAACTCCTGTATTGTAGATATCTTCCTGTACAGGATCATTAACAGATGTGTCCTTCTGCGTTGCTACAACAACATACTTGTCGTTATTCATTGCAGCCTCAACAGCAGCGAGTGACTTATCTCTACCAATGTCGAACCCTACGATAGTATCAGGGAAAAAAGTCTGTCCTCTAAGGGCAATAAACGGAATTCTGTTCTCTTCCATTTCTATCTCCTTTCCATCTCTAATAGTGACATAGGCGGCATACCGTAATTGTCTGCCGCCTAAGTGATTAATTCTTTGCTTTTCTTTCCAGGATTGGCTCAGCGCCATTCTGTACAACATCCTTTGTAATGATGCATTTAGTAACATCCTCCATGGAAGGAAGCTCATACATGATGTCTGTCATCATTTTTTCAAAAATACCTCTGAGACCTCTTGCTCCTGTACGAAGCTCTATAGCCTTCTCTGCGATAGCTGTAATAGCCTCGTCGTTAATCTCAAGATCAACATCGTCCATTGCAAGAAGTGTCTGGTACTGTCTGATAAGTGAGTCCTTAGGCTCTCTTATGATTCTCTCAAGTGCTGCCTCACTGAGCTCGCTGAGTGCCACTGTTACAGGCATTCTACCAATAAGCTCAGGAATGAGTCCGAACTTGAGAAGATCCTCAGGTTCACACTTAAGCAGAATATCATTCTCATTGTAATCTTCTTCTACACCCTGCTCTGAGTTGAATCCGATTACCTTGTCACCAAGTCTTCTCTTGATGATTGTATTAAGTCCTGTGAATGCACCTCCACAGATGAAAAGTACATTCTTTGTATCGAAGTGGATGAACTCCTGCAGAGGATGTTTTCTTCCGCCCTGAGGAGGAACATTTGCAACAGTTCCCTCAATAATCTTGAGGAGAGCCTGCTGTACGCCTTCACCACTTACATCTCTTGTAATTGATGTGTTCTCTGACTTGCGGGCAATCTTATCAATCTCGTCGATGTAGATAATACCCTTCTGTGCTCTCTGAAGATCACCATCAGCTGCCTGATAAAGTCTCAGAAGAATGTTCTCGACATCCTCTCCAACATATCCTGCCTCTGTGAGAGAAGTTGCATCTACAATTGCAAAAGGCACATCAAGAATTCTTGCCAGTGTCTGTGCAAGAAGTGTCTTACCACTTCCTGTAGGTCCAAGCATCAGAATGTTGCTCTTCTGAATCTCAACCTGATCAGATCCTCTGTTATCCTTTTTCTCAAGATACTTGATTCTCTTGTAATGATTGTACACTGCAACTGCAAGTGCCTTCTTAGCCGGCTCTTGCTCAATAACATACTGACTAAGCTCTTTGAAAATATCCTCCGGCTTAGGAAGCTTTGTCATTCTCTTGCGTGCAGGTGCCGCATCCTCACTGATAAGTGAAGAGCAGAGGTCGATGCACTCATTGCATATAAATACATCAGGTCCTACAATAATCTTCTTAACCTGTGAGCTGGTCTTCCCGCAGAAAGAGCACACAAGTTCGTTTGTGTTAGTTGTATTGCTCAAAACAGTCTCCTTAGCTTATCTTACGAGCACCTTATCAATAAGACCATACTCAAGAGCCTCATCGGCAGACATGAAGTTATCTCTGTCTGTATCCTTCTCAATTGTCTCGAGAGTCTGTCCTGTAGCCTCAGCAAGAATGCCGTTAAGCTTAGTTCTTGTCTTGAGAATCCAGTCAGCCTGAATCTTAATATCAGATGCCTGTCCCTGCGCTCCACCAAGAGGCTGGTGAATCATAATCTCAGCATTAGGAAGAGCATATCTCTTACCCTTTGTTCCTGCTGTAAGCAGTACAGCGCCCATGCTGGCAGCCATACCAACGCAGATAGTGCAGATATCCGGCTTTACATAATTCATTGTGTCATAAATAGCCATTCCTGCTGTTACTGAACCACCAGGTGAATTGATGTAAATGTTGATATCTCTCTCTGAGTCCTGTGACTCCAGGAAAAGGAGCTGAGCTACTACAAGGCTTGCTGTTCTGTCATCAATCTCATCATCGATGAAGATGATTCTGTCAAGCAGAAGTCTTGAATAAATATCGTAACTTCTCTCTCCCTGTCCTGTCTGTTCAATTACATAAGGTACGTAATTCATTTAAGTCCCCTTATTATCTTATTCTTGGAGAAAAAACGGGATTACTCCTCGTCCTTCTTCTCTTCCTTTGCTGCAACCTTTACTGCTGCGCCGTAAATCATGTCGATAGCCTTCTTTGTCTGGATATCCTCTACGAAGTACTTCATGCTTGAACCGATCATTTCCTTAACCTGCTCAACTGTAGCGCCCATCTGTGCACCAAATGTCTCAAGCTCAGCATTCATCTCATCCTCAGTTACCTCGATGTTCTCCATTCTTGCAATGTTCTTAAGGATGATTCTTGTGTTTACTCTCTTAACAGCATCAGTTCTTGACTCTTCCTTGAGCTCCTCAACTGTCTTGCCCATCCACTGGAGGTAATCCTTAACGCTGATGCCCTGGTAACCAAGCTGCTGATCCATCTCAGCAACCATGTTATCAAGCTCGTTCTGAATCATTGACTCTGGAGCCTCGATTGGGTTTGCATTGAAAAGTGCCTCAAGAGTTCTGTCCTTCATGATTGACTCGTCTGTGTTGTCTGCTGCAGCCTGAAGGCTCTTCTTGAGGTCCTTCTTGTACTCAGCAAGTGTCTCAAACTCACTTACATCGCTTGCGAACTCATCATCGATCTCAGGAAGAATCTCCTCCTTGATCTCGTGAACAGTAACCTTGAAGAGTGCTGGCTTACCAGCAAGATCCTCTGCGTGATAATCCTCTGGGAATGTAACCTCAACATCAACCTGCTCATCAGCATTCTTGCCTACAAGCTGATCCTCAAAGCCAGGGATGAACTGTCCGCTTCCAAGCTTAAGCTCAAAGTTCTCACCCTTGCCGCCCTCGAACTCTACTCCGTCGATTGAGCCAACGAAGTCGATGATTACTGTATCTCCATTCTTAGCAGTTCTATCTGTAACAGTCTCCATTCTAGCCTGCTTCTTCTGGATTCTCTCAAGCTCAGCCTTTACTTCCTTAGCGCCGATCTTTGTTACTGACTCCTCAATCTCAAGACCCTTATAGTTCTCGATATCCATCTCTGGGAAAACCTTAACAGTGAATGAAACTACTACATCCTCACCCTTCTTGATATCCTTTACTGAAGGAACAGGCTGCTCGATTGGCTCAATCTCAAGCTCATCAAGTGCAGCACCATATCCGTTCTCAAGAAGATCGTTAAGAGCCTCTGACCAGAAGATATCAGCGCCATAGTAGTTCTCGATGATCTTTCTAGGAGCCTTACCCTTACGGAATCCATCAATCTGGATTGAGCCTCTCTCTCTCTTGTATACCTTCTCACATGCTGCCTCAAACTCTTCGCTTGAGAAAACAACATCAAACTTTACTTCGTTTGCTTCCTTTGAAACCAGTGTAGCCTTCATTTAATAAATCCTCCTAATAGTTATCACTTATTATTATTAATCTTTATGTGTTGGTTAATTGTTGTAGATTTGTATGTTATGCAAATCCTCTCTGCAGCTTTGAAGCATTCTCAGGTTCGAGGCTGTACTTGTCAGCAATTCTAAGTGCCAGCTCTTTGAAATCATCTTCATCGCCGTAGTACCACTCAATTTCGAGTTCCAGAATACCAATATCGCCATCGCGTCTGTGAATCACTCCGTCATCAATGGAGATTGCACTTATTGATCTTCCCGTGTCAACTTTGGCAAGCTTTCTGTCGAACTCCATCTCAATAAGCTTTGTGAGCTTCTTATCTCCAACAGCAGCGTACAGAACATCATATGCATCACTTGACTTGAAAATTTCGATATCAGGTTCTTCAGCAAATCTCTCATCATTAATAACAAGATTAAACTCTTCTCTTGAATGGAGACCATCTTTGACCATATTATCCCATTTGATAGTAGCAACGATGCGGTCGTTCTCATATCTGATTCTGTAAGCAATTCCTGCTTTTCTCAGATCATGATTCTCGGTGTCGAAATATACCGCATGCATCTTAATATCTTCAGCTCTATCATTCTTAAGATGATTCTCAAGGATAGGGTCCTGAATGATCTGATCAAATACCGATGCGTCGGTAACACGATACTTAAATTCAGTTTCCATAATTACTCCACAAGTTAATAATTTACAAAATTAGCCCTATGATTTTACAAGAAAAACAGTCAAGTGTCAATCAAATGGGC
Organism: Candidatus Crickella merdequi; assembly: GCA_018064645.1. Classification (GTDB taxonomy): domain Bacteria; phylum Bacillota; class Clostridia; order Peptostreptococcales; family Anaerovoracaceae; genus Crickella; species Crickella merdequi. The sequence continues at coordinate 3,821 of JAGHUT010000062.1, read as the reverse complement.
CCCTATATAATAGTTTCAGATAAAAAAATAAGACTTTCGTAGCCGAAAGCCTTATTTATATCGGTCGTCACTGTTCTATCTGTCGTATTTATCACATAACTGATTGATTTCGTCTGCAAATCTTTCGAGTTCTTTATTGCTTCCGCCCTGATTATGCTCAATTACCTGCATAAGTCTGTGTCCAGCAGCAACAAGCTTCTGATAAATCGACTTTGCTCTGATTCCGCCTTCACTTTTTGCAGGATGGGAATCCTTACCTGAAGCAACAGCTGTCTTCCTGATAACAGGAACAACAGGTGCCCTGTCGATACACTCTCCCGTAACAAGGTCGTACACCTCACCACTGAATGGAGCACTTGCCGTGCAGCCTAACTCTTCTTCAATAGTTTTTGCAAAAGCAACTGTTACCTCATCCTCACCATGGTTAACAAACACTCTGCCAGGCTTAACGGGTCTCAGCCAGTCAAGAAGCATATTCCTGTCAGCATGGCTGCTGCATCCATCAATAGTTGCTATCTCAGCCTGTACAGTAATCGCCTCATTAAAAAGTGTAATATCCTCAGCTCCATCATGAAGCTTGCCGCCAAGAGTTCCCGGAGACTGATAGCCTACAAAAACAACTGTACACTCCGGTCTCCACAGATTGTGCTTGAGATGGTGTCTTATTCTTCCTGCTTCACACATTCCTGAAGCCGAAATAATAACCTTTGGTTCAAGATTAGTATTGATTGCCTTTGACTCATCTGCTGTAATGGAAAATCTGATATCTGGAAGCTGGATTGGATTTATCCCCTTATTAATAAGAGCCTTTGCATCCTCATCATAATATTCTTCAACCTCTGAACTGTAAATGTTAGTTGCTTCTACTGCCAGAGGACTGTCAACATATACAGGGAAATCCGGCAGACTATGAACAAGTCCTTTTTCCTTAATTACCCTGAGATGATACAGAAGTTCCTGCGTTCTTCCAACTGCAAAAGCAGGAATTACTACAGTTCCTCCTCTCTTGAAGGTTCTCTCAAGGATAGCACTCAGCTGACCCACATAGTCAGGATTCTCAGGATGAAGTCTGTCACCATAGGTTGACTCAATTACTGCATAATCAGCTTCCGGAGCCTGCTGCGGATCTTTAATCAGCGGCTTGCTGTTATTACCGATATCTCCAGAGAAAAGAATGGTTCTCTTCTCTCCGGCTTCTTCTATTGTAAAAAGAATATTGGATGATCCCAGGAGATGTCCGTCATCTGTGAAGCGGATTGAGATTCCCTCGAATATCTCCACATCCTTGCCATATCTGCAGTCGTTGAACATCTGAAGTGTCTTCTCTACATCTTTGGTTACGTAGAGTGGAACAAATGGTTCAGCGCCTGATCTCTTAGCTTTACGATTCCTCCATTCAGCTTCTGCCTCCTGAATATGTGCAGAATCTCTAAGCATGATATTACTCAGCATTCTTGTCGCTTCAGTTGCATAAATCGGCGCATCATATCCATGTGCAACAAGGAATGGAATCTTGCCTGAATGGTCGATATGCGCATGTGTCAGACAAATTGCATCGATCTCTTCAGGAGCAACTGGAATCTCGCAGTTCTCATAAATATCGGCTCCCTGCTCCATTCCGCAGTCAATAAGAATTCTTTTGCCGCAAGCCTCAAGAAGTGTGCATGAACCTGTAACTTCGTGTGCCGCACCAAGAAAAGTTACTTTCATAATATGGCCTCCTAGTTCTCGAACTTAACCAGTTTAATCTTAGAATCTCTATCTTTGAACATTATATCTGTCATAGCAATGAAGTTGTCTGACAGATCGCTGGCATAATAACGGTCCTGGAATTCATTTGGTCCCGCAAGCATATCATTCTCCGTAAGATATTCCTTAAGCTCATTTACAACCTCTGCAGAGGAATTATAAAGAGTAAGGTCAGGATACAGCTTGCGAATATGGTCTGCAACGAGAGGATAATGAGTGCAGCCGAGAATGAGATTATCGAAATCATTCTCTTTTACAAAACTGTCCATATAGTATTCGACAGTCTTCTCCATTATCTCTGTATCTGTAAAACCTTCTTCGACCAGCGGAACGATGGCGGGACATGCAAGACTGTATGTCTCGATGGAAGGATCCAGTTCCTTAATCTTCTTCGCATAAATATCGCTGCTTATTGTAGCTTTTGTCGCAATAATTCCAACATTTCTGCAACCGTCAGATACAACCTTGCGGACAACAGGTCCGATTACACCATAGATTGGAACATCAGGATATCTGGCTCTCAAATCATCGAGGGCCATTGCAGTAACCGTGTTACAGGCTATGATAATAAGCTTGACATCCTTAGATACTAGATAATCTACTATCTGTCCTGCAAATTCTCTTATTGTTTCCGGTGATTTGGATCCATATGGTGTCCTTGCAGTATCACCGAAATAGAGAACCTTCTCATTAGGCAATGCCTCATGAAGTTCCATTACACTGGTAAGTCCGCCAAGTCCAGAATCAAAGAATCCAATAGGTCTGTTATCCATTAATTTATCTCCAATACAGTACGTTTCTTATTTACAGCAATTGTACCCCTGCTGTGAGAGGTGGTCAAGAAAACTACATTGTAACAAGTTCATAGTCTCTTGTGCCGATTCCAAGCTTCTCAGCATGGATGAGTCCTGCTTCCCAGTTAGTATCAGGATGAACCATCCTGAATACATCACGCTTTGTCTCCTTCTGCTCCTCATCGGCGCTTCCAGGACAGTCTACAGTACAGCCGCAGCTGTGGTGATGATGGTGAGAATGTTCACCTATTACACTGCCAGGCATTACAGGCATCCTGTTACAGGCATCAACACAAGCCTGATCAATAGCAACAGCATCCTTGCTTGCAAACATACCAACATCAGGAATGATTGGAATATCATTATTTGGATCACAATCACATTTAGGTGATACATCAACTACAAGACTTACATGAAACTCCTGCTTTCCTTCAAGGACCGCCTTTGAATACTCTGCGATCTTATAGTTAAGCACTGCAGGCGCCTCATCATATTTGCACTGGATTGAGCCTACCGGGCAGAAGCCAAGACAGTGACCACAGCCAACGCACTTATCTTCATCGACTACAGCAATTCCATCTATTACTTCTACACCCTGGTTCGCACAGTTTCTTACGCACATTCCACAGCCGATGCAAATATCTTCATCAACCCATGGAGTTCCGTGAGAATGCATTTCCATCTTGCCTCTCTTGGAACCGCATCCCATTCCTATATTCTTGAGAGCTCCGCCGAAACCTGCCGCAACATGACCCTTGAAATGATTAAGCGAAATGATTACATCCGCCTCTGCAATAGCAGCTCCAATCTTGGCAGTTTTTACATATTCTCCGCCCTCAACTGGAATCTCCTGCTCATCATTGCCGCGAAGACCATCTGCAATGATGGTATGTACTCCTGTGGCAAGCGGATTATATCCATTCATATAAGCTGCATCCAGGTGATCAAGTGCATTGCCTCTGCTTCCAGGATAAAGTGTATTACAGTCTGTTACGAAAGGCTTACCGCCCTTAGTCTTGACATAATCGCAAATTATCTTGGCATATTGCTGTCTGAGGAAAGCCATGTTGCCCCACTCACCGAAATGAACCTTAACAGCTACGAACTTGTTATCAAAATCAAGATCATCAGTACCTGCAGCTATAATCAGTTTCTTAAGTTTATCGAGCTGGCCCTCATCTCCCGCACAGTGAAAGTCGGTAAAACATACTTTGCTAGCCATATAATCGTCCCCATCTTTCTCTTAAACTTTTTCAAAAAATACGGAGGCTCTTATAG
>JAGHUT010000098.1 GCA_018064645.1 Candidatus Crickella merdequi | reverse complement strand
ACCTTCTTGAAGAGGCTAAGGAGTGCGGGACACAGTACGAAATCATTCATATGATGGGAGATATCGGTAGTCCTGCTACTGCAAAGGCAATGGTCAAGCTTGCTGTGGATACATATGGCCAGCTTGATGTTGCAGTTAACAATGCGGGTGTTATGGACGATAATACAGCCATTGCAGACACATCTGATGAGATGATGGAGCAGGTTCTCAGAGTAAATACTTTCGGTGTTATGTACTGCATGAGAGAGGAGTGCAAGCAGTATCTTGCACAGGGAGAAGAGGTTGGTGGAGTTATTGTTAATACATGCTCTGTAGGAGCTAACCACCAGACTTCAGGCGCGGCATATGTAGCGAGCAAGGGAGCAGTTCTTTCTCTCACAAGAAACACAGCATATATGTATATGGACCACCATATTCGCTGCAACTGTGTTTCGCCAGGTGGCGTTGTAACAGACATTCCTATTACAATGCCTCAGTCAGATGAATTCGGCTTCGGTCGCACAAGTCAGCTTCTGAATTTCTCAGGCGAACTTGCTATGCCGGAAGAGCTTGCTGATGCTATACTCTTCCTCGCAAGTGATCAGTCGAGATACGTTAACGGTGTTGACCTTAAGTGCGACGGCGGCTGGACATGCTTCTAGAATTGATATAAACAGATAAAACGACGGTCTTACGGCCGTCGTTTTATCGCAGAAAAGATTTGTGCTGTAAAGTTTAGTCTTCGATTGCTTTAAGCTCAGCATCAAGATCGTCCAGATGTGGAACGAGGTATGCTGACTGTGGGAAGCTTGCGAGCTTTCTGAGAGTAAGACCGCCTACCAGCTTCATTTGAGGGTTCTTTGATGCGCCCTCTGCATACTTATCAAGAACTGCGGCAGCTTTCTCGTTCTTAAGAATCTCCTTAACCTTTGAGTCTAATGAGTATCCCATTTTGTACCTCCTATAAATATTGAAAGTATTTACTATGGGTAAATTGTATGATTATACAGACGAAATCGAAATCCTACAAAGAGGACAGATTTTGGAATAAGAAGCCCTACAAAATGTGCATACTAAAAAGACGGCTTAGGTCTACTTTGACAGTATATAATCTTTATAAAAAGCGGGACCATTTTCTTGAAAAACTCACTTCGACATTAATCGAGCGATCTCCCCCAGCCTGCTCAGATCTGTGAAATCCACCTTTGTATTATATGTCTCTATCATTGCCTTAACTTCAGCAGTTTTTTCTTCTTCTGGCAAACCAGTTGCCTTCTTGTGTAACATTGCCATCATTGTCCTGTGTTTAAGGTTCAGAGAAGAATAATCTATACCGCCTCTTAGATGCACAATATGTGCACGTTCGTAGACACCCTTCGGTAATTGTTTCACCATACCATTTCTAATGTTTGCAATATTTTCGCTGTCAGTAGGATCAGCTAGTCCTACTGTCGCAATTATTATCTTGTTCACACCGCTCGAAAGACTTTTGAAAGTCTTCTTCATACCTAAAACACCGCCAGCATAAAGAGCTCCGAGGTAAACAATAGTGTCATATGTGTTTATATCCCTGATCTGATCATATGATATGACCTCGGTACCTGTTAGCAGACCTAACTCTTCTGCATATTTTTTCGTTGTTCCGTATTGTGAACCGTATATAATAATTTCCATCTTTTTTATTCCTTTTCTTTTATTCTATCCTCTTTTGTATTCTTAAAGATCACTATCGCGCTTACTGCAGATACTACACATAAAACAATCGAAACTGGAATTTGTATATTACTTATTACTGTTTCATTTGAGAAAGAACTAAGTGCATTAAGCATCGAATGTGTAATAATGCATGGAATCAGACTCTTCCCCACATACAATACAGCCGCCAGAAGAAAACCAATTGCTACTGCATAGAATATCTGGCAGATCGTTCCCACATAGTCTGCACTGTTACCATTAACCAGGTTTACAATATGTCCAATTCCAAATGTAATACTGGTTACAAT